>JBBRZA010000021.1:0-38477 GCA_038237145.1 Gaiellales bacterium
GCCGCCGCTGGTGAAGCCGGTGAGGGTGGGGAAGTTGAGCTTGAGGATGCCGGAGTCGTTGTCTGTTGAGGTGGCGGCGGCCTGGAAGCTGCCTGACTTGCCGGCCTGCGCGTTGATGTAGACGGTGCTGCCGCTGACGAACGTGTTGCCGCTCGCAGCTGACAGCGACAGCGACGGCGCCGACGGGCCCGACGTATCCACCTTGATGTCCGGGCTCACGTACGTCGTGGCGTTGCCGACGTTGTCGTACACGACGTACTCGTACTGATAGCAGTGTCCCGTCGAGATCCCGCCGCCCGCATTGTCGGTGAACGGTGTGCTCGGATCATTGGATCCGACCTGGGTGAAGCTTCCGTAGCTTCCGCACGTGCCGTTGCTCGTCCCGTTCGAGGAGAGAGTCGCCTCGGCGCGCAACAGCTGAGCGCCCGTCGCGGCGAGGCCGGAGCTGGAATCGCTGCCCTTGGCGAGCGAGATGCTGAGCGTGGCCGACGTCGAGTAGCGGCTACCGGTGCCCGCGAGCCCGCTTGCATCGACGGAGCCCCCGCTCGGACCGATGGAGTCATTGACGAAATTGAGCGTGGATGCAACGAAGTTGTCGGCGAGGTCGCGGCCGGTGATCGTCTCGGTCGGTCCGCTCGTGGTGCCGGCGTTCCAGCTGAAGAGATTGGAGACGTAGGGGCCGTCTGCCGGCGTCGCCACCAGCGAGGAGGTGTGCGTCCAGCCGCTCGCTCCTCCGGCGAGTGCGCTCGTCGAGCTTGATGCCGGGCCCGAAAGCGTGTCGGCGACCGCGTTTCTGATCGTGAAGGAGCCCACCGCAGCGCCCCGGTAGTAGATGCTCGACCCGTCAGCCAGTGGTCCGGAGGTGGGGAAGACGCCGCCGCTGAGGTTGGTGAGCGAGATGCTGTTCGTCGGCGGAGCGGTGTCGATCTTGACCAACCGCGTCTGCACCGCAGAGGCATTGCCGGCGATGTCACTTGCGTAGTACTTCACGGTCGTCGTTCCCTGCGCAGAGATGCTGAACGAGCCGGAGTAGACCTGCGCTGTGCCGGAGCTCGTGGGATCCGAGCCGTCAGTCGTGTACTTGATCTGGTTGAGGCCGGAGCCGCTGCCGTCGTTGGCGCTGAGCGTGACGCCGATCGGCGTCGTGTTGTTCCAGCCGGTGGCATTTGCCGCGGGCGTAAGCGTCGCGGTCGCCGTGGGCGCAGTCGTGTCGATCACGATTCCGGCGCTCGCCTGTGAGGCGACGTACGCGGCGTCACCGATCGCATAGACCGTATGGGCTCCGTCGCCCGCGCTCTTCGGAATCGCTAGGGAGGTGATGGCGGCGTTGCCGCTCGTGCCGACTGCGCTCGGCGATCCGGTCAGCGCCGTGGCACCGTCAAGGCGGTAAGTGACGCCTTCTCCGCCACCGTAGCCCGAGAAGCCGCTGATCGAACCCGTCGTGGTCGCGAACGCGGGAGTGAATGCGGCATTGCCGAAGGGCGATCCGTTCACACCCATCGTCGCCGCGCCGACGCTGACGATGCCGCTCAGCAAGCTTTCGCTGCCTCGCCATGAGCCCACGCTCGGTGTGACTGTGTACTGCCAGTCGCCGGGCGGAACGTCGTCCTCGGAGCAGCCCGTCGAGGCGACGGTCCCGCTACACGTTCCGATCGGGCTGATGGTGGCGATACCGCCGCCGGCCGGATAACGCTTGACGAGATAACCGGTGACCGCGGTTCCGTTCGAAAGCGTCGAGGCGCCCCAAGTGAGGCTTGCCTCGCGCCCGATCGAGGTCAGCCCCACGCTCGGAGTCGCCCCCTGGTTGACAGTCGCTGCGGTGGCGGCGCCCGTGCTCCCGGCAGCCGCGTTCGTCGTCCAGTACGCCCACGCGGTCGCCGCGGTGCCGGCGATGACCGTTGCGACGACGACGGGTGCCAGCCGGTGCGCCGTCGCGCGCAGAGCAACACCGAGCAACCCGAGCACTACTGGCTCGCCTTGATCCGAGCCTGCGCTGTGTAGCGCAGACTGAACGTCGCCCGGCGGCAGGCATCGGAGACGGTGTTCGGCATCGACAGCAGCACGGTCACGCTGCGCGCGCGTCCTCGCGCGATGCGGATGGGTGCGCCCTTGTACTGCCGGATTGCGAGGTTCCGCACCGACGGTGCACAGCCGGGTTTCGTCGTCGCGATGTCACGCACGCGCAGGCGGCGCACCACGATGCTGTGTCTTGTGTTGGAGTTGCGAAGCGTCAATGTCAGCTCTTTGCTCATGCCGGGGTAAAGGCCAAGGACGCGGTTGCTCGTGATCCGAACGAGTGGCGAGGATCGGCTAGGCACGAGCTCCCACCCAGCGGCCCCGGTCCGTTCGCCGAGAACAACGGCGGGACCAGTGAGTGACAGCGCGAGCAGGGCCAGCACGGTGATCCGGCTGACCCTGCTCCAGGCCTGCTCTGCGAGAGGCATCGTCTGACGTCCGCCCGCGCACCCGAGCGTCGTCGCAATCCCAGCGCTACGGGGTGCTCGCGCCGGTCGCGGTCAGGGCAACGGTGAACGTCGCACCCTGGCACGAATCGTTCGCCGCGTTGGTCATCGAGACCGCGTTCGCCAGATCGACGCCCAACGAGCCGTTGACGGCTCCACTCTTGGCGGGCACGTCCCAGCCTGCGCCGCTGTTGTCCGCCGGTGAGGTGACCGTGACGCTCGCCGTGTTACAGCCGCTGTGGCCGCCGTCGACAGTGATCGCGCCGAGCGAGATCGAGCTGACGTGCACCTTGTACGGGTTCGGGTTGCTGATCGTCGCGGCGACGTCCGCCGAGGCAGTTGGGTAGAGACTCGTGCTCGGTGTCCCGGCCGAAATCGTCATCGACGTCGCCGAGCCGGCCGAAGCCTGGCCCGATCCAGTTCCGCCGGTCGTCCACGCCGCGATCGCCACACCGATGACCGAGACTGCGATCGCGAGGATCGCGATTACGGCCACACGCTTCTTGTTGTTGTTTTTCAACCTGAAAATTCGCACGTTTAAGCCCTCCTAGGGTCGCCTGCGTCCGCAGGCAGGTCGGGAAACTCGCCGTGAGGCTCAGCGACCACGTACTTCTGGGCTTCCGGGAAGCGGGATCTCCAATCGACCCTTCCCGGTCCGGCCCAACCGGGTCGGTGAAATTCACTCTTTGGGGGATGTCGGTACGTCGGATCGGGGAGCGCACCCCGCAAAGGGGGTTTCCAGATGGCAGAGGGGGATAGACGTCCGCGCGGCTCAGCTAGACCCGCCAGCGGATGAAGCGTCCAAGAAGCGTGTCGCGGGCCAGAGAGGCACACCTTTCAGCCAGTGCGTCCGACTACGCGCGAGCAATATGAAGCGGCGGTGCAATCCTGCAACCGTCGAACTTCGGAAGACACCGCCGCCCGAGGCGTATTCGGGAGCGACGCTCGGCTCCCTGCTGCGTCAGCTGAGGACGGCCCGGAGAGCTTCGACGCAACTCGGGTCGAACTGATGGCCGGACTGGGAGGCGATCTCCTCGAGGGCCGAGGCCCGCGTCCGCGGCTCGCGGTACGGCCGGGGTTCGATCATGGCCTGGAAGGCGTCTGCCACGGCGACGATCCGGGCGGCCAGCGGAATTTCTTCGCCTCGCTTGCCGTCGGGATAGCCACGGCCGTCCCACCGTTCATGGTGCGATCGCACCACCGCCAGGACGTCCGCCTGTTGCACAATACGGGCGAGCAAACGCTCGCCGAGGGCGGCATGGCGCCGCATCGCCTCCCATTCGAGCTCGTTGAGAGGAGCAGGCTTGGTGAGGACCCGATCGGGAATCGAGAGCTTGCCCACGTCATGAAGGAGAGCTCCCAACTCGACGCAGCGGTGCTCGGCAGCCGGCAGCTTCAGCTCGGTCGCGATCGCCACGGCCAGGCGGCTGACTGCGGCCGTGTGCTCACCCGTGTACCCCTCCTTGAGCTCGAGCCGGTCGACGAGCCCCGCCAGCTGGACATAGGCCCGGCCGTCCCCCCGGGTCTCGAGCTCACGCAGCTTGGCGACGGCGGCATTCATCGTAGGCCTCCCCCTTTCGGGGGATGAGCCAGGGATCCTACGTAGGGAGGATCGGGTTCTTGTCAGTTCACCCGCGGGGGAGCGGGGCTGCGGTGTCCGGCCTACTCGTACTCGGAGCGCTATTGGTGGTGCTCGTTGCGGCGTGGGTGGCTGCCCTGGGCACTGGGGCGTCCGAGCTGGACCGGGCGGACTCGCGGCTCGCGAGCGAGGTTCGCGCCGCGGCCGCCGGCTTCAGCGGTCTCGTGGGTGTGGCCGACGCCCGGGCCGGCTCGCTCGCCGCCTCGCCGGCGTTGCAGCGGGCAGTGCAGCGACGCGACCGGGGCGCCGCCGGGCGCCTGCTGCGAGGTCGACAGGACCTCGCCGTCTACGCAGGAACGACGCTTCTGGCCGGGCGTGTGCCGCCGGCGTCGGTCACGCGAACCGTCCGCGTAGTTGCTCGCTCACGCTCGATCGGCCGCGTCGTCGCGGTCATCCCGGTGGACAGCACGCTGCTCGAGCGTCTCGGTCGCGCGGCCGACGTTGCGTCGCCCGACCGGCTGTGGGTGCGCATCGGCAACGAGGCACGGGACGCGTCCGTCGGCAAGGCTTTCGACCTCGTGCAGGGCGGCCGGAAGTACCGCGTCTTCGCGGCGAGGCTCGTCGCCACGCCGCAGCCCGTTGTGCTCGAGGCCGCAACACCAAGGTCGGCGATCGGGGAGGGCGCAGGCAGGCGGACCCTGTGGCTGATCCTTGCGACTCTGGTGTCGCTCGGAACGCTCGCCGCCCTGATACGGGGCCTGTATTTGGTGACCGGACGCCCTCGGAGCCGGCCGCGCCGCCGAGACGTCCGGCAGGTGGTCGCCCTGCTCGGAGACGCGCTGGCCTACACGCACGAGCCCGACCGGCTCTTGCCGGTCATCCTGCACGCCGCGATGGAAGCGACGGGAGCGGTCGCCGGCGTCGCGATCCGCGGCGGTCAGGAGGTCGCGCGCGAGGGCAGTTTCGAGCGAACAGGACCTCCGCTTCGGCTCGAGCTCGCGAGCGCGGAGGTTGCCGGCGAAGAGCTCGCCCTGATCCTGCACCCGCTTCCCACCGGTTTCGACGACCGGACGATCGCGCTTGCGCATTCGCTCGTCGCGCAGGCCGCAGTGGCGCTCGACAACGCGCGGCTGCACGGAATCGTCAAACGTCAGGCTGTGACAGATGAGCTGACGGGTCTTGCGAATCGCCGTTCCTTCCGCGAGTCACTCGACACGGAGCTGCAGCGCGCAGAGCGTTTCGGCAACGGGCTCGCGTTGATCGTCGCCGACCTCGACGATTTCAAGGACGTCAACGACCTCTTCGGGCACCAGGCCGGTGACGAGGTGCTGCGTGCCTTCTCCGAGGTCTTGCAGGGGAGGATTCGAGGCATCGACCTGGCGGCACGACTCGGTGGGGAGGAGTTCGCGATCCTCCTGCCCGAGACCGATGCGCCGGGCGCGGAGGGGCTCGCCGAGAATCTTCGTGTCGCCGCCGCGGAGCTCGCAATCCAGGTGGGCGAAGCCCAGGTTCACATCACCGCGAGCTTCGGTGTTGCGGCCTTCCCCGAGGCCCGCAGCGCGGACGAACTGATGACCGCAGCTGACCTCGCTCTCTACAGCGCAAAGCGGCAGGGCAAGGACCGCGTCGTCGCGGTTACCCCGGAAACCCCATAAGCGGTTCGGCATCTGGCCTTGCGGCCATACTTAGGGTATGAGGCGGATCCTCATCGGGGGGAGCTATGTCGGCGCGGTCGCTGCCGGTGCAGTCGCGTCCGCCCAAATCTGGATGCACGCCCTGTCGACTGACGAGAGCTCGGCGATCCGGGAGGTCGCTCTCCCTGGCACGCAGGTACGAAACGTGCCCTCGCTCGTCGAGCCTCTACGGCCGCGCGTGGCGAGGCCGTCGGTCCCACCGTCGCCGTTTACGGGCTTCATCCCGATCTTCGCCTCGAGCGGTTCGGTCTCACCGGGGGGAGGGGCCGCTCCTGGCTCGCCCGCTCCTGGCTCGCCCGCGCCGGGCTCTCCTGCACCGGGCTCTCCTGCGCCGGGCTCTCCTGCGCCCGGATCGCCTACTCCTGGCTCGCCCACGCCTGGCTCGCCCGTGCCCGGCACGCCGGCTCCCGGTCAGCCCACCCCCGTGGGCGGCGGCGGAGGCATTACAGCGTCCGGCCCGTCGAGCGGGACAGCACAGGCACCCACGGCTTCAGCGGCTCCTGCCGCGACGAGCTCGGGCGGGCGCGGGAGCTCGGTGCCGGGCCGCCCGGCTCGAACGAAGAAACCGCGCCACTCGAGAGCGCGCGCGGTTCCGGCGGTCCGGGCGCAACCAGCGAAACCGCCTGCGCCGAAGCCGGCTGTACCGGCCACGCCGGCGATTCCGCCCAGCCACCCGAAGCCGGACAAGCCCAAGCCGGACAAGCCGAAGCCGACAAAGCCTCCGAAGCAAAAGGACATTGCGCCGGCTGTGGAAAGCACCGGCCCGTCTCCGCCGGCGACGTCAGAACCGTCTGGCCACGGGAATGCCGGTGGCAACGGTCAGGGCAACGGCAAGGGCAACGGCAAGGGGAACGGCAAGGGGAACGGCAAGTAGTAAGCCGCCCGGCCCGACGCCGCCGGCGTCGAGTTACTCGGCGGCGAGCGCGGCGTGCCCGGCGAGATCGCCAGACTGCTCGACGCCCATAGGCCGCCAGCGCGGCAGACTCAGTGAAACGGTCGTCGGCCCGCCCGGCTTGCTGCGCACGTCGAACTTGCCGCCGAGCAGCCGAACCCGTTCGCTGCTGCCGACGAGCCCGAGGCGTCCCCGTTGGGCGCTGTCGAGCAAGGTACGTGCAACCTGGAAGCCCGCGCCGTCGTCCTCGACCCGCGCATCGATGCCGCCGCTGCGCGCCGAGATCGTGATGCGCACGTGCGCTGCGTTCGCGTGCTCGCGGATGTTCGTCAGCGCCTCCTGCACGACCCGGACGAGCGCGATCTTTTGCGAGACCGTCATGCCGTCGAAATCACCCTCGACGCGACGCTGAACCGGAATGCCGGTCCGCTCGCTGAAGGCGGCGATCTCATCGTCGATCACGACCGGGAGTGGGCGGCGTACGAGGCTCCCCGGCTCGAACGAGTGCGCAAGCTCTCTGAGGATGCGATCGAGCTCCGAAATTCGCGATTCGAGGTCGCCGATTCGCGAGACACCCAGAGCCTGGTTCTCCTCGGGCAAGAGCTCCATCAACTGGCGCTTGACGAGGAACATGTCCGCGCCGAAGGCTGCGATGTGCTGAAGCGCGCCGTCGTGCAGATCGAACGCGAGCCTGCTGAGGCGACGCTCGCTCGCCCGTACGAGGGACCGCTCACGCGTGGCGCTGCGATCGAGCACGAGCTCGCGCTCGACGACCGGGCTCATCGCTGCCGCAGCTTCCGCGAGGTACACGGCCACTACCTGCCGATTCTCGACACGTGACCTGGCCACGATCGCGGCCCACGGCGTCTCCCAGCGCAAGACCGGTGCGCCCACGATCGTCCCGCGCGAGCCGCTCTGGGCCGGAGCGCCTTCGAGCGCTCTTGACGCGATGCCCCGGAACCGCCTGGTTTGGGCGGTCAGCCCTTCGTCGACGAGGCAGGTCGGCCGTCGGTCAGTTCCGGCCGTCCAGAGCGAGGCCTCTTCGACGGGCGCCAGGGCGAGCAGCAACCTGAGCTGCGTCTGCAGGGCGACCGCCGGCGGCAGGTCGAGCAACTGAGGCGCTCGCACTGCCTCCAGAAAAAGCTGCAAAGCCATCGATTCGACAGGAAGGTCGAGCACTCGTGCGAGCTTCGAGACGACTCGCTCCGCCTCGTTGCGGCGCCAGCGCCGCTCGATCGTGCAGAAGACGAAGAGGTCGCTCGCATAAGCGACTGCGACTGCGGTCGACATGTCCCGCCCGGCTTCGATCAGCCGCTCTACGCGACCGCGTAGCCGACCGATTTCGGCCCGGGTTCCCTCCGCCTCGATCCGCGTTCCGAAGATTCGCGCCACTGCGTCGAGCGTCGTGTTCCTCGGCGCGCTGCTTCGGACCACGTGGACCTGGCCGATCAGTGCCGTGTCTAGATAAGCCTCCGCCGCAGCGGGGAGATTGCCCCCCACGATCTCTGACTGCCTTGGAGGCGAGCCCGCAGTTACACCCACTCGCCCCGCTCCCTTCCCTCGGGAGTAAGTGTCGTTGAGTTAGCCCCAACAGACAATGGGCCGTAAGACCCATCTTGCGTTCAACGATCTGAACGATTCCTCTCTAGAGGAAGAGCAGGACCACGATCGCACCACCGGCGAGGAACGGACCGAGTGGGATCGCCCGCTTGCGCGCGGAAGAACCTTCTTTGAAAAGCATGACGCCCGCGACGAGCCCGGACGCAAGTGTGCCGAGGAATAGGGCCGTCACCACCGGCCAGCCCAGAGCCGCTCCGATCAGCAGTGCGAGCTTGACGTCGCCCATTCCCAATCCCGCCGGGTAGGCCAGGGCGATTGCGAGGAAGAAGAGCCCGGCGCCGAAGCTGGCCACGAGCCATTCGACCCAGTGCCCAGGGTAGATCGCGATTTGTGCCAGGAGGACCGCGATCCAGGCAGGCACGACGATTCGGTTCGGGATGATGCGGCGCTCGAGGTCATGGCGAGAGATCACCACCAGCACCGAGATCACGAAGATCACGACCAGCGTCTCCTTGTGCATGCCGTATCTGATCGCTCCGAGCAACGACAGAAATGCAGCAATAGCGATCGTGGCGACACGAATCACATCCGCGCTCCGAGTCGTTTCCGGTGGAGTGGTTGTCATCACGCTCCCGCTCGTCATCGATATGCCCGTTCCACATCGAGAAGCGGAGCCGGCCGGTTGACGGCCGCCGCCTCGATCTGTTCCACGAGCTCATCGACCGGCGTCCATTTCTTGATCGCCCTGAACCCCTGCCAACGATCGTCCTCGTCATCTTCGAACACGACGAGCACGCTCGGCGCCGTCGGCAATGTCTCCAGGGCTGCCACCATCCGAGCGGCGACTCCCCTGGTGTCGTTCGTCTCTAGGAGGACGACGTCGGATTTATGGCGCTCGACCTCTTGCAGGGTCTTTTTCGAACTTGTCTCGACGACGTCGTAGCCACGCTGCGCGAGGAGGAACGAAGTCACTCGAAGGAAACGCCGATCGCGACCGGCCAGCAACACCCGCAAAGGGTGGAGCCGGTGAAGCTTGACATCCTCGACGGCACGATCAGTCATGGCGCCGGCGTGAACTTCCGAGCTTCCAACTGGGCACCCGGCGCGATGTCGCGACGCTTGGCCTCCCCCGCGGAAAGCTCGAGGACAGAGTGCGCGCCGCGGCAAAAATGTGCGCGCCAAGCGCCGACATTCTCGGCAACCTTCAGAACCTCGCCGTCGCGTGAGAGAAAGACAGCGTCGATCGGGAAGCGCATGAAGAAGGTGTGGATCGAAGACGTGGGGCGGATGAGCATTCCCTCGCCGGATGCAAGCTGCCGTCTGCCGAGAAGTCCCCTCATCCGCGGCAACATGCGATCCGCGACGGTGCACCTTCCGCAGATCGTGGTGCCGTCGGGGGTCGTCAGCGCCACCACGCCCCGGGCGGCGCGGAAGGCCTGATCCTCGGGAACCACACGATCCAGGGGACTAGAGACCACTGAGCGCCCTCACCATGAGGAACATCGCCGGGCCGAGCAGGATCACGAACATCGCCGGGAAGATGAGGAGAACGAGTGGGAACAGGATCTTGATCGGTGCCTTCTGCGCACGCTCCTGCGCGGTCGCATAGCGCCGCCTCCGCATCTCGTGTGCGAGGTCGCGCATGATCTGCCCGATCGACACGCCGAGCCTCTCGCCCTGCACGACCGAGCGCACGAACGATCGCATCGAGGGCGTATCGCAACGGGCCAGCATGTTGAGCATCGCCTCCTGGATCGAAAGACCCATGGTCTGTTCCTGGAGGGTCAACCTGAGCTCCTGCCCGAGCGGCCCGGTGAGGCGCGTGTTCGCGGTTTGCAGCGAGCCCACGAACCCCAGTCCGGCCTCGATCGTGACGACAAGGAGGTCGATCAGTTCGGGCAGTGTGTAGTCGATCTCCTGCAGTCGACGCGACCCGCGCTCGCGCAGAATCCGGGCGGGCAGCCACCAGCCGACGAATCCGAAGAACGCGGTCAGCAGCACGATGGCGGCAGGATTGAAACCGGCGCTCGCCGCGAGCCAGACGAACATGAGTGACAGTCCTGCCGTGCACAGGATGCGGTAGCCCATGAAACGCCCCGGAGTGACGCGGTAGAGGCCGGCGGCGAGGAGATCGCGCTGAATTCGGGCATTCGAGCGATCCTTCGAGCGATCGCCGACGACGCCGCCGAGCTTCGTGGCGACCTCGTCGAGCTTGCCGCGAACTCCGCCGGGGCTCTCTTCCTTCTGCTCGCTGATCTTCTCGAAGCCGTACGCTTCGACACGCCTCGGCACTCCTACAGATCGGCCGGCTCCGGTCGACCAGAACAGCACGCGGACGATGGTTGCGCTCGCGAGGCCCGTGAGCGCGACTCCGATGATCAGCAAGAGGATCATCGTCAGACCCTGATGTTCACGATTCGCTTGATCACGAGTGAACCACTCGCGATCGAGACGGCCGACAGAAACAGGAGCACACGCCCGAAGGACGAGTCGTACATGACGTTCATGTAGCCCGGGTTGATCAGGGTGATCGCCAGCAGGAGGAAGATCGGCAGGAGGGTCAAGACCCAGCGCGACATTCGTCCCTGCGCGGTCAACGTCTGGACGGTCCGACGGAGCTCGAAGCGCTCCCGGATCGTGGCGGTCACGCGGTCGAGCACCTCGGCGGTGTTACCGCCGGCTTCGCGCTGAAGCGCCGCCACCAGCGCAACTTGCTCGAGCTCTCGACTTTCCATCCGTTCGACAACGACGTGCAGAGCTTGGTCGATGGGAACGCCCAGCTGTTCGTCACCGATGACTCGCTGGAACTCCGATCGAGCCGGCTCCGGGGCGTCGTTCGCCACGACAGCGAGAGCCCCAACGAAGCTGTGGCCGGCGCGGAGCGCGGAAGCCAGCACCTGCAGGTTGTCGGCCAGTTGCTCGGCGAACAGCTTGCGTTGTTTTGCGAGCTTCCGCTTCAGCACGGAACGGACGGCAAAAGGAATCACGACGGCGACGAGTAGACCGACCGCGAGCGAGTTGAAGATGATTTTGATCATCAAGGCCGTCAAGAGCGAACCGATAGTCGTGAGGGCGATGATCTGCTCCGAGGGCATCGCGACTCCGGCGATCCCGAGCTCCCACTTGAAGCGCTGCCACCTCGTGCTGCCGCGCAGCATCGACTCGGTTCCCTCGAGCATCTTCTCGGTGAGTTGAGCCGTCGGCCGCCGGCTCGTGTCGCGCATCGCCGCAGGCACCGAGACGAATTCCGCCAGCCGCCTGCGGACGGTTCCCTGCCGGGGCCTGGAAAGGATGGTCGCCGCCCCAAACCCAATCAAGACCGCGACGATCAATCCGACGGTGGTCATCGTCGCCGCCGAGGACAAGAACCGGTCGACCGCCGACGGCTTGTACGGTGCCGCCGGGGCTTTCGTTGCGATCGGCAGCGCCGGCGTCTGGTACTCAGCCCGCGCGACTGCTTTCAAGCCGTCGACGCGGACGGTGACCGCGATGTGCTTGTCCGGGGCCGCAAGAGACCGGTACCGCATGAGGTATTCGTTCGCGAGGCTGGACCCGAGCTGCTTGTAAATCCCGTTGAGCTGACGGATCGAGGTCGTCTCGACATAGCGTCCCCCGGTGTCACGGGCGAGTTTTCGAAGGGCCTCGAGCTTTGACACGCGGGATTTCAGACCGACGGCGAACACCCGGACGTGCGCTGCGCGTGCTGCCGCGGCCGCGCTTTCCTCGGTCTCGTGGTCAGCCGTGTCGTTGAGAGCCGCATGCTCCTGTCCGTCCGAAAGAACGACGATCGTGCCGGCGCTGATGTGCGCTACTCGCAGCAGGTCCAGGGAGTGAGTGATCGCGTCATAGATATGCGTTCCGAACAGGAACGGAGGCTGTTTGGAGAGAGCCGCGTCGATCCTTGCCTGCTCTGTCGTGAACGGCAGGACGACAGTCGGTGTGATGTTGTAGGTCACGAGAGCGAGCTGTTCCTTACCCTTTCGCTGGGCTGCAAAGGCCCTCGCAGCAGAGAATGCGGCACGCTCCGGCTCCCCCTCCATGCTCGTGCTTGCGTCGACGACCAGCACGGCACCGAATTGCCTCGAGGTGCTCTCGCCCACCGGCGTGACAATCAAGTCAGGCACCGGCTGCCCGTTCTCGAAGACATGGACGGCGCCGGGCTTCAGCTGCATTCCATGCGGCAGCGTGAGGATGTACGAACGTGCGGGGAAGCCTGTGCCTGTGGCCTCCGTCACGCGCGGCTGTGCGTTCGCACCGAATGCGGCCAGTACGGCCACGAGCGCGAGCAGTGCGAAGACGGCGAGGGTGGTCAGCCGGCGTAGCATCAATTAGCCGCCCTCCCCGCGAACTCGTGTAGCTCTGCCCCGGGGATGACGAACAGGTCATTCGGCAGGGTGATGCCACGCTTCTCGAACTTGTGGAGGAAGGTCGGTCGCAGCCCGGTCGCTTCGAGCCGACCCACCACGGTGCGGTCACGCAGGATTTCCTCCATCTTGAAGGCGAAAATCTCCTGCAGCGTGATCACGTCCGACTCCATCCGCTGCACTTCCGTGATGGCGGTGACGCGGCGGGAACCGTCCTCGAGGCGTTCGAGATGCACGATCAAGTCGAGTGCCGACGCAACCTGCTGACGGATGGCTCGTAGCGGCAGGTCGTAGCCGGCCATGAGCACCATGGTCTCGATGCGGGCAAGCGCATCGCGCGGGGCATTGGCATGGACCGTGGTGAGCGAACCGTCGTGACCGGTGTTCATCGCCTGGAGCATGTCGAGCGCCTCGGGTCCGCGAACCTCGCCGACGATGATCCGGTCGGGCCGCATCCGCAAGGCGTTGCGAACCAGGTCCCGGATCGAGATTTCACCTTGCCCTTCGATGTTCTTCGGCCGCCCCTCGAGCCGGAGCACGTGCGCCTGCTTGAGCTGCAGCTCCGCAGCGTCCTCGATCGTGACGATGCGCTCCGAATCGGAGATCGCCTGGGAGAGGGCGTTCAGGAGCGTTGTCTTACCGGTGCCCGTACCGCCGCAGATGAGGATGTTCAACTGGGCTCCGATGCAGCGCTGGAGGAAGTCCACAGTCTCTTCCTGCACGGTCCCGAGCCGGACCATTTCTTGAAGGTCGAGGCGTTTGTTCGCGAACTTTCGGATCGTGATGAGCGGGCCGCTCAGCGACAGCGGAGGAATCACGGCGTTCACGCGGCTGCCGTCCGGCAGGCGCGCGTCGACCATCGGTGACGATTCGTCGATGCGTCGACCGACCTGCGCGACCATCTTGTTGATGATCCGGCGTAGGTGCGAGTCGTCGTTGAAGCGCACGGTCGTCTGATAGAGGCGGCCCTGTCGCTCGACCCAGACGTCGAAGGGGCCATTGACCATGATCTCCGTCACGCTGTCGTCGGCAAGCAGCCGTTCGATCGGGCCGTGTCCGAGGATGTCGTCGGAGATCTCGGCTACGAGCCGGTCCCGGTCGTCCTTCGAGATTCCGGCCTCGCCTGTGAGGTGCGTCCGGATGTCGGTGACGACGCGGTCGCGGAGCGAGAGCGGATCCATGGTCGAGTTGAAGAGCTGTGGGCCGAGTTCGCCGATGACAGCCAGGTGGATCCGGTTCTTGACCTCGGCGAATGGATCGGGCCCTGAGTGCGCGACAGGACGAGAAGTCGAGAGTCGTTCGTGAAGCTCCATCATGACCTCCAGGCGAAGCGGCGCTTGCTGCCGCCGGTGGTGGGTTGCTCTTCCGGTTGCGCGATGGGTGCCTCCTCGAGGTAGCGCTCCGCAAGCTTCTGGAACGCGCGCGCGGCTTCGGACCGCTCTTCCTGGATCACGATCGGCGTTCCGTCGTTCACGGAGATGGGAATCTGGCGGTCGCTGGGGATGAACACCTCGGGCGAGCGGCCGATGATCGCGTCGACATCCTCGAGCGTGATTCCAACTCGGGTGTCGGCGCGGTTCAAGATCAGCGTGATGTGGTCCGGGTCGTAGCCCATCAACTCCAGCGTCTCCAGTCCGAGCTTCGTGTTCTTGAGCGAGAGTGAGTCGAGCATGCCGACGATGCAGACGTCGGACGACAGGTCGATCGCGGCAATCACCTCGGGCGTAAAACCCGGGGGCGTGTCGACGATCACGTAGTCGCACATCGATCGAAGCGTCGTGAACACGTCTCGCAGAAAGTCGACGGTCACTGCGCTGGCCTGATCGGGTCGTGTCGGCGCCATCAGGACTTGAAGGCCGGACTCGTGCTTGACGAGATAGGCGCCGAGCTTCTCGCTGTCGAGCGACCCTCCGGAGCGTGCCAGGTCGTGGATCGTCTTGTCGGGGCGCAGGCCCAGTGAAAGCCCGATGTCGCCGAACTGGAGGTCGAGGTCAACGAGCGCCGCCTTGCGGCCGGCCAGCGCCAGCGAGACGGAGAGGTTCGTCGATACCAACGTCTTCCCAGTCCCACCCTTGGGCCCAAGGACGCAGATCATCGGCGCGAGCGCGATGCCACTGGCCACGGCGGCCCCTCGCCGCCGTGCAACGGCCTTCTCGAGTGCGAAGGCGATTCGCTCGGTGGGCTCCGGAAGGGTCAGGATGTCGTCTGCCCCGGACTCGAAGACCCGGCGCACGAAACCGTTCGGAGAGCCCGTCGTCATGACCACCACAGGCCGGTCGGACTGGTCTTTCACCGCGGCGTCGATGAAGTACAGCGCTCGGTCGGAGTAGCCCTCGCAGGCAACGATCAGGAGGTCGGATTCGGTCTCCTGCAGCGTGCGCCAACTCTCTTCCAGGCCGTTGATGATCCCGACGACCTCGATGGTGCTGTTGTCCGGCAGCATCGACTGAATGACGTTGCTGTCGACCCCGGCATCGAGGGCGACGAGCGCGCGAATGCGACCCGCCATCCCTAGTGCACCGGCTTCGCGTTCAGAAGCGTCTGAACGTTGACGATCCCCGGGTTGACGGTCCTGGCTCCACTTGCAGGCCTCAACACGAGCCAGAGCTGGCCGTTGTCGGCCGCGTACGCAAGCTGGGCCGCCCTGTGCTCGGGCGCGCGGAGCGTGATGAGCCCGCTTCCTCCCGAGAAGGGAGCACGAAGCACCAGCACATCGGCCATCAGCAGCTTGATGACGGGCTGCGTGCCGCCGGCACCCTGCACGGAGAAGCCGATGAAGATGTCCACGTGATCGCCGGCGGCGATCTGCCCGATCATGCCGTGCTCGGCGTCGATCGAAAGCGAGATCGCTCGGTCGGTGCCGGTGATCTTCGTCTGCAAGGTGCCCGGAGGTGCGTACGCGAAGGACGCAGCGGTGAATTGCTGCCCGGGATAGATGTCCGTGACAGCGACGCGGCCGGCCAGCGCCGCCGGGTCCGTGAGAGCTCCGGTCTGTAGCTGAGCCTTCGGAACCGACGCGACCTGGAACTGGTCGCTCGTGCCGATGATGTCGCCAGGCGTGCCTTTCTGGATCAGGTTCTTGGCGACGAGCACGGTCGCCGGAGCGGTCGACGTGTTGACGCTGTTGCGATACGAGTGCAGATAGACGATCAGAACGAGCCCGGCGAGGACGGCTGCGGTGGCCCCCATGAGGAGCGAGCCTCGCCTCGTCGTGAACAGATTTTGGGCGATCTCCACCACTAGTTCCTCCTCATTTTGTGAGTACGGTTACGCAAGGGTTGAAGTTGGTTCCTGCGGGCGGACACGCTTCGGTGCCGCTTGCGTTTGCGCTGGTCGCGCTATGGACGATGAAGTTTCCGGCGAGGTCGCCTGCCGGCACGTTCGGGATCGCACCCGGGCAGGGGTCGTTGTTTCCGTTCCCGTTTCCGCCCCAACCGCGCACGTAGAAGATCCCGAAGCTGACGATCGGCAGGATGACGTTGCCCGAGCCGCGGAACGAGCCGAACGGGACCATGAACACGTAGACGATCCGCGGGTCGTCGAACGGGTAGGTCGGGTTCGAACGGCTGGGCAGACCGTTGGCGCTGTCATACAGCGACCAGTAGTTGCGACCCGGCCCCGAAGCAGGACATGTGTTCACGCCGCCCAGGATGCGGTCCTGGATTCCCTGTGTGAACTGACCCACCGATCCGCCGGTCTGTACGGCGACACAGGGATAAGGCTGCGGCGACGCGAGCAAGGCGGTCTTCGTCGCCCAGGGGCAGGAGAGATTCGCATCCGTGTTGACCTTGTACGGGAGGTCGCAGCCGTTCGCCAGCTGTTCGCGGAGGTTGCCGGTCTTGTTGCAATCGATAGTTCCGTTTCGGCTTCCGCCGACGATGCGAAGCAGAACGTGAGGGTCGCTGCTGGTCAGGGAAATGGCGCCCGTCAATTGCACATCGATCGCCAAGCTGTGTGTTTCACCGATCGGGAAGGAATTGCAGGCCGGTCCGTAGCCGAGGGGGCCTGGGCAAGACGGCGTTCCGAATGAGCCTCCCATATTGAGGAGGTGCGCCGTCCGGATCGGACCCGAAAGGTCGTCATCCCCTCCGAAGGCGCGCTGCACGATGCCGAACGAGCCGTTGCAAGCGTTGTTGTTGTTGAAGGCATTGCCGCAGGTGATTCCCGGCGACGAGGGAAAGTTCGTTTCTTGCTTCACGATCCACGTCACAGTGATGGGGCATGGGCCCGCATGAGCAGGGATGTTGATGGTGAAGGTGCGTGTCAGGCTGTTGGTGCTGTCGCGTCCGCCGCCACTGCAATTGCCGCCGGGCGTGGCTGTGAGCTCAACGCGGCTCAAGTTCGAGGACGAAATGGTGGTGCCGAACGTGACGCTCAGCGTTGCACTACAACCGGCATCGTTGTAAGTGAAGTAGGCATACGAGTCCGAGCAGTTGCTGGTGCTCAGAGTCGCACCCTTGACGACAGGCGTCTTGTTGCCGGCCGCGCCCGACGGATATCCGTGGGCGAAGATCAGCCCGCTCGAAGCCGGATCGTTGTAGCAGTCGACGCGCGCGCGACCGCAAATCTCCGTGACCGTTCCCGAGATGCTCATGGGCGCCGACTTCGGCGGCCCGTCGCTGCTGAACGCGACGACGGATCCGAGCCTGCCACTCGCAGGCATCGGAACGGAAACCGGTGTAGCCGCGCCCGAGGAATCGACGTTCGCCCACTCGTTCAGGCCGCCCGCAGTGTTGATCTTGCGCAGGTACCGGACGTACGTCGTGCTCAGGTTGCCGGGGGCGGCTTCGTCATAGAAGATCACGGCCCCGCTCTGTGGGTTGACGTCGACGACGCCGATTGGCAGCTGTCCCTTCAGGTTGCTCACGAGCCTCATCTCGACGCGGGCGTGAGCATTGATCGCCGGAACGATGTATGGGATCCGGAGGAACCACGGCACGTCCTCCTCGGTCATCTTGACGTCGATGTGCCTGGCCGTGCATGGTTCGGGGCCGTCCGACGTGTATCCGTTGCTCCAGTAACCGTCGGGGTCGGGTGAATTGACGAGAATGTGGACGTAGCCGTCGGCTCTATTCCCGACCTGAACGTTGGCGGGATCCGAGACGGCGAGTGGCACGCTCTTGACTCCTGAATATTGCTGGACGGCTTTGTGGATCGCGGCGTCGCTGCAGCCGAGCAGTTTGAGCTCAGCGCCACCGGCAAAGGCTGCGGCGTCTGCCTGCGTCTGCAGATGACGCTTGTGCACGTACCAGTTCGCGACGTCGACGACCAGAGCTGCGACCAAGATGAGTGAAGCGAGCGCCACGGCGGTGATGAGGAGCGCAGCGCCTCGTTCGCTCGAAGGATCGATGGGGGTACCCGGCCGCGTCATGTTCCCGCCGGGAAGTCCGGGTAGCAGGCCTCTTGATCCAGCCGGACGCCCGAGAAGGGCTTCGACTCGAGGCGCATCGTTGCCGAACCTGTGATGTTCGTGCTGGCGATGCTCAGTCGTCTCGTGACGTAGTTGAGCCACTGGTAACGAACCACGAGAGTCACGTTTACGGGGTCACCCACCTGAGTAGCGGCCAGTTTTGGGTAGAAGATGCAAACCTGGCTCTTGTTCTGCGCAGGTGCGTTCGAGCTCACAAGGCGTCCGTTCTTTAGTTCGCCGAAGGTTTGCGCGTCGATGTACTGCGCGAGGCACTTGTTCGGGTCGGAGTAGCCGCAACCGATCGACGACCAGTCACAGGTCAAGTTCCCGCTCCCGTCCGACGACGGGTTCGGGCAATAGTTCACCGCGGCCAGACGGGCACCCTCGCTGGCCAGATGCGTCTGGCTGATCCATTCGTTGAAGGCCTTGCCGAAATCGAGCATCCCCAGCAGGACGATGAGCAGCAGCGGCAGGACCAGTGCAAGCTCGACGAGGGCGGTCCCGCGATCTTCGCGGATCCGCCCCCGCCACATGCTCGAGCGAGTGGTGCAAGTCAACGGTGTGCCTATGGATTCGACACAGTTGACAGGCCCGTACTAACTCGCGTGAGGATGCCGGCGACGTTTGTTCCCAGCAGCTGCAGGACACCGATGGTTGCGAGCGCGACCAGGGCGAGGACAAGCGCGTACTCGATCAGCGCTTGTCCGTCCTCGGCCGCGCCGCGGTGTCCGACCGCAGTTGAAATTCGCTGCCAGGCAACGGAATACATCCGGATCCTCACGTCTCTACCTTGCGTCCCTTACGGTGCGTCCGGAACCGAGGTCAGCTGGTTGTTCACACCGGTGAAGACGCGCGACACGTTGACGCCGATCAGCTTCAGAACGGCGATCGACACGATCGCGATGAGCGCCAGAATCAGCGCGTACTCGACGAGAGCCTGACCTTCCTGCCGCTCGAGCCGAGCGCGCAGGGCGGTGAGAACCTCGTATGCCTTGTAGAACATCATCTGTCGTACTCCTTCGTTTGTAGTTGACATACGTTGAGGGCGGTCCCTAGTACCGCCGACTTCGAACTCCCCGTGCCCTCCCTCCTTTCGTTGCTGTCCGCAGAGCCTGTGCTTGCGCAAAGGCCACCCCAGATCGCGTGATGCAAAGTTCTGCTCACGTGGCTTGAGCCAACTGAAGTCGACGCCGAGGGGAGCGACAACCGACTGAAGGTCCGGTTGAAGCCGGTCGTTCGGCGCGTCGTTACGGAAACCGCGGCGATCATCCGCTGAGACCTCGCTGCACGGGCCGCGAAATGACGACTGCACCATTCCCTCGGTACAGCAGGCGAGCGCTCTCTTGCCGAAGCAGGCCCTTGATCAAGGAGCCCTCGTCGTCGGCACCGTCTTTGAGGACGAAGAGCCCGAAGGGGGCGACCACCTTCTGCCATCCTTCGACCTGCCTCCGTACGTCGACGAGCTGCTTGAGACGGTATGTCGGCATGAGCTCGAAGCGCGCGTCATAGGCGACGCGTCCCCGCAACTCCGGGAGTCTGAGCAGTAGCCAGTCGCTGTACTGGGTGCTCGCGAAGACCCGCATCTGGGGCTGCCTTGCTTCAGCCCGTTGGACTGCTGCGAGTGCGCTTTCCGGATAGTGCCGCTCGAACCAGGAAGCCGGCTTGGCGGCGACGGTCGCGACGGTTGCGGCCACGACCAGAAGGCTCAGGGCGGCCAGTGCACCACTTGCAAATCGCAGCCGTGCCGTGGAACCGGTGGGCTTCAGCTCGGCGCCACCGAGCAGGCGCGGCAAGAGCATGAAGGCGGCGAACGCAAACCAGATGACGCCGCGCAGCGACTGCAGTCCGATGAGAATCGTCGCGACCAGCACGACTTTCTCGAAGGAAGAGAGCCGGTCACCGCGGCGGCCGACGAGCCACACGGCGATGAACGCGAGCAAATAGAACGGCGCCGTCTGGAGCCCGGGGGTCGTTGGCTGCCATTCGTGGATGTAGTCGCGAAACCCGGGGTTGACGAGGACGTCGTGGTAGTACGCAGGGAGTTTCAGGGCGTACGGGGAGGCAGCCAGGCATGCAATCGGCGCGCCGCACAGCATCGCCGTGCGAGGGAGCCAGGACTGCCACGCATCCTTGCGGCGATCGAATCCATAGCTCAGGCCCGCCAGTACGACGAGCAGTGCGCCCGTGACAGCACTCCCGTGGACGTTGGCCCAGAGAACGAGGATCGGGAAGACGAGCAAGACTCGGCGCGACTGAGCTCGAGCGTCGGCGACGAGGAGCCAGACCAGTCCGACGAAGAGCACGAAGGCGAGGCTCTGAGCCCGCGCGTTCCACGATCCCCAGATGATCAGAGAGATCGTTGGAACGGCGAGCCAGCAGATGGTTCTGACCGACCCTCCGTGCCGCCGAGCGAAGACAATGGCGAGCGCAAAGGCGGCACTGGCGGCGGCCGCATGGCCGAAAAGCGCGAGCTTGATCCCGCCGCCTGCGTAGAGCCCGTAGAAGAAGAGCTGTCCGAGCCACTGCTGATCGACCCACTGTTGGCCGTGCGTCCAGATCGTGAGCGCGTCTCCGGCCGGAAGGCCGTGGTGGACGATCTCGTGGCCCCCCAGCACCGCGTACCAGCTGTCAGACAGAAGCTGCTGCGGGAGCGCCCCGAAGATCGCGATCAGATAGAGCCCGACGACGGGAAAGAGGAGTGCCTCGCCGGATATTCGATCAGCGATCCTCGCGATCCGTCCGCCGGCGCTCGGCAAGGCCGCAGGCGCGACGACGAGCCCGTCAGGGAGCGGTTTGACGTGCTCGACCATCTGCCTTAATCCAAGGCCAAGAACGGCTTCCTGCCATCGGCCGAAAGGCCGGACCTGGCCGTACCTTGGGGATGGGCGAACTCGCGTTCGTATCAGTTTCAACCTCCCCCAAATGGGGGACGTCCTTAGGCGACGCTCACCCGATCAAGTGAACGCAGACGAGTTCCTGCCTGCGGCACCGGACTCCCAGACCAAGAGGAGGGATCAGTCGTAATGAGCACCCACAGCTTTCTGATCGCCCTCGGAACCGGTGCTGCCTTGATCGCTTTCTGGTTTGCAATCCGTTTTCCGGACCGGGCTCCTGAAAATCTTCAACGGCTGCTCATCCATGTCGCCATCGTCATGGCCGCCGGCTGGATGGCACCGAATGTCACCGGCCCCCTGATTGCCTCGGGATTTCCGACCGCGATGACCGCCCTTTTCGTTGTCGTCCTGCCGGTTCTCATCTACACGTTCCTGGCCGGCGCCTGGGTGCTGCAGCTGGTCCACGAAACGTTCAGCCGCTTCAAGAAGTAAGCGGCCTCAGGGCTCGGTCGCGACGAGAGCGCTGCTCGCCGCTTTTCGCGTAGCCCGCCGGCTCGCATATTTTTCGACGACGACGTAAGCCGTGACCGCGTAGACCCAGCCGGCGAGAACGTCGACGACGTAGTGCTCCCCGAAGTACGTGAGCGTGAATCCCATCAAGACGGGATATGCGGCCAATGGAATCCGCCACCACCAGCGGCAGAACTTCCAGAGGAACACCGTGATGAGGAGCGTGAACCCTGCGTGGAGTGAGGGCACCGCCGCTACCGGATTGGCGAGTGCCTGGCCGTTCTCGACCAGCTTCGAAAAGCTCGGGAGCACGCTTTCCCAGACCGCACCGGTGAGGCGGTGCGCTGGGCCGAGTTGCCCGTGGGAGCTCGCGTACCACGGCGGCGCCGCTGGGAAGAGGAGATACGTGGCGAATCCGGTGACGCTGAGGAAGGCGACCATTGCCACGTACCGCCTGAACCACTGATAAGCGAAGATCCAGAGGCCTGCTGCGACGGCGAGCGTCCCGAAGAAGTACGTCATGTAGACGCCCCAGGCGGCGTAGTCGTACCACCGAACGTCGCCGACGCCGTGCCAGAGGTGCTGTTGTAGCCACACGGTGGGGACGTGACCACCGAAGAAGAGCTTGTCGCCGTCGATCGGGAGCGCCACATTCGTGGGCATCAGGAAGTTCGCGTAGCTGCGGGCGACGTCGTAGAGGAGCAGGAAGGCGATGAAAGGAAGCCACTCGAGCATTACGCCTTCGATCCAGCGGCGGACATCGTGGAGCGTGAACGCGAGCATGCCCAGGATCAGCCAGAACGCAATGCTCGTCCGGCTGAGCGGCAATCCCTTCGCCACGACCCAGAGGATCAACAGCGCGACGTAGACCCCGACGCCGGCCCAGTGCTGCAGAAAGCGGTTTCGGGGCGTCCTCGGCGTCGCCTCGACAGCCGTCGGGGCGACCGTCTGGGCACGCGCAGGTCTCACGGCGACTGCCATGGGCGCACTTTGAGCGGCACGGGCGGCTGCGTTTAGACCCAAAGGGTTAGTCCGGCTAGCCGTTCGGTCGGCGCTGGCCCAGGCTCCGTTTCCTACCGTGACTTCAGCGAAGGCCGATCGGGCCTCCGAACCGAAGCACATGCTGAAACAAGGCGCCGAAACCGTCCAGATCGCGTTGCCCACCCAGTCGCTGGAGAATCGGAGGCGCGGTCTAAGCATCGATTCGGTGCGTGAACTACCGGTCGCCGTCTGGCTGGCGGGGATCATCCTCGGCGCCGCCGTGGTGAGGTTCGTCATCGCCCTGCGGATGCCGGTGCCGTGGACGATCCCGGACGAGCTCGTCCACTCGGAGCTCGCCAGGAGCTTCGCGTCCTCCGGTCACTTCGAGCTCCGTGACGTGCCGTTCTCGGCTCAGTCGTGGGGCCCTCTCTACCTGGTCGCCATCGCGCCTGCGTTCCGACTCTTCGACTCGCTCCCGCAGGCGTATGTCGCTGTCAAGGCAATCAATTGCGTGCTCATGTCCTGCGCGGCGGTACCGGCCTACTTCTTGGCTCGGCGGCTTCTGGGGCGCCAGACAGCGCTCCTCGTGGCGGCACTCGCGGTTGCCGTTCCCTCCGGGATCTACACGTCCAAGGTCATGGCCGAGAGCATCGCTTATCCGCTATTTCTTCTGGCTGCTCTCGCCGTTCTCCGGGCACTCGAGGACCGAACCTGGCAGAGGGAGTTGTCGGCACTCGCTGCAATCGGCCTCGCGACCCTCGGCCGCGCGCAGCTGATTGTGCTCTTGCCTGCATTCGTTCTCTCTCTTGTGATTCTGTCGGTTCTCGAGGAGCGGGACCACGCGAGAGTCCTCAAGCTGAGGCCGCTGCTGCGGCGCATCGGCGGTTACCGCGTGACCTCGGTTACCGTCGTCGCGCTCGCCGCGCTCCTCGTTCTCGGCAAGGTGGTCGGCATCGGCCCTTCAGGAGTCGCGGGCGGGCACAACGAGGCTTTCGGGGCCGCCGATCCGGTTGCCGTTGCGCAGTTAGTCGTGCTGCATCTTGTCGAGCTCGATTTGTACCTGACACTGCTTCCGCTCGTAGCTCTCGCGATCTTGACGACACGCGCCTTCAGGCGTGGGAATCAATGGCGAGAGTTGCGATTGTTCTGCGCCTTCACGATCAGCCTCGCATGCTGCATGTTGGTGTTGTCTTCCCAATATCTCGCCGCCGTGTACAGCGAGACCTTCCTCCATGCCTACGACCGCTACATCTTCTACCTCGGCCCTCTGTTTCTAATTGCGTTCTTTGTTTGGCTGAACGAAGGGCTTCCCCGTCCGCGAGTGGCTCGCTTCTTGGTTGGCGGCGCGGCCCTGCTGCCGCTCTTGTTTGCGTCGAGTCCGCTCTTGAGCGAAGCCTGGGGTAACACCAGCACAGTTGCTCTGGCCCCGTGGTCGTTCGTCCGGCTGGCGTGGGGTGTTCCTTTTGTTTACGCACTTCTAATCGTCGGAGGCGGCTACCTCGCCTGGGCTGCTCTGCGCTGCGCAGATCGGGGATGGCTGGTAACGCTTGTGTTGATAAATCTCCTGGTCACCAACTTCTTCGTGACCAACAGAAGCATCCAGACCGCCGATGGCGCCCAGCGCAACTGGATCGGCACCGGAGTGCAGGGGAACTGGATCGACGCCGCTGTCGGGAGCGACGCCGAGGTCGTCGTGCTCTGGTCCGGTCTCCGGCTCCGTGGAACACGGGGCATCCGCAGCATCTGGGAGGCCGAGTTGCTGAATCGCAGCGTGCGAGGTGTCTACGACCTCCGAGACGGCGCACCGTTCGCGCTTCCGGAGCCCAAGCTCGAGGCTCGTGGCCGTCAGCTCTACCTTCCCAGCGGTCGGCCCCTTCGCGCCCAGTACGTTCTCACGGATCTCTATGCCCCCGTCGTCGGCGAATCCGTCGCAGTGAACCGGGCCACCGGGATGACTCTGTATCGAGTGCAGGGCCGCGTGGAGCTAGATCGGCGCCGCAGTCCCACCGTCGGCTAGTCGGGCCTCCGTCTGGGCGCCGCGAAACAGGCAGCCGCGAGCCCGGCCACGGGTTCCGCGGCGAAAACGCTGTTGTTGCTAGGCGGCGCGCCGGCCGCGCATCATGTAGAGCGCGCCGACCAGGATGACCGCAACGACAATGATGATGACGTAGAACATGGACTCCCTTTCCATCGTGAGACCTGTTGTCCTACTAGATCTAACGCAGGTGCCGGGCATCCTTCTTTCGTCGCACGGCTAGCGGAACCCAAACCAACCGCTAGTTCGAGGGCGGGGACTCCTCGAGCTCCTTCTTCTCGCCGCCGGAGCCCACCTCGGCCTTCAGCTGCTCCAGCTCACGGTCGACCTGCTGTTGCGATGCGAGCTGCGAGAGCTCTCGGTCGAGCTGGGTCGTGTTGGAGCCGAGCTCCTCGAGGTCGCCGGAAGTCACGAGCTCGTCGATTGCGGACGCGCGCGCCTGCATCTGCTCGGTCTTGTCCTTGGCGCGCTGGATCGCGAGGCCGGTGTTGTCCATCTCGCGGCCGATCCCGGTCGCGGCCTCACCGATGCGTACCTGCGCCTCCGCGGCGGAGTACTGAGCCTTGATCACTTCCTTCTGCGAGCGGAACTGCTCGACCTTCGCGGAGAGCTGCTTCTCACTCGAGACGAGCTTCTCCTGCTGATCCTGCAGCTGCTTCACCTGCGTGTCGAGGTCCTGGAGTTGCTGCTGGACCCCTGACTTCCGCTCCAGAGCCTGCCGGGCGAGGTCCTCGCGGCCGGCGCCGAGCGCTTGGCGCGCCTGCGTGTCGAGCGTGACGACGTTCTGCTCCAGCTGTTTTGTCTGGATCTCGAGCCGCTTCTTGGCCGTGACGACGTCGGCGACACCTCGCTTGACGTTCTGCAGCGACTGAAGCTGCTTCTCGTAGGAGTAGTCGAGCGTCTCGTTCGGGTTCTCAGCACGGTTCAGTAGTGCGCTGAATTTCGCCCTGATGATCTCGCCAGCTCGTCCCAGAAGCCCCATCTCAGTTCCTCCTCTTCGCAGGTATGCCGGTAGCGTAGCGCCGTGCTCGTTGAACGGAGCCTCCATCCGCGCTACCTGTCGAACGCCTACCTGGTGGCTGACGAAGAGGGTGGGCGGGCCGTCTTTGTCGACTCGGGGGCGCCGCTCGAGCCCTTGCGCGCAGCTGCCGAAGCCTGGCGCGTGAGCCCTGAGCTCGTCCTCAGGACGCATTCCCATGCCGACCATGTCGAGCACGAGGGCGAGCTCGGCCTCCCTGTCAGGACCGACGCGGTGGAGGTGGGGGGCCTCCGGGTAGAGGCGCTGCCGACCCCCGGACACTCGGACGACATGGTGGCGTTTGTCATGAACGGCGAGTCGGTCTTCACAGGCGACACACTCTTCAAGGACTCAGTGGGCGGTGGAGACTTCGAGCGAGTCCGGCAATCGGTGATGAACGTCCTGATGAAGCTGCCGCCCGAGACGCGCGTGCTTCCCGGGCATACCGATGAGACCACGATCGGGCGGGAGTGGGAGGAGAACCCGTTCATAAGGGTCTGGCAGGGTGCCGAGCCGGAGGGGACGGAGCGTGTGCGCGTCGCGAGTGAGGACGCGACTCTGATCGTCTGGTCGCCGGACTACGACGGTGGCGGCAAGGCGTGGGTCCGCTTCGCCGACGGCCGCGACGCCATCGTCGGCGGCTCGCGCGTCCAGCGCGGCTGAGCGCGCGTCCCGGCCGTCAGGCCAGTCCGGTCAAGCCGTTCGGTCGGAGACACCAGGGCGCCGATCCGGGACGCTGGGTGCATCGGGTCGCCACGGCCCGTGGACCTCCATGGCGCAGAACACGGCTGTTACCGGTGCCCCTTCTCGACTCTGGGAGATCGAAGGCCTGCGTGCCGTTGCGGCCTGGAGCATCGTCGTGTTCCACGTCTGGGTCTTCTCTTCACCCGCGGTTCTCGGCTGGAATCTCGGGCCGTTCACCGCTTTCGTGTCGCCGTTGCAATCAGGCGTGACCCTCTTCTTCGTCCTCTCGGGCTTTCTGCTCTACCGCCCGATCGCCGTCCGACTGCTCGATGCCACTCCTGGTCCGTCGGTCTGGAAATACCTGCGGAACCGGGCTCTACGGATCCTGCCGGCTTACTGGGTGATCCTGCTGTTGGTCATCTTCGCCTTGCGAAGCGCCGCACTTGGAGCGTCTGGTCAGGGCGTTGTGACAGGACCGTTGACCGACCCGAGGACGTTCTTTCTGGACGTCTTCCTCCTTCAGACCTACGTGCCGGAAGGAATCTGGTCGGGGATCTTGCCTGCCTGGTCGCTGACGATCGAGGTTGCCTTCTACTTGATGCTGCCGCTTCTCGGGCTCGCTGCGTTCGCGTTCGCGCGCGGTCGTCCGCACTGTCGCCCACGGATCGTGGCAGCACTCGGGCCCGTCCTCTTCATGCTCCTGCTCGGGGCAGTCGGCAAGACTCTCGTGGCTGTCTACGCGCACGGGTCGCAGCGCGCTACGACGTCGACCTGGCACAGCGTGCTCGACCGAAGCATCCTCACCCACGCCGATCTCTTCGCCTTCGGGATGGGAGCGGCAGTCGTTCTACTGCTGTGGGAGCGCGATCTCGGCGCGCGGCTCCAGCACTTGCTGTCGGCGCGGCTGTCTCGGCCTTTCGCTTACATCGGCCTCCCGACGCTCTTCCTTGGCTACTACCTGCTGCCGCCGTACGTCTACGACGCGGCCGTGGCGTTGCTCGCCTCGTTCGTGTTGGTTCGCCTTCTCGCTGTCAAAGGACGGGCGGAGGCGAGATCTCGAGCAAACCGTTTTCTCACACAGAGGTGGGCGGTCGCGGCGGGTCGGCGATCGTACAGCGTCTTTCTCTGGAACTACCCGGTGCTCGCGTTTCTCTCGACGCACAATCTGTTGGCCGGAGGAAATACCGCCGGGGCATTTCTGCTCAATCTCTTGATAGCGGCACCGGCCATCGCGGTTCTCTCCGCGCTCACGTATCGCATCGTCGAAGCTCCGGCCCTCAGACTCAAGCGCCGGCGGCGGGTCGTCGGTAACGCACGGCCTGCCGCGACTCCAGCGGCTGCGGGCTGACTTTGAACTGGATCTAGCCGGTTCTTTCGCTTGAGCGCTCAGTCAGCGCGCCAGGATCTGCCCGAACCGTCCGCCAGTTCTCCCAGGTGATGCGGAGGATGACGACGGTGATGACGAGTCCGATGATCGGATCCGCGATCCCTGCTCCGAGCGCGACAACGGCCGCGCTTGCGAGCACGCCGAGGCTGACGAAGCCATCGACGCGTGCATGGTTCCCGTCGGCGATCAGCGCTGGGCTATTGAGGCGCCTGCCGGCGCGCGAGCGGATCTGGGCGGCGATCTCGTTCCCGACGAATCCGATGATGCCTGCTGCCGCGAGCCACCACAGGTGGGTCAGCGTATGCGGGTGGATGAAGCGGAGAATTGTCTGGACGAGCGCCACGACTGCGCTGACGAAGATCGTCAGGACCACGGCGACCCCCGCCCAACGTTCGCCGCGCGCGCTGCGGAAGAAGAACGCAAGACCAAGAGGGATCGCCGTCAAGGCATCGCCAAAGTTGTGGATGAGGTCGGCCAGTAGCGCCACGCTCAGCACCAGCACGTAAATCGCGGTCTGCGCCGCAGCAGTGACCGTGAGTACGACGAGGCTGAGCGAAACAGCCCTGATGCCTGCGCGGGAGCGGATGATCGAGCGATCGACGAACGGGCCGTGCGAGTGGCCGTGGTCGTGCTCGTGCGGTTCGTGGGTGTCGTTCGGGTCGAGCGCGCCGCTCACGGTGTGACTCACGCGCGGCAGCCTAG
Organism: Gaiellales bacterium; assembly: GCA_038237145.1. Classification (GTDB taxonomy): domain Bacteria; phylum Actinomycetota; class Thermoleophilia; order Gaiellales; family Gaiellaceae; genus 3-1-20CM-4-69-9. Next base: position 28,113 of record JBBRZA010000021.1, read on the forward strand.
CGGCGGCTCGCCGAGTTACCTTTTCTCCATGGTCCGCCTCCGGCGCATTGACGACACGAATCGCGAAGCCGTCGAGGCCCTGCAGGTCTCGCCTGAGCAACAGCAGTTCGTAAGCAACGTCCCCGACTCGCTCCGCGAGGCAGCCGGAGAACCGGACGGACGTGCCCTGTATTGGGCGATCTATGCGGACGAGACGCCGGTCGGGTTCGTGATGATCAGCGACGAAGTCGGAAGTCCCGACTACTTTCCGCAGTACCTCTGGAAGCTGCTCATCGACCAGCGCTACCAGGGGCGGGGCTATGGCAGGGCAACGCTCGATCTGATCGTCGAGTACTTCCGCAGGCGACCCGAGGTCGAGGTCATGAGGACGAGCGCGGGCCAGGGGAAAGGGAGTCCCATCGGCTTCTACGAGCGCTACGGCTTTGAGCGAACCGGCGACATCGTCTTCGACAACGAGGTCTTGCTGCAGCTCAAGCTTCGCTAGCCCCGATGGGGTTGCCTGTCCGAAACGGACAGTACGGTTCGGCGACTGTGCGCTTGGTCGTCGCCCGCTGCGAGGTCGTCTACACCGGTCGCCTGACCGCGGTGCTGCCGGAGGCTGTCCGCCTGCTCATCTTCAAATCCGACGGGTCCGTCCTCGTCCATGACGACAGCGGCGGTTTCAAACCGCTCAATTGGATGACACCGCCGACCGTCGTGGAGGAGGCCGAAGATCGCATCGTCGTGCGCAAGCGCGCCGGCAAGTCAGAGGACATGCTCGAGATCCGAGTCACTGAGCTACTGAGCGACGTCACACACGACATGGGGGAGTCGGCGGCGCTCCAGAAGGACGGCGTCGAGCGCCACCTGCAAGAAGAGCTCGCCGCGCAGCCCGCCGCACTTGGCCAGGACCTGCAGCTCGTGCGCCGCGAGTGGCCGACCGACATCGGCCCCGTCGACCTGATGTGCCGCGACGAAGCGGGCGACTGGGTCGCCGTCGAGATCAAGCGCATCGGGACGATCGATGCCGTTGAACAGCTCACGCGCTATCTCGAGCGGATCGAGATCGAAGGCTGTCGCGGCGTCCTCGCCGCGCAGGTGATCAAGCCCCAGGCGCGCACGCTCGCGGAGGCACGAGGCATCCATTGCGTCGAGGTCGACCTCGCTGTGCTGCGCGGCGAGCGCGAGCCGGAGCTCACACTCTTCGCGGACTGAGTCGTCGGTCTCATCTTCTTTTCATCTTCGCTTGTTCAAATGCAGAGATGGAGGTACGTGAGACCTCGGTTCGGCGGCTCCTTCGCGGTGGTAGCGAGGGCAACGACCGGCTGACGGGCATGACCGGTCTCGTGCTGCTTGTGCTGCTGGTGGTCGAGGGCGTGACCATCCTTGACATCCGCCCGCTGCTTTCGGTGCACGTATTCGTCGGGCTGCTGCTCATCCCGCCGATTGCGTTGAAGCTCGCCGTGACCGGCTATCGACTCCTGCGCTACTACGCCCGCGCCGCGAAACGTCCGCAAGGGGCCGCCGCTCTTGCTCATGCGCATGCTCGTCGCGCCGGGGCTCATCGCCGCCACGCTCGTCGTCTTCGGGACAGGTGTCGCGCTCCTTGCCATCGGCCCGGGCGGCGGGCTCGTGCTCGGGTTGCACCAGGCGAGCTTCTTCGTCTGGCTGGGCGCGTTCGGAGTCCACGTGCTCGTGTACGCGCTGCGGGTCCCTGGCCTCGTCGCAGCCGACTGGGGCCGCGGCCCTCGCACCTCCGGAGCGGCACTGCGCTTCGGGATCGTTGCGTTCGCGATCCTCGTCGGCCTGACCGTTGCGCTGGCCACGCTACCCGCCGCTGGGCCGTGGCTGCACTGGTCCGGCGGCCAAGACTAGCTTCTTACGAATTCGACGAGACGCTCGCCTTCCTCGTCGATCTCAACACGCTCTGCCTTCGACAGCGGTCGCAGCGGCTCGAGCTCGAGCCCGCGCTTCCTGTCGACGTTCCAGGTCGCGGCGACGAAGCCGTCGACCAGCACCGTGGGCAGAACGTCGCCGTTCTTCCTGATCACGGTGCTCCGGAACTTCTCCGGGAGGATGCGCGTGCGCTCGGGCGGTGCGTACGCCAGCAAGGACGAATCCCACTTCGGCAGGAAGCGGATCGGTGCCGGCATGTCTCCGTCCGGCAACGGCGCGCGCGGTAGGTCGAGCAGCTCGCGTCCCCGCTCGTCTCGAAACCTTCGCAGCTCGAGGCGCTCGAGCCCGGGGCGGAGGTCGCCGACCCGCACACCGGCAAACCGGAGGAGATCCTGCTGCGTTGCCGGTCCAAAGGAAGTGAGGTAGCTCCGCACGAGATGCTTCGCGCCCTCCTCCCGAGTGGGCAGGTCGACGCCGAGCCAAGCCTTCAGCACGAGTAGCTCGGGCCGCCCGTGGAAACCCCATGTTCCGGCCGGCGGCACGTGCAGCAACGGCGCGAGCGTTCGGGTCCTCCAACGCCCACCCATCTCTTCGGCGGCGATTGCCTCCAGCTGCTCGTGCGTGATCTGCTTCTGTGCTGCGGCGTGAACCTTGCGCGACAACTCGGCCATCTTCTCGACGGTTACGCGCGGCGTCATCTCGCGCGCTGCCGGGAGCCAGGCCGCGGCGTAGTACGGATAGTCGCGCGCGCTCGTGATGTGCAACGTGATGCGGAAGAGAGAGGACTTGACGGCCTTTCGGTCCTCCAGCGCCCGAGTCAACTGCTCCTTGCGGAAACCCGTCAGCCTCGACCAAAGAGCGACGTACGGCGAGGGCGCGTACTGCGCCTGCAGTGCGCAGAGCCGCTCGATGGCACGGGGCACCCTCAAGCGCTGCCTCGACAGGAGCAGCTGCCGCTCGAGCAGCGCGCGGTTGAGCTCGCGGAGCGTGAGGACGCGTTCGCCTTTAGCGTTCGGTCCGATGATCCGGGCCATCTACGAGCTCGACCCGCCTGAAGCGGCGGAGACGCTGGCGCTGATCGAGTCGGTCGGCCGCGCCGACGGGTCGGAACATGTGCGCGGCACAGTCGTGGCGCAGGCGGATGGGCGGGCCGTCCTCGAGTTTCCGGAACAGAACTGGGGCGGGGATGTCACGCTGCTCGTCTCCTCCTTGCTCGCCGGCGAATGGGCCGACAGCGCCGCTTTCGCTCGCTGCCGGCTCGTTGAGCTCGAACTACCAGCCGGTCTTTTACCCGGCCCGGCATTCGCTGCGCCCGACGAGGTGTTGGTCGGAGCCATCGTGAAGCCGTCGCTCGGGCTCTCTCCGAAGGAGGTTGCGTCGACCGCTGCACCTCTGGCCGCGGGCGGCGCCGACCTGATCAAGGACGACGAGCTGCTCGGCAATCCCGCCTGGTGCACGCTCGAGGAACGCGTGCGCGCGGTCGCTGCAGTTCTTCCGGACGGCGTTCGCTACGCCGCGAACGTCAGCGGCCCGGTGGAGTCGCTGCTGCTACGGGCGCATCGCGTCGTCGAGCTGGGCGCGGGCGCCGTGATGGTGAACGCGTTCGCGCAGGGGCTCGACTCCCTGCGCGCGCTGCGTGAGGCGGAGCTCGGCGTGCCGATCTTCGCCCACCGAGTCGGCGCGGCACTGTGGGTGCGTGGGTCGGCGGTGGGCGTCGCTCCACATGTGATCGCGGCGTTGACGCGGTTGTGCGGCGCCGACTTCGTCCAGGTCGGATCGTTCACGGGCAGCGTCTACGACAGCGCCGAGGACGTTCACGCACAGATCGACGCGTGCCACTGTGACCTTGGAGTCGCGCGTTCCGTCGCCGTCCTCGGCGGCGGCGTGGGCCCGCGGAATGCGGCAGAGCAGGTACATGTGGCAGGCACCGCGTCAGGACTGATGGTTCTGCTCGGCTCGGCGGCCTACGAAGACGGTTCTCCTGAGGAAGCAGTGCGGGCAACGGTCGAGTCCGTGCGGCCGAATAGCGCGGCGGAGAGCGCGTAGAAGAGCGCGATAGCGGCGAACATGATCAAGCTGGAGATGGAGCTGACGAAGGCCAGCAGCGTGGCGGTCGCGTACAACGGCGCTCCAGGCAGATAGCTGCGAGTGATGCCACTCACTACGACTGGATCGGCGTCTGCGCGGAGGAGCCGGTGCGACCCGTACATCCACAAAGCGATGAACAGGATCGCGGTTGCCGTCATCGTGAGCCCGTAGAGGAGCGCCGCATTTCGGCGGTCGACCTCGGAGCGCGCGAACTCCGCGACGATGCGAGTCGGAAACGGCACGAAAGCGATCAGCATCAACAGGAGGATGTTGAGCAGCAGCATCGGTCGGTCGACCCTTGCGAAGTTGTCGAAGAGCAGGTGGTGGTTCACCCACATGATCCCGATCGTGAGGAAGCTCACTGCGTACGCGAGATAGGCAGGCCACAGGTCGACGAGATAGGTTCCGAGATCCCCGTGCGGCACCTCGTCGATCCCGACCGACAGGATCAGCAGCGTGATCGCGATGGCGAAGACGCCGTCGCTGAAGGCTTCGACGCGGGACGTCTGCATGCTGCGGAACCTATCGGCTCGGCCTGACCTAGACTTTTGGACGGATTCGGCGCCAGGGAGTGCAAAAGGTCCCCGAACGCGTCAGAATGACCTCCACTTGGAGAGCAAAACGATTTCACAGGACATCGAGGCGCTGGAACGCGACCTGGCGACCCTGCGGGCGCGCGTTGAGGACGACAGCTCGAGCTTCGCCACGCTCGAGCAGCAAGTCGCGGAGTTGCGCGAGAACCTCTTGCACACCCGGGAGAGCGTGGCCGAGCGTGAGGCCCGCCTTACCGAGAAGAAGAAGGAGCTTGCGGAAGCCAAGCAGTTCGAGGCGCTCGCCGCGTATGAGGAGGATCTTCGTCTTCAGCGCGAGGCTGCAGACCGGGCGGCAAGTGCTGCCGGCGATTTCCTCGCCGCGCTCGAGGCGTACGACGACGAGACACTCAACCTTCGACGCCTCCTCGAAGAGATGCGGAAAGCGTTCGGGAGAGACGAGCGTGTCTCCGAGGTCGAGTCGGTACTCAAAGCGGAACCGTCAGAGCTCCGCGGAACTTGGGAAGCGGTTCTGGCCGCGACGAAATGGCGGTTGGACCCCGATGTCGGGGAGAAGGCCTTGACGGAAGACCTCCCCCAGGATCTACAGGAACTCGCCCAGGAACGTCGGCGAGCCCGGATCAAGGAGTATTTCGGGAAGAGCTGATTGACGGCGTTATCCTTCGGCGGCGGGGTCGCTGCTCAGCTTGGGGAGTCGCCGTGTGCAGTCGAGCCGTGTGCGGCAGCTCCATCAAGATCACGACGAACGGATGTCGTTGACGCCGACGATGATCTGGTTCGTGAAAGCGGCCTTCCGGCCGAGGTGGTGGCTACACTTCGCCACCGCGGGGCTATAGCTCAGCTGGGAGAGCGCCTGGATCGCACCCAGGAGGTCGCCGGTTCGAGCCCGGCTAGCTCCATTCGCCGATTGAGTCCCACTTCGGTTGTTGTCGCGCCCTGGTCAGTCCGGTTGAGTTGGAGACTGTGCTTCGACTCCATCGAAGCCGCCAGAAAATCTCTCTGTTTCCTTCCTCGGACGGGAAGTACGATCAATCGATGACGCTCTTGGAGCGCGGACCGTTGCTCGCTCAGTTACGCGACCTGTTGGTGGAAAGCCGGCATGGACGAGGGCATCTCATCCTCGTCAGTGGCGAGGCCGGCATCGGCAAGACCGCTCTCGTCGAAGCTTTTTGCACGGATGCGGCACGTGATGTTGGTGTCCTGTGGGGTTCGTGCGATGCCGTGGTTCCGGCTCGGCCGTTCGCTCCGTTGGTCGACATCGCCGACAAGGTCAATGGTCCCGTGCGAGAGGCGCTCAACGCGGTGGACCGGAACCGAGTCTTCGACGCCTTTCTGGCACTGCTACGACAACCTCGCGGTTCGCCGGGCTTGGTCGTGTTCGATGATCTGCACTGGGCAGATGAGGCGACACTGGACCTGCTGCGCGTCGTCGGGCGGCGCATTCGCGACCTGGCCATTCTCTTTATCGGTACCTATCGCGATGACGAGGTGGGCAACGAACATCCACTGCGACTCGCTCTTGGTGACATTCCCGCCGGCGTCGGCCTCGAGATTGAGGTGCCGGCGTTATCGGTTGATGCCGTCGAAATCCTCATAGAGGGCAGGGGCATGGATGCTGTCGCCCTTCACGGCGCAACTGCGGGAAACCCGTTCTTCGTCACAGAGGTCGTCGCCGCGGGACAGGGCGAGATGCCAGCCACTGTCCGCGATGCCGTGTTCGCTCGTCTTGCCAGGCTGTCCTCCGCGGGACAGCAGATCCTCCGCGCCGCATCTGTGCTCGGCCAGGCGTGCGAGCCGGCGCTTCTTCGAGAGGTTGCGGACGGTGATCTTGCGGCGATTGAGGAATGCGTGGAGCGCGGAATGCTGCAGCTCGACGGCGGCCTCTTGCGCTTCCGACATGAGCTTGCCCAGCGGGCCGTCCGCGAAGGGTTGGGTCTATCGGAGCTCACGGCACTGCATTGCCGAGCGCTCGCGGCGCTCCGCCAGGCCACGCCGGTCGATCCCGGTCGCCTCTCTCACCATGCTGTCGAAGCGGGCGATGCGGCGGCGGTGCTCGAGCTGGCTCCGACTGCGGCGGAGCGCGCAGTAGGCCTGGGCGCTCATCGCGAGGCGGCCGCGCACTACGCAGCCGCTCTCCGTTGCGCGTCCGAACTTGACGAACGGTCGCGGGCCGAGCTCCTTGAGTGCCATGCTCGCGAGTCCTTGGTCATCGACGATGTCGACAGCGCGCTCGCCTCTCAGCAGGAGGCGTTGGACTGCTGGCGTCGACTGGGGGACGTTCGCGCCGAAGGCAACTGTCTCCGCGCGCTGTCCCTCGTCACGTGGTTCTCAGGTGACGGCGAGCGCGCCATCGAGGTCGCAGAGCGCGCTGTGGAGCTTCTCGAGTCGGTCTCCGCACCGTCTCTCGAACTTGCCCGCGCATACGCGACGCTTGCCCAGCGGTACCTGGTCGGCGTCCACGATGAACTCGTCGTGCTGTCATGGAGTGAGCGAGCCTTGGAACTCGCCGAGCGCCTCGGGGACGAGCCGGTGGCGGTTCATGCGCTCGCGACCCTCGGGATCGCCGAGATCTATCTGGGGAAGGAACCGGGCTGGGCGAAGCTGGAAGAAAGCTTCCGTCGAGCGAAGGCCGCACGACTCCAGGACGACGCTGCCCGGGCACTCATCAATCTGGTCGAGGCCGCCGGGGATCTGAGGCGCTACGACCTCGTCGGCCGATATCGCGACGAGGCGATCGAATACCTGACCGACCAAGACGTCGAACTCAATCTTTACCGCCGCCGCCTCGACAGCGATCTCGCCGAGGTAGCCCTTGAGCGTGGACGTTGGCAGGAGGCAACCGAGCTGGCAAACGCGCTCCTCTGCGAGCGGCGTTCGGCCCGCGTCATCAGGCTGAAGGCGCTCACAGTGCTGGGCCGACTCCGCGCGCGCCGGGGCGATCCCGATCCCTGGTCACTCCTCGACGAAGCGCTCGAATTAACCGGCCCGCAAGGAGAGCGCGAACAGTTGTGCGCGTTGCAGGCAGGGCGGGTCGAGGCTGCATGGCTCGAAGGGGACACCGTGCTTGCGCGCGCCGAAGCAGAAAACATGCTGCCCCTCGGAGTGGAGCGGTTGATCGACCCGTGGTGGCGGGGTGAACTCGGGTTCTGGGCGTGGAAGGGCGGCGCGCTCGACCAGTTGCCAGAGGGCGCGGCGGAACCGTACGCGCTCCACTTCGCCGGCCGATACCGTGCCGCCGCTTCAGCATGGGAAACCATCGGTTGTCCATACCACCAAGCGCTTGCGCTCGCCGACAGCGAGGACGAGGAAGATCTCCGCAGGGCCCTTGAAATCTTCCAGTCGTTAGGTGCCCGACCTGCGGCGAGCTTGGTCGTGGAACGGCTTCGTGCGCTCGGCGTTCGCACGATCCCACGCGGGCCGCGACCACGCACTCAACTCAATCCCGCTGGGCTGACCAGCCGTGAGCTCGAGGTGCTTGCACTCCTCGGCCAGGGCCTACGCAACGCCGACATCGCCGAGCGCCTGGTCGTGTCGCCGAAAACCGTGGATCACCACGTGTCCGCAATCCTCAGAAAGCTTGGCGTTCCCAACCGGATCGCTGCGGCCGAGGAAGCGGTCCGACTCGGTCTCGAAGATAGGGAGATCCTCGGCGCAAAGTAGGGAAGCCCTCCGATGTTCTGTGCCGCAGAGCGGCCTACAGTCGGGAGCAATGGAGGAGCAATTCCGAATCCTCGGACGCGAACGACAGGCCGACCTAGACCGCGAGGCTCGACGCTTCGCGCTGGCTGATCACGTTCAGCGCGACCGCTTCGTACGGGAGCGCGTGCGGCCGTGGCTTTTCCGCCGAGTAGCGTCAATGTTCTCGAGTCCGGGACGCCCGCACACGCTCCGGGGAGGCGCGGGCCAGCCAGGCGGTTCTTCCAGCTCGTAAGGGAAGGATCTCCTCGCAAGAGATGATCGCGCTCGTGTAAAGGCGAAATCAGGTACTTCGGCGCGTTGCGTGGACTCGGCGATGCCGCCCGGAGTGGTGAGTTGTGGTGAGCAGAGGCGGGGAACGAGGGGGAATCCGACCCCGTTCGAGAGCGCGAAAACGGCTCAGCCATCCCCACTCGTCCCCCTGAGTCCCCAGCCGCGCCTGGATCGCACCCAGGAGGTGGCCGGTTCGAGCCCGGCTAGCTCCACTCCGCCGGCAAATCCGGCCGCTTCGCGGCCATGATGATTGCCGGCGATCGCGTTTCGATCCGACGCGTCGGCGGCCGATACGGGCAGAGCACGGACCGGTGGCGGATGGTGGAAACCTGCGCGGACTCAAGGCGATCAGTCGAGCTCATGCACAGCGAACAGCCGCCACTCGCCGGGCACGCCCTTCAGTTGGGCGGTGCCGCGGTCGCGGAACTCGATGCCCGAGCCCGCGACGAGGTCTTTGACCGTGCTGGACACCAGCACTTCGCCGGGAGCGGCCTCGGCCGCGACGCGCGCGCCGATGTGAACCGCGATGCCGCCGACCTTTCTGTCCAAGACCTCGCACTCGCCCGTGTGCAGTCCCACCCGTAGATCGAGGCCGAGCTCGCCGACCGACTCCAGGATCGCTCCGGCACAGCGAATCGCGCGCGCGGGGCCGTCGAAGCTGGCGAGGAAGCCGTCACCGGCTGTGTCGAGTTCGCGACCGCGGTAGCGAATGAGCTGCCGCCGCACTCGCTCGTGGTGGGCCTCGAGTAACTCGCGCCAATGACGGTCTCCGAGCTCGGCAGCCTTCGCCGTCGAGCCGACGATGTCTGTGAACAGCACCGTCGCGAGCACGCGATCTGCGAGCCCCTCGTCCGGCGCCTCCGCGGCCGACGCGATGAACGTCCGGATCTCCTCCACGATTCCGGCAACGTCCCCAACCCAAGGCAAATGGTCATCGCCGCGAAGTTCGACGTAGCGCGCACCAGGAATCCGCTCTGCGACGTAACGTGCATTTTGCACGTCGACGAGCCGGTCACCCGAGCGGTGTAGGACGAGTGTCGGGACGCGCACACTCGGGAGGACGTGGCCGAGATCGATCTCCCTCGCGGTCCTGATCAGCGCGGCAGCCGCCCCCGGGCTTGCGCCGAGACGAAGCCGCGTTGCGTACCAGCGTTCGAAATCCGCGTCACCGACCTTGCTCGGCGCATCGTCGCGCAACTGTTCTTCGCAATATTCGTGGGTGCCCCATCGACGCTCCACGTTGATTAGCCATTCGTCCCACTGTTCTCGGCGCCAGGCCCACGGGGTGTTTGGCGACCACGTTCCAGCGATGAGCGCGCCGTACAGGATCAAGCCGATCGTCCGCCCGGGATCGGCCGCGGCGAAGAGCGTTGCCATCGAGCCGCCTTCGGAGTAGCCAATGAGCACTGCCCGCTTCGAGCCGGCGGAGTCCATGACTGCGCGGACGTCGTCCATGCGGATCTCGAACGGCTGGCCTGGTTCCAGAGCGTCGGAGAGGCCCGTACCTCGCTTGTCGAACACGATTAGCCGGCTGAAGGCCGCGAGGCTGCCGTAGAAATCTGCGAGGCCCGGCTCGTACCAGCCGTACTCGACGTTGGAGACGAAACCCGGAACGAAGACGAGGTCGACAGGCCCCTCTCCCAGCACCGAATAGGCGATGCTGACATCGCCGCTCTTCGCATAGCGAACCTCCGGGACCTCCACCAAGTGACAGTTTCACCGATCCGCTAGCCGCAGGGCTGACGCGGCTCCTCGACTCGGCGTCGCGGTTGACGATCCAAGGCCAGCGAGGGAGCAAGCCGTGCTACCTACCGTGCTACCAAACTGAGAGCACTTCAGCGAAAGGAAGCCAGCGAGGACGGCTTGAACAAACCTCAGCAGC
>JBBRZA010000022.1:0-37480 GCA_038237145.1 Gaiellales bacterium
CCGCGATCACGCGGCGCCAGAGCCCACCCTCGCTCTTACCAAGGCTGCCAGCCTTGGCTGCGAGCGAGTGCGACCTCTGGCTTGGTGCTCGCGACCCAGCGACTCGGCAGCGCCACCGGCAGGGGCACTGATGGCTGACCTCGGACGCGCGGCGCTCGTCACGTCGTTCCTGTTGCTCGTCTATGCGCTCGTCGCCGGGTCACTTGCCGCGTGGAAGGGACGGCGACGGCTCGCCGAGTCCGCGCAGAATGCTTTGCTCGGGTCGTTCGCCGCCACCGTGGTCGCTGCGGCGGTACTCCTCGGGGCGCTCGCCCGCCACGACTTCTCGTTCCAGTACGTCGCCGACCACACCAGTCGCGAGCTGCCGCTCGGCTACACGCTGACGGCATTCTGGGGCGGACAGGAAGGGTCGCTGCTGCTGTGGTTGCTCGTTCTCTCCGGGTATTCGGCTGCAGCCGTGCTGACCTCGCGACGGGTGGATCGCCAGGTGCTCGCCTGGGTTGTCCCGACCCTGGGCCTGGTCGGAACCTTCTTCGCCCTCCTGCTCGTGTTCGTGGCGAGCCCGTTCGCAACGCAGGCTGCGGTGGCGGACGGCGCGGGGCTCAACCCGAGCCTGCAGAACCCGTACATGGCGATCCATCCGCCGATGCTCTACCTCGGGTACGTCGGCCTGACGGTCCCGTTCGCGTTTGCGATGGGCGCGTTGCTCGCCCGCCGCACCGACGAGCGTTGGATCGTCGCCACCCGGCGCTGGACGCTCGCCGCGTGGGCATTTCTCGGGATCGGCCAGCTGCTCGGCGCCCACTGGGCTTATGTCGAGATCGGTTGGGGCGGCTTCTTCGCGTGGGACCCGGTCGAGAACGCGGCGCTGATGCCGTGGCTAGCAGCCACGGCGTTCCTTCACTCCGTGATGATTCAGGAGAAGCGCGGCATGCTGAAGGTGTGGAACATGCTGCTGGTCGTGCTCGCGTTCGGCCTGTCGCTTTTCGGGACATTCCTTACGCGCAGCGGGATCATCCAGTCGATTCACTCGTTCACGCAGAGCTCGATCGGACCGTGGTTCCTCGGCTTCATCTGCTTGATCGCCGTCGGCTCACTGGCGCTCGTGTTCGCGCGGTTGCCGCTCCTCCGTACAAAGACGCGCCTCGAGTCGCTCGTGTCGCGTGAGGCGACCTTCCTCTACAACAACCTCCTCCTGGTCGCGCTTGCGCTGACGATTCTGTGGGGCGTCATGTATCCCATCCTGTCCGACGCCGTGACCGGGCAGGCCGCGACAGTGAGCAAGCCCTACTACAACTTCTTCCTGCATACGTTCGGAGTTCCGCTGCTGTTGCTGATGGGCATCGGCCCACTCGTCGCGTGGCGTCGAGCGTCGCTACGCGCACTCGGACAGACGTTCCTGTGGCCGCTCGGTGCGGCGATGCTCGCGGGGGTTGCACTGCTCGCGGCTGGCGCGGGATCCTCGCGCATCGGCGTGATTGCCTACACGTTCTCTGTCTTCGTCCTGGCCTCGATCGTGCTTGAGTTCGTGCGCGGGACGATCGCGCGCAAGGCACTCGGCGGCCTCGGTTGGGCTGGGGCGTTCTCCTCGCTCATCGCACGTAACCGTCGTCGCTACGGCGGCTACGTCGTGCATGCCTCCGTCGTGCTCCTCGCCATCGGCGTGACCGGGGCGAGCGCCTACCAAACGGTGCGCGAGTCGCGCCTGAAGCCGGGCCAGTCCATGACCGTCGCAGGCGATCGATTGGTGTTTCGCGGCTTCCAGACGAGGATGGAGTCGAACCACCGTGCGATCCGCGCCCTAGTCGACGTGTACCGCGGCGATAAATACCTCGGGCGCTACAGACCCGGCAAGAATCAGTACTTCGCGGAAGACCAAGTGTCGAACGAGGTGGCGATCCGCCACGACCTGCTCACCGGCGGCGACCTGTTCCTGATCGCTGACCAGGTGAACAGCGATGGCAGTATCGACCTGAAGGCGCTGCAGAAGCCGCTCGTTAACCTCCTCTGGCTCGCGGGCTTCGTGTTCGTCGGCGGCGCGTTGATCGCGCTGTGGCCCGACGCCCGAGAGGAGCGGCGCCTGGCCGAGCGTTATGCGGGCGCCATCGTGCGGGCATGACCGCTGCGCTCGTCGTCGGTGCCGTGCTCGCCGTGGCTTGCGTCGCGCTCGTCGCCTTGCCCTTCCTGCGCGAGCCGCGGCCGCAAGACGACAAGCTCGTTCGGCCCGACGAGTCGGAACAGCGGCGGCTGGCGCTGTCCGAGGAGCGTGATCGCGCGCTTGCGGCGCTCAAGGAGCTCGAGTTCGACCATCGCACGGGCAAGGTCTCGGACGACGACTACCGCGAGCTCGTCGGCCCGCTGAGGCGTCGCGCCGCCGAAGCGCTGCGTTCCCTCGACTTACGCGCTGCGGCGCATGGCTAGCTGCGCGAACTGCGGCGCGAGGCTGACGAAGACGAGTCGCTACTGCCCGCAGTGCGGACATCCCGCCGTTGCCGGCGAGACGAAGGTGATGGAGCTGCCGCCCGACGAGACCGGGCTGGTCCCGGTGCAGTACGTGCGTACCGAGCCGCGTTACTACGGCATCACGCCAACCACGCTCGTGCTCGTTCTCGGTGGGGTGGCGCTGGCTCGCGGTAGTGCTCTTCGCGTTCGGCCACTGGCCGTTCGGGCTCATAGCACTCGGCGTCAGCGTCCTGCTCGTGCTCCTCTTCGTCGAGGCTGCGCGGCGCAAGCCGGACGGCGCCGTCGCCCGCTCCACGGCCGGTGCACTGGACGGCTTGCGCGCGCGGGCCGGCGTCGCCGCGGACTCCCTGACGGCACGCGGCCGAGCGGCCCGCCGGCTGCTCGCCCTGCGGCGGGAGCTCCAGCGAATGAGCCTCCTTCGCGAAAGGCTCCTATTCGAGCTCGGAGATGCGGTGTACCGTGGGGACGATCAAGCGACCGAAAGGGCGCGCGGGCAGGTACGAGAGCTGGACGAGCTCGCGGCGCTCAGGGAGGCGGAGATGGAGGCAGTCGTGGCACGAACCCAGGAGCGGCTCGAACGACGCAGGCTGGAGGTTCAGGCGACCGAGATGGTCGAGCTGCCCGATCAGCCCGCCCAGCCCGGGGAGGGCGCTCCTAGCGGCCCAGCGGTCATCCCAGAGCCCTATCCGCCGCCAGACGAGGGGAATCCGCCCGAGCCGGCGATCATGCCGGAGCCGGGGCCGCTCGCCCCTGAGGAGCCCAAGGAGGGGCGCAGAGGCGCCTGAGGCGCCCGTCGACCGGCAGGGACGTCCGAAGCCCCGCCGAACCTTCGCTCATGGCCCGCAGACTGGCCCTCCTTCTCATTGCCGGGCTCGTACTCGCTGCGCCGGCAGCCGGCGACAACAGCGGGAAGCTCGCCGAGATTCAGGCACGCATCGCGGCCGCGCGCGCCAAGGAGGCCCGGCTGACGACCCAGATCTCCGACGTCACGTCTCAGATCCGTTCTCTCGAGCGGAAGGTCGGCGACGTCTCGCAAAAGCTCTCGACCCTCGAGCGTGATCTTGCGCTGCACCAGCAGCGGCTCGACCGGCTCAACGAGCTGTTCAACTTCGAGACCGAGCGTCTGAACTTCCTCAGACGTCAGTACGCCAACGTCTTACGCCAGCTCAACCTGCGCATGATCGACATCTACGAGACGCGCGATCCCACGCTCGTCGAGGTGATCCTCGAGTCGAAGTCGTTCCAGGACGTGCTCGACCAGATTCACTACCTCGAGGCGATTGCACGGCAGGACAAACGCATCGCCGCCGAGGTCGCCGATGCGCGCGACGAGGTCCACCTGGCCCGCGAGCGCACGAAGACGATCCGCACCCGCGTTCATTCCGAGACACAGGTCGTCGCAGTCCGCACCCAACAGCAGCGCGACGCGAAGAGCCAGCTACTCGCGAGCAAGAGCTCGCTCTCGAGTAGGCGTAGCAAGCAGAAGGGGGCGCTTGCCTCCACCCGCGAGCAGGAGAAGGCGTTCATTGCCGAGGCGAATGCGCTCGCTGCCGCGGACGCGCGGGTTCGCGGGCAACTCGCGGCGACACAAGGCGCGGGCGATACGACGCCTTCGTCGTCGGGGCTGATCTGGCCCGTGAGCGGCCAGGTAACGAGCCCGTTCGGCTACCGCTGGGGTGCGCTTCACGCAGGCATCGACATTGCCGCGCCCTCGGGGACTCCCATCCATGCCGCAGCGGGCGGCAGCGTCGTACTCGCTGCCTGGACCGGAGGCTATGGCAACTACACCTGCATCGACCATGGCGGGGGCCTGGCGACGTGCTACGCGCACCAGTCGGCCTACGCTGTCTCGGCTGGTGCCCAGGTCGGTCAGGGCCAGGTGATCGGTTACGTGGGAAACACAGGCCATAGCTTCGGCGCCCACCTGCACTTCGAGGTCCGGATCAACGGGAGCCCCGTGGATCCCTTGGGTTACCTCTAGCGGTACCTAGATTCCCAAGTCGCACGTTTCCAGTTGTAATTCGTACCCGGAGGGAGTCGAGGACTGGGTCTTTGCCTGGGTACGGACAGGTCGTCTCCCGACGACGCCGGCCGCTCCCCTCGGGGGCGGCCGGTTGTTTCGGCACCCTGGTACCGATGGTGAGACGAGGGAGCGGCTAGCCGCCCTGTTTCATCCGAGCACGCCGAAGGTCTGGCCGAGCAGAAAGATGTTCAGGCCGGAGATAATCGTGGCGACCACGACCGCCGCCGCGACTGTCAGACGGTGGTTTACCAGCACGCCCATGATGTCGCGACGGCTCGTGAACATCACCAGAGGGATGAGCGCGAACGGGATCCCGAAGGAGAGGATGACCTGACTGATCACGAGCGTCCGCGAAGGGTCGAGCCCGATCGCAATCACGATGAATGCCGGAATCATGGTGACTAGGCGGCGCACGAACAGCGGGATCCTTCGCTGGATGAAGCCCTGCATGACGACCTGGCCGGACATCGTGCCGACCGTCGAGCTCGATAGCCCGGATGCGGTCAGCGCGAGCGCGAAGAGCACGCTCGACGCGCCCCCGAGGAGCGGTTCGAGCGTTCGGTGCGCTCCCTCGAGTGAGTCGACGTTCGTGAGCCCGCTGCCGAAGAAGACAGTCGCTGCGATGACGAGCATCGCCATGTTGATCAGGCCGGCGATCACCATGGCGATGAGGATGTCGATGCGCGTGTACCAGTAGAGCCTCTTCGCCTCTTCGTCGTTCCGGGGCACGATTCGGTTCTGGGTGAGCGCGGAGTGCAGATAGATCACGTGCGGCATCACCGTCGCGCCGAGGATCCCGACCGCCAGCAGGACCGACTCGTTGCCGGCGAAGTCGGGCACCACTGCGTGCTTCGCGACCTCGGCCAGCGGGGGATGGGCGAACCAGAGCTCGCCGAGGTAACAGACTCCGATCACGGCGACGAATGCAGTGATCACGGCCTCGAGCGGACGGAAGCCGTAGCGCTGGAGCCCGAGGATCAGGAATGTGATCACGCCGGTGATGACCGCCGCCGGGAAGAGCGGGATGTGGAGCAGCAGCTTGATTCCGACGGCGGCGCCGAGGAACTCGGCCAGGTCGGTCGCCATCGCGATCAGTTCGGCCTGGATCCAGAGACCGATCGAGGTCCGGCGGGAGAAGCGCTCCCGGCAGACCTCGGGGAGGTTCCGGCCGGTTGCGATGCCGAGCTTCGCCGAGAGGGTCTGGATCAGTATCGCCATCAGGTTCGACGCGACGATCACCCAGACGAGCGTGAAGCCGAACTTGGACCCGCCCGCGATGTTCGTCGCGAAGTTGCCCGGGTCCATGTAGGCCACGCAGGCGATGAAGGCCGGGCCCAGGAAGGGCAAAACTCCCCAGCGCGACTTGCCCTGGAGCACGCGCTCGCCTGCCCCAGGCAGGCGCGGGCTCTCCTCTGCGCGGGTCGACATCATCCCCGCAGTGAAGTTTAGCCTTGCCTAAGTCTGTCTGCGGAGGACGTGCAGGTCAGGCAGATTGCGGTAGCGCTCCTGCAGATCGAATCCGTAGCCCACGAACAGCTCGTCGGGCACCGTGAAGCCCACGTAGCGAACAGGCACGTCCTCCACCAGGCGGCGATAGGGGCGGTCGAGGAGCGTCACCGCGGCGAGCGAGGCGGGGTCCCGGAGCCCGAGCGTCTTGCAGAGGTAGTTGAGCGTCAAGCCCGTGTCGATCACGTCCTCGACGATCAGAACGTGGCGGCCGGTGATCTCAGCGTCCAGATCCTTGAGCAGGCGGACACGGGCATGTCCGCCCTGGTCGGCGCCGGCCGCGTAGCTTGCGAGCTCGATGAAGTCGAGGCCATGGTGGATCGTCAGGGCGCGGGACAGGTCCGACACGAAGACGACGCTCGCCTTGAGTGGGGCGACGAGCAGCGGCTCCCGCCCTTCGTAGTCACGGGAGATCTCGCGCCCGAGCTCGCGGACACGCGTCCGTAGCTCCTCGCTCGTGAGGTAGACCTCCCCGAGCCGCGACTGGGGAGTGAGTGGCTCGGCCGGCACCATCATCCGCCCTTCTCGCCCGCGATCCGCGGCGCCATCCTGCGTCCTCAGTCGCGCTCGGGCAGAAAAGCCCGAGCACTCCCTGCGTCCTTGTCTGGCTTGCGCCTCGCGACCGAGAAGCGCGGCAACGGCACCGGCCGAGCCACTACGACGCGAGCTCGAGGTGGTATCGCTCCGCCAGGCGCTCGATGTCGCGCTTGTAGAAGAGCTTCACGCGCACGTCGGGATAGCGCTCGCGCAGCTTCCTCAGTTTGCGGTTCTTTCGCGTCACGAGCGACTGCTTCATCACCGTGACCTCCACGTACAGGTCCTGCTCAGGCAGGTAGAAGTCGGGCTTGAAGGCCTCGACGATGCGGCCATTCTCGTCCTCCTCGAGGACGAAGGTCTTCGGCTCGTACTCCCAGGGCACACCGTAGTAGTCCAGGACCTTTGCGCATTCGAGCTCTGCCTTGTTTGCGAAGCGGGGAGGTTCCTGGCCTCGATATGCCTGGAAATCAGGCGTTTCCAGTATCACCTGGATTCAGGGTAGCAACGCGCTCGGATGGCCCTAGACTTCGCGCATGGCGACCCGTGACGGCACGTTCACGATCGTCCAGATCTCGGATCTGCACTGTGGCACGCAGTTCTTCCTGCCAAACCTGCTCGAGCGTGCGATCACTGAGGTGAACGACCTCCAGCCGGACATCGTCGTCATCTCCGGCGACCTGACGACCTTCGGCTTCAAGGAGGAGTACGCGCTCGCCAAGGAGTTCATCAACACGATCACGTGCGAGGCGGTTGTCATCATCCCGGGCAACCACGACTCCCGCAACGTCGGCTACGTCCACTTCGAGCAGCTCTTCGGCGACCGCAACTCCGTGATGCGCGTCGGCGGGGTCACCGTTGTCGCCGTCGACTCCACTGAGCCCGACCTCGACCACGGCCAGATCGGTCGCGGGCGCTACGCCTGGATCGAGGAGAGCTTCGCCGCGCCGGCCGACCTCCGGGTCTTCGTCTGCCACCACCACCTGCTGCCGGTTCCGGGGACGGGCCGCGAGCGCAACATCATCTACGACGCCGGGGACACGATCGAGTGTCTGCAGCGCTCGGGTGTCAACCTCGTCCTTTCGGGGCACAAGCACGTGCCGTACGCGTGGCGGCTGGAGAATCTCTTCATCGTCAACGCGGGAACCGTGTCGTCCTTGCGCCTTCGCGGGAACACACGGCCCTGTTACAACGTGATCGAGTTCTCCGGGACGCACATCGACGTGTGGCGCAGGTACCCGTTCCACGGCCAGGAGAAGATCATTCAGTTCTCGATCGACACGCTCGAGTTCGAGAAGTACACCGCTCGAATCGAGGGCGAGGTGACCTCGCGGCGATGACACGGGCGCTGGTCGTGATCGACGGCGAGCACTATCCGCCGGTGGTGCGCGACGCGATCGCCGAGCTGCCGTACGAGGTGATCGGCGCCTGGCTTGCGGGCGGGACGGAGAAGCTACGAGGCGACATCGAGTACGGCGTGCCACTGCTGGAATCGCTCGACGACGGTTTTTCGGACGCCGAAGTCGTCGTGGACATGTCGGACGAGCCGGTTCTCGGACCCCGCGAACGGCTGCTGCTTGCGAGCCGCGTCCTGGCGGCCGGACTTCGCTATGAGGGGGCCGACTTCCAGTTCTCGCCGCCGCCGTACGCGTCGTTCCCGCTCCCGTCTCTGGCGGTGATCGGAACCGGCAAGCGGGTTGGGAAGACCGCCGTCACGGGACACGTCGCGCGCTTGCTGGCACGGGACCGCGACGTAGTCGTCGTAGCGATGGGGCGGGGCGGACCGGCAGAGCCGCAGATCGCCGTCGTACAGCCCACCATCGCATCGCTGCTCGACCTTTCACATGCGGGCCATCACGCGGCCTCGGACTATCTCGAGACTGCTGCCCTCACCGGGGTCGTAACGATCGGCTGCCGCCGTGCAGGAGGGGGGCTGGCCGGTGCTGTGACCACTTCCAACGTCCTCCAAGGCGCAGCGCTTGCGGCGGAGCGCGAACCGGACGTCGTCGTCTTCGACGGCAGCGGCGCGGCGATCCCGCCGATCGATGTCGACGCACGGATTCTCGTCAGCGGCCGCGGGCACGATCCGCTTGCGTACCTCAACGCGTACCGCGTGCTCGTCTCGGATCTCGTAGTGCTCGTCGGTGGCGGCGATGTCGGAGCGATTCGCGCGCTGAAGAAGATCCCGGTCCTCGTAGCGGAGCTCCGTCTGCGCCCGATCTCACCGCTGCAGGGACGACGCGTCGCGGTGTTCACCACCGGCGCAGCGCCGACTGGTCATCTCGATGCCGAAGTCGTGAGCGTGTCGCGCAACCTGGCCGACCGTGCCCAGCTGAGCGAGGACCTCGAACGAACAGACGCCGACGTCTATCTCGTCGAGATCAAGGCAGCGGCGATCGATCTCGTCGCCGTCGCGGCGCAGACGCGAGGCGTACAGGTCGTCTTCGCCGAGAACGAGGTCGTTTCGCCGGAGTTGGACGACGCGATCCTGGGACTCGTTCGTGCGGGAGCCCGAGCATGAACCATCCACGCCACTCGGAACCGTTGCCTCTCGGGACGCCCGAGCACCCGTACTCGAAGGGACTGATGGCGCGGGCGCTGGTCGCCGTCGGCGTCCCGCTCGGGCGGGCTTACGAGCTCGCGAAACGGATCGATCAGGATCTGACCGACCGCGGGGAGCAGAGCGTCGAGCTCGAGCGGGTCGAGGAGCTCGCGATCGAAGTGCTGGGCGAGGAGCAGGGCTCGGAGGCGATCCGGCGGCTCCGCCGCTTCCGCGAGCTCCAGGAGCTCGACCTGCCCGTGATCGTGCTCGTGGGCGGCGCGACCGGCACGGGCAAGTCGACGGTCGCGACCGAGGCGGCCTACCGCCTCGGGATCACGCGTGTCACGTCGACGGACTTCGTCCGGCAGACGATGCGCGCGTTCTTTTCAAAGGAGTTCATGCCGTCGATCCACTACTCGAGCTTCGAGGCGGCGGCCGGCTTGCGCGAGCCGGAGCAGGCAGACGACCCCGTCATCGCCGGGTTCCTCGAGCAGACACGCAACGTGATGGTCGGCGTACGAGCCTCCATCGAACGCGCGCTCGAGGAGGGCTGGTCGATGGTGCTCGAGGGCGTGCACCTCGTCCCCGGGATGCTGCCGCGCATCGACGGGGCGCTCGTCGTGCAGTGCGTGCTCGCGATCGAGGACGAAGAGGAGCACAGCACGCACTTCATGGTGCGAGACGCTGGGCTGGACGGTCTCCGTCCACATGCGAAATACATCGACCGCTTGGACGACATTCGTCGCGTCCAGGACCACATTGTCAGGCGCGCCAAGCGCCACAACGTGCCGGTGATCGCCAACAACGACATCAGGGCGGCGATCGATTCCGTCCTCGAGCTCGTGCTGGCGAGTGCCGAACAGGTACAACGGGTCTGAATGGCTGAAACGGTCGACGAGGCGGTGGATCTGGCAGAGCAGCAGCCTCCGACCACGGCCCTGTGCCTCTGCGAGCAATACGTCCGTGTCACCGAGGGTGGCGCCCTGACGGCGGCACGCTGGCTCGGGCGGGCGGATCAGGATGCAGCCGAGGCAGATGCGGCTGCCGCGATGCGCGCGGTCCTGGACGACTTTCCGATCAAGGGGCGGGTCGTGATCGGCTCCGCCATGGAGGGTTCCCCGCTTCGCGCCGGCCAGGACATCGGTGCAGGCGGCGAGAGCGTCGATCTTGCCCTCGACCCGCTCGAGGGTCGTGGCGTCGTCGCGCGCGGCGGCAACGGTGCCATGTCCATGATCGCGGTCGGCGAGCGCGGTTCGCTCCTCGAGTTGCCAGACATGTACATGCGCAAGCTTGCCGTCGGCCCGCGCGCGCGCGGCTCGATCGACCTCCTCAAGTCGATGGGCGAGAACGTGCAGGCGATCGCGGATGCATTCGGACGCAGACCCAACGACATCACGACGATCGTGCTCGACCGTCCCCGCCACCACGATCTGATCGAGGAGATACGCGCATCCGGTGCGCGGATCAAGCTAATCCAGGACGGCACTGTCACCGCTTCGATCTCCGCGGCCATCCGAGGCACCAATGACCACATGGCCGTCGGGATCGGCGGGACGCGTCAGGCGGTTATGACGGCCGCTGCTCTGCGCTGTCTCGGGGGCGAGCTGCAGGCGCAGCTCTGGCCGACGTCCCGCCGTGAGATCGACGAGGCACGTGAGCTCGGGATCGAGGACGCCACGCGGGTCTTCACGACCGAAGAGCTTGCTCCCGGGGAAGTGATCGTCGCTGCGACTGGCGTCTCGAACGGAGATCTGCTCCGTGGTGTCCGCTTCCTCACCGATTCGGCGCGCCTGCACTCACTCGTCATGTGCACGCGCTGCAACTGGGTGCGCTTCATCGACGGGATCCACTTCTTCGCCCGCGAGCGGCGCGAGGAAGTGCGCCTACTGGGCTACTAGCTAGACTCGACTGATGCCAACCAAGGAAGAAGTTTTCGAGGCGCTGAAGCAGGTCGAGGATCCCGAGCTCGGGATGGACATCGTCGAGCTCGGACTGCTCTACGACGTCGAGGTGAACGGGCCCCGCATCAAAGTCATCCACAGTCTCACGTCGATGGGCTGTCCCGCAGGGCCGATGATCCAGGAGGACATCGTCCGCACCGCGCGGGAGGTCCCCGGGGTCGAGGACGTGGAGATCGAGCTCACCTGGGATCCGCCGTGGACTCCCGAGCGCATGTCCGACGACGCCAAGTTCATCCTCGGCATCGGGTAGCTCTTGCGCCGGACTAGTTGTAGTTCCTAGACAACTAGTCCGGGATACGCAGGATGATCTTGCCGAGTTGTTCGCCGGCTTCGAGCCGCTCGTGTGCTGCGGCGGCCTCTGCAAGCGGGAGGACCGCGTCGACGACGGGCACGGCGCGCCCTAACACGACCAGCTCGTAGACCGCTTCGAAGTCGGTCTGCGATCCCATCGTCGAGCCGAAGACCGTCAGCTGTTTCCACCAGATGCGGTGCAAGTTCGCGGGCGGGTTCGGTCCGGTCGTCGCGCCGCAGACACAGACCCGTCCTTCGGGGCGGGCAGCGTCCAGCGATCGCTTCCAGGTTGCCTCGCCCACGTGGTCGACGACGATGTGCGCACCGCCCCCGGTGACCTCCTTCACACCTGCCACCACGTCGTCCGTCTCGTGGTTGAACGTCGCATCAGCTCCGAGCTCCCGTGCGCGGTCGAGCTTGTCGGCGCTCGACGAGGTGACGATCACGCGGCCGCCCAGCGCCTTGGCGATCGCGAGCGTCGCGGTCGAGACGCCGCCCCCGATCCCCCAGACCAGCACCCACTCGTCCTCCTGCAGCCGCGCTTTCGTTGCCAGCATCCGGTAAGCGGTCTCGAAGACGAGCGGGAAGGCAGCGGCAGCCTCGAAGTCGATGTCGTCGGGCAGCGGATACACCTGGGAAGCCGGCACTGCGATCAGCTCCGCGTGCGTGCCGTCGGAATGCTCGCCGACGACGGATATCTTGCCGTTGCCGAGATCGTGTCCCGGGTTGATGACGACGCGGTCTCCCGGTGCGAAACCGTCGCCCAAGACCACGACGCCGGCGCCGTCGGCGCCGAGGATGCGCGGCTTCGGCACGGACGGGAGGCCTTTGCGGATCCAGACGTCGAGATGGTTCAGCGACGCCGCGCGCAGCTCGATCAGGACCTGTCCGGTGCCTGGCACCGGATCGGGGGCGTCTTCGTAGCGGAGCACCTCCGGTCCGCCGTCCTCGTGAATGCGTACGGCCTTCACTGGGCACAATCTCGCATATGACCGCTGCTGAGCTGGAGGGGCTCGCCGAGGAGCTGGAGCTCGACGTCGTCGGAGCGGCGCCGGTTTCGGCTTACGCGGACACCGAGCGGCACATCCGGGAGCGAAAGGAGCGTGGGCTCTTCGCCGACATGCGCTTCACGATGGCGCAGCCCGAGGTCTCGTGCCATCCCGAGGCGTTGGTCGAGGGCGCACGGACCGTCGTGTCGGCGGCCTACTGCTACTACGCGCCGGAGCCGACGCTTAAGGTGGGCGAAGGACGACTCGCGCGTTACACGTGGCACGACGGCTACGCCGTGCTGCGCGAGCGGCTGGACGAGCTCGGGCTTCGGCTCGGCGGCGAGTACCGCGTGTTCGTGGACGCCAATCAGCACGTGGACCGCGAGGCAGCCGCACGTGCGGGCGTCGGCTTCTACGGCAAGAACACGATGCTGATCACCCGCCGTCATGGCTCGTGGGTCGTGCTCGGGACGCTTGTGACGACCGCCCCGGTTGACGCCACGCCTCCGCTCGAGCTCGACTGCGGATCGTGCACGCTCTGTATCGATGCGTGTCCGACCGGTGCGCTCGACGAACCGGGGCTGGTGGATTCGACGAAGTGCCTCTCCTACTGGACGCAGGCGCCGGCGGCCGTGCCCGAGGACTACCGCGCCGAGCTCGGCGCGCAGGTTTACGGCTGTGACATCTGCCAGGACGTCTGCCCCTGGAACCGCGGAATCGAGAAACGGCGCGCCGATGACTCGGTGCCCGCGGGTGCGGAACCTCATGTGCGTCTCACTGATTGGCTCGAGGGCGACGACGCGTCGCTGATGCAGCGCTACGAGCGCCTGTATGTCCCGAAGAACGATGTGCGTTATCTGCGTCGCAATGCACTCGTTGCTCTCGGGAACACCGGCGGGCGCGCCGACCTACCAGTTGTAGAGGCCTTCCTCGAGAGCGACGACGAGCTCCTACGTGAGCAGGCGGAATGGACGGTGGCGCGAATCGAGGAGAGACATGTCGGCTGAACCGCGAAGTCTGGCGCGGGCGCGAGAGATCGAGGTGTGGATCGCGCGCGTCCGTCTTCTTGCGGTCCTGTTCGCCGTGCTGGAGGTCGGTCTTCTCACGGCCACCTATCCGGACGGCTACGAGTCGGTCGCCTGGATTGCGACGGGCGTCTTTGCCGCAGGCGCCGTGGTCTTCTTCTTCGTCAGCAAGCGCGCCTTCGTCCCGGCCGTCGGCCTCGCCGCGCTGATCTTCGATGCAAGCGTGATCGCAGCGTTCGCGCTGCTCTACTCGTACGAATACGGGAGCCCGACGAGATGGGCGCTGATCTTCGTCGTCGTCGAAGGTGCGCTGCGCTACGGGCTCGTCGGCGCGACCGCTATCTCGGCGGGACTGTTCCCGTTTCTCGTGCTCGCAGAGTGGTGGCGGTCGAACCACTTCGGTGGCCCGAGCTTCGTCTGGGACCGTGTGACCTTCCCGTTTGGCGTGTTCCTGGTCACCGGGCTGATCACCAGCTGGCTGGTCACCCGCTTGCGGCAGGAGGCCGCGCTGGCCGAGGCGAGGGCCGGCGAAGCCGAGGCACTCCGCGACCAACTCGGCCGGCGCGTCGATCTGCTCGAGGCGACCAACCGCTGTGCGCGCGCACTCGGTTCCTCACTCGATGTCGACCAGGCCTTCGGGTC
The DNA here is from genome assembly GCA_038237145.1 of Gaiellales bacterium. Lineage (GTDB taxonomy): Bacteria > Actinomycetota > Thermoleophilia > Gaiellales > Gaiellaceae > 3-1-20CM-4-69-9. The sequence continues at coordinate 13,977 of JBBRZA010000022.1, forward strand.
CTTCATCAGGGAGCTCCGCGGGCTGATCGACTTCGACCGGGTGACGATCGTCCTCGTCGAGCGCGGTCGCGCCGAGGTGATGGCCGTGGCAGGGCGCGGGACCGACACGGTCTTCCCGCCGGGCTCGGCGCGGCCCGTCCGAGGGTCAGTGCTCGAGGAGGTGCTCGAGGGCAAGCTCGTCTACCGGCCCGCGATGGAGCCGGACCGCTATCCCGAAGAGGAAGACCTGCTTGGGCTGGGCCTGCAGAGCCGCCTGCTCGCGCCTCTACAGGTAGGCCCCCGCACGATCGGGATGCTCGGCCTCGTGCGGGCGGAGCGAGACGCCTTCTCGCCGGAGGAAATCGAGCTCGTCGCGCTGCTGGGCCGGCTCGTTGCGACCGCAGTCCAGAACATCCGCGCATACGAAGCGGAGCGCACGACCGCGGACGAGCTTCGACGCCTGTCTGCATTGCGCGCCGACTTCGTGTCGCTCGTGTCGCACGAGTTGCGCAGCCCGATGGCGGCCGTGATCGGCGCGGCCCGCACGTTGCAGGAACGCTGGCGTGAGCTCACAGCGGACCAGCGCCAGGCGTTCCTGGAGCTGATCGGCGACGAGACGTCACGCCTGGCCGATCTGATCGGCGATGTGCTCGACACGTCGCGGATCGAGGCGGGAACTTTTAGTTTCTCGTTCAGCGACGTCGACCTGGCCGAGCTCTTGCGCGACGTCGTGGCTGCGGCGGACCTTGCACAAGACGAAGTGCGTGTGACGGCCGAGGTGAACGGCACCCTGCCGCGCGTGCGCGGCGACCGCGACCGGCTGCGCCAGATCGTCCAGAACCTCGTCGACAACGCGGTCAAGTACTCGCCGGCGGGGGCGGAGGTCCGCGTCACCGCAGGAACGGACGACGGGCACGTTCGGGTGGCGGTTTCCGACGACGGCCCGGGGATTCCACTCGACGACCAGAAGCTCATCTTCGAGAAGTTCGGCCGTGCCACCGTCGAGGGCGGAGCCAAGCCCGGCACCGGCCTGGGGCTCTTCATCGCGCGCTCGATCGCCGAAGCGCACGGAGGCTCACTCGACGTCGATTCGGCGCCCGCGCGCGGGTCCGTCTTCATGCTCGACCTTCCGCTTGGCTAGGCCCCTACCGGCAATACATGTCGGCTTCTGGCCCGCGATCACGCGGCGCCAGAGTCCACCCTCGCCCTTAGCAAGGCAGACCAGCTTGCTGCGGTCGAGTGCGGCCCCTGGCTTGGTGCTCGCGACCCAGAAACTCGACGGCATTACCGGCAGGGGCCTAGGCGCGGGCGCGAAGGCGCGAGACGCCGAGCTCGTTTGCCAGCTCGCGCGCACGGTCGGCAACCGCCTTGCGCATCTCTTCGGGCTCGAGCAGGATCGCCTCGCCGCGCTGCGACAGGACCTCGCCGATCAGCCACTCCACGCTCCCGACCGGCATCTCCGCGAGGGCAGTGCCGTCCTTCAGCGGCGTCGCCCCGCGCTCGGCGGCCCAACGGGCCGCCACGCCCTTGAGGTACAGGATCTTGGCGGAACGTCCGTCCCGGAATCCGTGTGGGTCGAACGTGGTGCGCGGCTCGAAGCGTTCCTGAGTGAGCTGCGCACTGCGCATCCGGTCGAGGCGGAAGCTACGCTCGGCGTCGCGCGATCGGTCCCACGTGTGCACACGCCAGTTCGGCAGCTCCCGCTCGAGCGAGTAAGGCTCGACGACGCGCTTCGACCACGTCTGCTCGCCCTCTTTCTGGTACTCGATCTCGACGAGTCGACGCTCGCGGATGCCTTCGGTGAGGGTCGCGACAAGGTCGGCTTCCGCCTCCGCGATCTGCGGATTGGGCGTTTGCGTGAGCTCGAACTGTCCGAACGTCTCCTCGAGCTTCTTCCGCACGCGGTCGAGCGGCGTGTGCGCGTCGGCGGCGATCATGGGCCCCACGAACTCCAGTGCGAGCCCGATCGCGCGCGCCTCGAGCGGCGTCAGGCGCGGCGCGAGGCGGAAGGTGTCGCCGTACAGCTCCTTGTCGACGTGCACGCTGTCGCCCTCGAGCGCGGCGTAGACCGTGTAGCAGCCGCCGCCGAAGTTGACGAGGTTGAGGAGTTGCAGGTGCTCTTCGAGCTCTTCCTCAGGAATGTGGAACCGCTCGACGATCTCGTGCGCCGGGATCACCGCGTCGTTCGCCTCGCCGCAGGCCGCGAGCAGGTACGCAAGCAATGCCTGCAGGACGGCAAAGCGTTCCGGCACGACCGGGCCGGCCGGGCGCTCGCCGGAGGCTTCGACGTGCGGCACCGGCGCCGGCGCGGCGAGCTTGGGCGGAGCTTCTTCGTGCCGCTCGCGGACGGCACGGAGCGCCTGCGCGACCTCGCGGCGGAGCTCATCCGGCTCGATCGGGATCGCACGCCCGTCCTGCCGGAGCATCCAGGAGGCCAGCTGCGGCAGCGAGGAGTAGCCCGTGACGAACACACCCTCCTCCAACTGGCCCGCGCTGCCGAAGGCGCGCTCGACCCACCAGGCGGTATCCCCGGCGAGTTCGATGCGTGCTTCGCCCTCGATGTCGCCGATCTGCCACGGCGCTCGGCCGCGGTACTCGTCGATATCGAAGTCGTTCGGGATTCGGAAATCCCGCTCTCGCCGCGTGGCGAATCTGATGTCGCCCCGGATGCGGGAGACGCGGAAGGTCCGGATGTCCTTCCGATCGAGATCCTGGCCGATCACGTACCAGCTGCCGTTGTCCGAGAGCAGACCATACGGATTGACCGTTCGTTCGCCCTGGCGGTTACGGGAGATCGAGTAGTACGGGAACTTGATCGTGCGCTGCTTCGAGATCGCCCCTTCGAGCTTCCCCAGCCGCCCCGGCATCTCCGGCGTGTAGTCGGGGTCGAGCATCTCGACACGGACGGCGGTTTCCGAAGTCGACTCGCCGAAGCCCTGGCGACCGAGCGCAAGGTTCTGGAGCGCCAGCCGCAGCGGCTCCGAGTAGGCGAACTGACCCTCCAGCAGGTAGAGCGCGGTCTGGAGCGCGGCGAGCTCGTCGTCTTCCAGCTCGAGCTCGGCGAGGAAGTAGTTCTCCGAACGGAGCGTGTAGAGCTCTTCGCCCGTGAACTCGTCGCGCTGCGACTGGAGGGGCACACCCAGAGCAAGGAGCTCGGCGCGGTCGGAGTAGAAGCGCCGGGCGAAGGCCTCGTCGGACATCTCGGAGTACCCCTCGACGTTCGACTTCACGTCGCGCGCGGTCAGAAGCCGTCGCTCCGCCATCAGGTAGGCGACGAGCGACAGCTGACGGATCAGCTTGTCGGTGTCGTGAGACACGAGGCGAATCTACCGCACCGACTGCAGGGCCCGACGTCCAGCGCCATTGCTCGAGCCGGCGCACGAACCCGTGGTGCAGGGGATTGTTGACGATGTACTCGACCGTCGCCTCGTATTGATCGTCCGACTCGATCACCTTCGACCAGTAGCGGCGGCCGAAGACGTGATCCTTCCTTCTGTGGCGTTCGTTGAAGGCCCGCGCGTAGCCGCCGTTCAGGTCCCGCATCCCGTCGGCGAGGTTCGGCAGCGGGGTCTCGACGAGCAGGTGGTAGTGGTTACCCATCAGGCAGCGCACATGAGTGCGCCAGCCGTAGCGCCGTTCGATCCGGCGCAGGATGTGGAAGAAGACGATCCGGTCTCCATCGTCCAGCACGATCGGCGCGTGGTTGTTGCCGCGGATCCCGACGTGGTAGTACGCGCCGGCTTCGAGGTGACGGAGGGGGCGTCCCATCGGCCGAAACTAGCGCCACGAGACCCTAGTGATCTGCGCTGTGACGCTTTCGGCTCACCTCCGACGCGGTCCTGTCACGTGCCAGGCACGAGACTGGGGAGGACGGAGCATCGCCGCGACGGACGTGTCTCGACGGGACGGGTTGGCTCGAGCTAGGCGGCGACTTTGGAGCGCTCGAGGTGCTGGTGCGACGGGCAGTAGTCACGCTCCGGAAGTGGCGTGCGCTGGCACGGCTTGCCTTTGCGCGTCGTCGCCCGACAGCGTGCGACGCCGCCGTCCAGGGCTCCTGCCTCGATCTGCTCCTCGATGAACGCCACGGCGGCGGCCACGCCTTCCTTGACGGCCCACGCGACTTGCGCCTGTGCCGTGATCGGGAAGTAGCGGCGGATGTCCTGGAAGAGCGCCCGGTCGGGCTTGGCGAAGTAGAGCGGATCTTTCGCGAGCCGCTCCATCGTCTGTTCGCACTGCTCCAAGACGGAACGGCGGTACTCGAGATGCAGTTCGGGGGCCACATATGGGTCGATGAGGTCCTTAATCGACCTGTAGATGGCTCTCGAGTATTGATACATGCAGGCTTGAAGCTGGGCGGTGTACTCCTCGATCACAGTATCTCTAGCAGCCATTAATCCCCCGCAAAGCTTTGTTAACCCGCAGTAAACCGTGGTCGGCCCGCGTGCCTTCGCGGCGGAGTCTACAGGGTCGGTGCCCGTGTTACAAAGTCCGGACGTTCGTTGCCTCCTCTGAGAACGGGCTAGCGGGTGATCTGCCGGACGTAGGCGGCGCTGAACCCCTTGGCGTTGGCGGCCACCTGGGCCCGATCGGCCTCCTCGCGGGAGTCATAAATCCCGCTGAAGACCACGGAGTAACCTGGGTGGAGGCTCGAGTACCGGCTCGAATCCAGGACACCCACCTGTGGGAGACCCGCCCTCGAAGCCGACCGGGCCCGCTCCAGGGCGAGTGCGCGGCCGCTCGAGCTTGCGGGGATCGACTCGAGCACAACCGTGTAGCCGCTCTGCCCGCCCGGCCAGGCCATCAGCGCACCCGGACGGGGCGCCGTGGTCGTGGCCGGAGGCGGGGCGGTGGGGGTCGAGGGGGCTCCTGAGGGGGTACCGCTCGGGACCGTCGGCAGGGCGACTGTCGCCGTTTGAGGCGCCGTCGTCGGGGAGTGCGGGACTCCGCCCTGGGTCGCAACGAGCGTGGTGTTCTCGGCGCCGGCGTCGGCGAGGACGATGGCCGCCGTCGCGCCGGCTACCGCGATCAAGAGGAAGAGCAGGACCGACCAGATCCAGTCGCCCGGATACCAGGAAAACCGGCGCTGCCATGCCCCTGCGAGGCGGCCGAAGACTCCCGCGGAAGGTTGGAGCCGCTGGCCGCACTCGAGGCAGTACTCCTGGTCGGGGCCGTGAGTGGCACCGCACCGTGGACACTGCGGCGGGCCCGGCGGCGGGCTCATTGCTCCCAGCGTTCGTGCGCGGGCGTGGGCAGCGCCTCGATCAGCTCGACTCGGGGCTTGACCGCCGCGGCCTCGGACTGCTGAGCCGGTGTGACCGCCTTCCCGCAGACGGCGCAGAACTTCGCATCAGCGGCAAGTGCGCCGCCGCACTGCGGGCAGCCGACCACCGGCGGGGTCGCAGCCGCAGGCCGGCCGCAATTGGCACAGAAGTGCGAGCCCCAAACGAGCGGAGCGCCGCATGCACACCGGGCTGCGGGCGCCGCACGCCGGACGGAGACAGACGCTGCAAGCAGCGTGTCGAGCTCTTGCAGGCGCTCGTCGAGTGCGATCAGCTCGTCGCAGCGCTCGACCAGCAAGTCCTGGCGGAACTGGTCGCGGCGGAACATCTCCAGGATGAGGCCGCCGAGGTCGCGGAGGCGCTCTTCGCGGACGCGAAGCAGCGCGCGCCGCTCTTTCCTGAGCTGGCCCGGATGAGGGAGTGTTCGGCGCGGCGGCCCGGCCGGGCGGGTGCCCTCGGCCACCCGCTCACCCTTGCGGCGGAAGCGTGCAAGCAGCGATGGCCGCGCCACGCGAATCAGGGTAACAGCGAGGTGTGATGCCCTAAGGCCGGCGAGGCGAGGCGGCTCTCCGGCCGAAGCCGGCGAGGGAGAGGACGAACAGGATGAGTGCGACCACGCCGATCACGATCCCGACGATCCACTGTCCCACGAGGGACACGATGATGGCGACGACCGCCAGGGCGAGCACGAGCCCGATCACTACGGCAGGTCGACGACGACGAGGCGTTCCTCGGTCATCTCGCGCACCGCGTAATGCGGGCCCTCGCGTGTGTTGCCGGAGTCCTTGACGCCGCCGTAGGGCATCTGGTCGGAACGGAACGTCGGCGCCTCGTTGACGGTGACGCCGCCGAACTCCAGTTCCTGCGCCGCCCGCAATGCGTTGTCGAGGCTCGCGGTGAAGATGCCCGCCTGCAGCCCGTAGCGGGTGCTGTTTGCAAGTTTGATCGCCTCGTCGATGGAGTTGACGGCGGTCACCGTGCAGACCGGCCCGAAGACCTCCTCGCACGAGACCTCGTCCTCAGGCCCGGGGTTCGCGATCACCGTGGGCCGGATCAACTCGCCCTCCAGTTCGCCGCCGGTCAGCACCTGTCCGCTGCTCGCTTTGATCCACTCGAGGATGCGCTCGCGCGCGTCCCCATCTATGACCGGGCCGACGTCCGTGTCCTCGTCGGCCGGATCGCCGACCTTCAGCGCTTCGACCAAGGGGACGAGTTGCTGCACGAACTCGTCGTATGCACTGCGCTCCACGTAGACCCGCTGCACGGAGATGCAGCTCTGGCCCGCGAAGGCGAACGCGTTCTGCGAAACCTTCGTCGCGGCAGTCGATACGTCCGCGTCGGCCGCGACGATCAGCGGCGTTGCATTGCCGAGCTCGAGGTTCACGCGCTTCTTCGGCGCGCGCTCCTTCAGCTTCCAGCCGACGCCGCTCGAGCCCGTGAAAGTGATCAGCTTGACGCGCTCGTCCTCCACCATCACGTCCCCGATCTCGGACGCCGGACCGACGAGCACGTTGAGCCAGCCCGGAGGAAGCCCAGCCTCCTCTTCCAACTCGGCGAGAAGGAGCGCCGACATCGGCGTCTGGCTCGCCGGCTTGAGCACGACCGCGCACCCCGCCGCCAGGGCCGGTGCGATCTTGTGCGCGACGAGGTTGAGCGGGAAGTTGAACGGGCCGATCGCGCCAACGACGCCGATCGGGCGGCGCAGCGTGAAGGCGAGCTTCCCTTCGCCCGCCTGAGCGGCGTCCATCGGGACCATCTCTCCCGCAAGCTTTCGCGCTTCGACCGCGGCGAAGGTGTACGTGGACATCGCACGAGATGCCTCCACGCGTGCGGCTTTCAGCGGCTTCCCTGCTTCATCGGAGATCAGCCGCGCAGCCTCCTCGTGCCGCCGGCCGAGCGCACCGGCAACGCGTACGAGAATCTCGGCCCGCTTGTGCGCCGGCAGCGGCTCCTGCATCGCGCGCTCGGCGGCGTCGATCGCGCGGCGTGTTTCGTCGGCGCCTCCCTTCGCCACTCGTCCGACGACGTCGCCGGAGTAGGGCGAGCGCACATCGAGCCAGTCGCCCGTCTCGATCCACTCGCCGCCGACGAAGAGCTTTCGTTCGGTCGCCGTGGCAGCCATAGTGGAAGCCTATGCCGCCGGAGACCCGATACGCGAAGAGTGGCGATGTCAACATCGCCTACCAGGTCGTCGGCGACGGGCCGTTCGACCTCGTCTACGTCCCCGGCTGGGTCTCGAACATCGACCTCCTCTGGGAAAAGCCAAAGCCAGCACGTTTCCTCGAGCGCCTTGCGTCGTTCTCCCGCCTGATCCTGTTCGACAAGCGCGGGACCGGGATGTCCGACCGCGTCTCGAACGACCGGCTGCCGACGCTCGAGCAGCGCATGGACGACGTGCGCGCGGTCCTCGACGCCGTCGGGTCGGAGAGTGCCGCGCTGCTCGGACACTCGGAGGGCGGAAGCATGTCCCTCCTCTTTGCCGCAACGTATCCCGAGCGCTCGCGCGCGCTCGTCCTCTTCGGCGCGTTCGCCAAACGGGTGCGTAGTGACGACTACCCGTGGGCGCCGTCCCTCGAGGAGCGGCTCGAGACGATCGCGGGGGTCGAACGCGACTGGGGTGCCGGCCTCGACATCAGCGAGATGGCACCGCACGAGGATCCGGCTCTGCTCGAGTGGTACTCGACCTGTCTGCGGCGGAGTGCAAGCCCGGGCGCGGCAGCCGCACTCCTGCGCATGAACTCGCAGATCGATACGCGGCACGTCCTTCCGACCATTCGCGTTCCGACGCTCGTCCTGGCCCGGACCGGCGACCGGGATGTCACGGTTGACGAGGGCCGCTGGCTCGCGTCGAAGATCCCCGACGCGCGCTTCGTCGAGCTTTCCGGCGACGAGCATCTGCTCTGGGCGGGAGACCAGGACGCCTTGCTCGCGGAGATCGAGCAGTTCCTGACAGGCACCCGCTCGGCGCCTGATTACGACCGCGTCCTCTCCACGGTCCTGTTCACCGACATCGTCGGCTCGACGGAGCGCGCGCGCGAGCTCGGCGACCGCGGCTGGCACGAGGTGCTCGACGAGCACCATGCTCGTGTTCGCGGCGTGCTCGAGCAGTACCGCGGGCGCGAGGTGGATACTGCCGGCGACGGCTTCTTCGCCAGCTTCGACGGGCCCGCGCGTGCCATCCGCGCCGCGTGTGCGATCCGGGAAGGCGTGCAGGCGCTCGGCATCGAGATCCGCGCGGGGCTCCACACCGGCGAGTGCGAGCTGATGCGGGACAAGATCGGCGGGATTGCCGTGCACACGGGCGCACGCGTCGCAGCGGCGGCCGAGCCGGGCGAAGTGCTCGTGTCGAGCACGGTCAAGGATCTCGTTGCCGGATCCGGAATCGTCTTCGCCGACCGCGGCGAGCGGGAGCTCAAAGGCGTGGGTAGCTGGCGTCTCTACTCTGTTCTCGATGTCTGATGCGCTGATCATCGACGCGGTTCGATCGCCGATCGGCAAGAAGAACGGCTCGCTGGCGTCGATTCGCGGTGACGAGCTCGCGGCGCAGGTGCTGAACGGCCTGGTCGCGCGCCACGACCTCGATCCTGTGGAGATCGAGGATGTCCAGCTCGGGTGCGTGACCCAGATCGGGGAGCAGGGCTGGAACCTGGGCCGGATGGTTCCGCTCGTCGCCGGCTGGCCGGAATCGGTGTGCGGAACGACGGTTGACCGCCAGTGCGGCTCGTCCATGCAGACGAACTTCAGCGCGGCTACTGCGATCTCGGCCGGACAGCTCGACCTGGTGGTCTCCGCGGGGGTCGAGATGATGTCGCGCGTCCCGATGGGCGCGAACGGCGGCGACCTCTCGGACAAGCTGCTTGACCGCTGGGAGATCGTGCCCCAGGGAATCTCGGCCGAAGTGCTCGCCGACGAATGGGGTTTCTCCCGCGAGGAGCTCGACGCTTTCTCCCTCGAGTCGCATCGCCGCGCCACGTCGGCGACCGATGAGGGGCGCTTCGACGGCGAGATCGTGCCCATCGACCTGACCAACCCGCACACGGGTGTCGTCTTCGGCGTGGACGAGACGCCGCGGCGCGACACCTCCCTCGATGCGCTTGCCGCACTGAAGCCGGCGTTTCTCCCGGAGGGCAAAGTGACAGCGGGGAACTCATCGCAGATCTGCGACGGTGCGGCGGCCGTCCTCGTGGCGAGCGAGAGCGCGGCCGGCCGCCTCGGGTTGCAGCCGCGTGGGCGCTTCGTGTCCTTCGGGCTTGCAGGCGTCGACCCGCACCGGATGCTGCACGGCAATCCGCAGGCGTGCGAAAAGGCGCTGGCCCGTGCAGGCCTGACCTGGGACGACATCTCCGTGATCGAGGTGAACGAGGCGTTCGCCTCCGTCGTCCTGCAATTCGCGCGCGATGCAGGCCTCGAAGAGCGCTGGGACGACATCAATCCGAACGGCGGCGGCATCTCGCTCGGGCATCCGCTGGGCGCAACGGGCGCCCGTATCACGGCGACTCTCCTGAACGAGCTCGAGCGCCGGGATGCGCGCTACGGGATCGCGACCATGTGCATCGGTTTCGGCCAGGCGATTGCCTGCGTCGTCGAACGCGTCTGATCGTTACTCTCCGCGCGTGGGGGAGATGGCAAGGCGAGCGGTTGCGCGGGAACCAAAAGAGATCGTCGCTCGCGGCTACGACGCGATCGCACTGCGCTACGCCGAATGGGCCGGGCAAGTTGATTCCCCCGTCATCAAATGGGTGCGCGATCTCGATGCACGGCTCGACCAGGGCGCCGATGTGCTCGAGCTCGGCTGCGGCCGTGGCGTCCCGGCCACTCGCGAGCTGGCCCGTCGCCACCGCGTCACGGGAGTGGACATCTCTGCCGTGCAGGTCGAGCTCGCGCGGCATCACGTCCCGGAGGCGAGCTTCGTCCACGCCGACGCGACGGAGCTCGAGATCGCACCGATCTCATTCGACGCCGTCGTCGCGCTGTTCGTGTTCGGGCACGTACCGATCGATGAGCAAGCCGGCTTGATCGCTCGCATCGGCCTCTGGCTCCGCGACGGTGGCTTCTTTCTCGGGACGTTCGGCGCGGGAGACGCAGGGGAGGAGATCACCGTCGACTGGCTGGGCGCACCCATGTTCTTTGCGTCTCTCGGCGGCGAGGCGTACCCGGCCCTCCTGCGGGACGCCGGTCTGGAGCCGGTGCGCGACGAAGTCGTCGTGCAGCACGAGCCTGGCCACGGTGACATCTCGTTTCGCTGGATCCTCGCTCGAGCGGCCGTCTAGTGGAGATCCGCAAAGTCGGAGTCGTCGGCCTCGGCACGATGGGTGCGGGGATAGCGCAGGTCAGCGTCCAGTCCGGCTTCGAAACGGTCGGCCGGGAAGTGAACGATGAGCTCGGCGAGCGCGGGCGCATGACGATCGAGCGGTACCTGGCTCGGGGCGTCGAGAAAGGCCGGCTTTCGGAAGCGGACCGGGACGCCGCGCTGGGCCGTTTGACGTTGACGACGGACCTCGGCGAGCTCGCGGAATGCGACCTCGTGATCGAAGCGGCGCTCGAGGAGCTCGAGCTCAAGCGCGAGTTGTTTGCGGAGCTCGATCGTGTCACCCGGCCCGACGCGATCCTCGCGACGAACACCTCCGCGCTGTCCGTCTCCGAGATCGCCGAGGCGACCGAGCGGCCGCACCGCGTCGTCGGCATGCACTTCTTCAATCCCGCGCCTGTTCTGCCGCTGGTCGAGATCGTTCGCGGGCGCCAGAGCTCGGACGAAGCGGTCGACGCGGCCTATGCGTGGGCCGAGCAGGCGGGCAAGCGGCCGGTGCGTTGCAACGACACGCCCGGGTTCATCGTGAATCGCATTCTCATTCCGCTGCTGAACGACTGCGTGCGCGTCCTGGACGAAGCCGGAGTCGCCCCGGAAGAGATGGACAAGGCGATGACGAACGGTGCCGGCTGGCCGATGGGCCCGTGCGCCCTGATCGATCTGATCGGTATCGACGTGCACGTGCACGCGTCCGAGGCGCTGCACGGGAAACTCGGCGAAGAACGAATGGCCGCGCCGGAGCGGCTCGTGCGCATGAAGCGAGCAGGCGCGCTCGGTCGCAAGACGGGGCGCGGCTTCTACGAGTACTAAGCGTTAGGCCGCGAGCGTTTCGGGCAGCTCGATCTCGACCACCCGCAACTGTGGGTGCCGCGTGTGCGCGTCGCGCCAGAGCTCTTCGGCCTTCTCCGCGTGCAGCGTCTCGAGCGCGACCGCGTGCATCGTCGCGATCGAGGCGAGCTCCACCAGACGCTCGACCTCGACGTGATGAAGTTGTGCGGCAACGGTCGCGACCGCATCGAGCCGCGCCACGAGGAGCTGCGACGTGCGTTCGGAACGGGTGAGCTCGGTCACGTCTCGCATCTTCGTGGCCGCATCGGACGGTCCTGCCATGCCTCACGCGGCCCCGACCGGTGCCAGGCACGAGACTGGGACGAAGTCGCCATGCCCTAGGGGACGCTGAGGCGCGCCCAGACGTTGGCGAGCAGGCGGTCGACCTCGGCCCGGCCGAGCGACGCACCGAAGTTGAGCGCTCCTGCTGCAAAGACCTTTGCGCCCGCCGGCGTCTCGTAGTAGGTCATCTCCGCCGATCGTCCGGGACCGAGCAGGTCCGGAATGCGCGCGAGCACCTGGAGGCCGGGCGGGGACGCCGACGTTCGTGCGTCGATCTCGATCCCGTAGCGGCCGAACACGTCACCGTCGACAAGGCCAGTGCCGTCGAACGCCCACGGCGCCGCGACTGCACCCGTGACGGTGTACCCGGCCTGCCGCTGTCCGTGATCCGACCCGATGTACTGAACACCCACGATCCGCGACTCAGGCCGCCCGAGCTTCCGCCAGACGGCGCGCCGCACGAGCAGCTGGCCGACGCGGTCGACACGCCGGTAGAGGTTGTTCGCCGCGAGGAAGGCGAGGTTGCCGCCGGCGTTGCGGTAGTGCTCGATCACGTCGTACTCGTGCCGCGTGACGTACTCCTCATGTCCGGGGAAGACGACGAGGTCGTAGCGCGCTGCCAGCTCCTCACCGCTTCCGACCGCACCGAGATCGTCGTCTGAGAGGAAGTCCACCTTCCTGCCGGTCCGGTTGAGCCAGGCGACGAACTCCAGGTCCCAGTCGTTGAAGCGAAAGGGCACGCCGAAATCGAGGAACGGCCGGCGCAGGTCAACGCTGCGATGGCGTCCCGTGACGTACCAGGAGTCGCCCCAACCGTCGCCGTCGCCGTCGGCGAAGTTGTACGCGGCCCACGTGTTGGTCGCGAGGACGACGGCGACACGGTTCGTCCCCAGTCTGCGCGGCCGCACGATGAAGGGGGCGTACCCGACCCTGCCGTCCGCTGCAGTTGCGCGCAGGAAGTAGAGGCCGCTCGGCCAATCGCCCGCCCGCACGACACGGAGCAGGGACGGGCGGTCGCGGTGGGCACGCCAGTCCACGCGAATCGGGCCGGTCTTGGCGAGGCCGCTGGTCTTGACGTCCTGCTCGCTCGGCCGCCCTGGAGACTGGTACGCGAAGACCTGCAGCCGCAGCAGGCGCGCGTCGGTCGCAAGCTGGAGCTCGGCCGACTCGCCCGGTGCGTAGCTGCGCTTCGTGAAGCCCGCGTCGATTCCCTGGACCTGCACAACCGGCGCGCTCTGGCGTCCACTCGGACCTGTGCTGCCGTAGATCCGCGCGCCGACCTTGAGACGCAGCACGTACGTGCGCGGCGGTGTGGCCGGCGCCGGGCGCCACGTCAGAGCGCGGGCGCCCGCGGCAAAGTGGCGCGTCGTCTTCCAGACGATCGTGGTTCCGCCCTTGCCGGCGCGCACCATGTTGGTCGCCACGGCCTCCAGCCGCACGGTCGCGGGACGCAAGAGCCGGAAATGCACGACCGCCACGTCGCGAAAACCGTCACGGTTCGGGCTTACCGTTGTCAGCAGACGCCGATCCCCGAGGAAGGGCGTAGAACCGTTCGTCACGCGGAGGTCGAGCAGCGCGGGCCCCGGTGCCGTCAACGCTGCCGCCGCAGCCAGGACGAGTGCGGTCACCGCCTTACAATCTCCTTACCTTCCAATGATGCAGGGAACAATTGAACGGTCGATACTGACTGGTGATGAGGGCGCTCCTCACCTTTGCCGTGCTCGCTGCGCTGGCCCTGCCGGCAGGTTCGGCTGCCCGCGACCAGGGTGCCAGCGACGGCACGCTATCCGTCCGCGACGCGCGCGGCACGGTCACGATCTCGGTGCGCGGCGGTGTGATCGGGAGCTTTGCCCGTGGCTCGGTGACGATCAGCGACCCGGTCGAGGGCGACGGCACCGGCCCGATCGTGACCGGCGACGACTTTCCGCCAATCGAACGCAACGACACCACCACGACGTGGCGCGGGACGAAAGTTCGCTTCCGGATCATCGGTGGGTCTTTCCGAATCGTCGTCAAGGGACGCGGCATCAACCTCTCGCTCGTGGGCAAGGGGAACGTGACGCTGGACGGCGCAGGCACCGTGGACGACGGGTCGTATTCCGTGAACGGTGGGGAGTACCTCCCGATGCCGGGGTTCTCGCTTCCCTTCCCTCTCTCGTCTACCAGTCCCTAGGGCCATCGCTTTGAGCGCCAGCACGCAATCAGTGCTCGTCGTCGAGGACGAAGCGTCGATCGCGTCCTTCGTCTCGCTCTATCTGAAGAACGCTGGCTACGAGGTCCGAACGGCGTCGAACGGCACCGACGCGCTCGCGTCTGCACAGAGCGAGCAGCCGTCCCTGATTGTGCTCGATCTGATGCTGCCGGACATCGACGGCATCGAGATCTGCCGGCGCCTCCGCCAGAAGTCGGACGTGCCGATCCTGATGCTGACCGCGCGCGACGAGGATGTCGACAAGATCATCGGCCTCGAGGTTGGGGCCGACGACTACATGACGAAGCCGTTCAACCCGCGCGAGCTCGTCGCCCGCGTGAAGTCGATCTTGCGCCGCGCCGCGCCCGAGCGGAAGGGGCCGGAGAGCGCAGTCCTGAAGCACGGCGATCTCGTCATCGATTCCGGCCGTCGCGAGGTGAAGGTTGGCGACGAGGAGATTCAGCTCGCACCGAAGGAGTTCGACCTCCTCTGGGAATTGCTCGACCACCGCGGCCTCGTGCTTACGCGTGACCAGCTGCTCGAACGCGTCTGGGGCTACACGTTCGCCGGAGACACGCGGACCGTGGACGTCCACGTGCGCCAGTTGCGGCGTAAGCTCGGCGAGGCCTCGCCGGTCGTGACCGTGTGGGGGGTCGGCTACAAGGTCGGGCCTACGCCGGCTGCAGTCAAGGCCTAGGGGCGCCAAGTACCCTTGTAGGTCCTGATGCTCAGCTCGCTGCGGTTCCGGTTGCCGGCGCTCTTCCTGCTCGGCATCGTCGTGAGCGGGCTCGTCGCGTCGGTGGTGGCGCTCCGGCTCTTCCAGGGCTATGTGCTCAACCGTTCCAAGGCCGATCTGCGCCGGGAGGCGATCGGGCTCACCGAGGTCTTCGCCCAGCAGGCGATCACCTTTAACGACACGGGTGTGCTGCCGCGTATCGCCAGACAGCTCGAGCGCGCCACCGGCGATCGTCTCTTCTACGTCGGTGTCTCACCGGTGCCCGACCAGAGCGCGCAAGTCGGTCTGGAGCGTCTCCCACAGGGAACCGTCGACTGGCGTTCCGGAAAGACGATCACCTTCGAGTTCACGCCGCCGGGCGCGAGCAAGACCTATGTCGCGGTTGCGCGTCCGCTGAAGCTGGAGCAAAAGGGGCCCGCGTTCGGGGACTTGATCGTCGCGAAGCCGAAGACGGAGTTGACGCAGCAGTTGATTCCGCTGCTCGAACGGCTCGCGATCGCGTCGCTCGGCGGAATCATCGTCGCGGGCCTGCTCGGCTGGTATCTGTCGCGGCGCATCACGCGGCCGGTGCTGGCACTGTCGCGCGCGACAGACGAGATCGCTCGCGGCCGCTACGACGTCGACCTCCCAGAGGTGCGCGGCGGCGGTGAGGTGGGACATCTCGCCGAGCGCTTCCGGGAAATGGCGGCGCGACTGTCGGATGCCGAGCGGCAGGAGCGCAACTTCCTCATGAGCGTCTCGCACGAGCTCCGCACCCCCCTTACCGCCATCCGTGGTCATGTCGACGCGCTGCGTGAAGGTGTCGCGGAGGATCCCGAGGCGCGTGCGGCCTCACTCGACGTGATCGCGCGCGAGGGCGCACGCCTGGAGCGGCTCGTCGGTGACGTCCTCGATCTCGCGAAGCTCGAAGCACGTCGCTTCACCGTGCACACCGAAGAGGTGGATATGGAACGGCTCTGCGATCAGGCGTACTCCGCATTCGGGGAGGAGGCCCGCCGCCGCCGCATCGACTACGAGAAGCGTTTCGAGGCGCAGCCGACGATCGTCTCCGACGGCGATCGCGTGTTGCAGATCATCTCCAACCTGCTCTCGAATGCCTTTCGGTGGACGCCGGACGGTGGGCGTGTGGAGCTCGAGCTCGCCGCGTCGAACGGTCGCGTGTCGGTCGCGGTCGACGACAGCGGCCCGGGCGTCGCGATCGAGGAGCAAGAGCGGATCTTCCGGCCGTTCTGGTCGCGCGACGACTCGGGGACCGGGCTGGGGCTCGCGATCGCACACGAGCTCGCGGTGGCGTTGGGTGGGAGCATCGAGCTCGACTCCCGCCCCGGCCAGGGCAGTCGCTTCAAGCTCGTACTTCCGTCCGGCCCGAATTAGTCTCCGGTCCCCTTGGTCCTGCCCGAGCCCAAACCGATCTACGAGTTCCCCCGTCGGCGCTCGCCAGCTCGCGCGGCGCTCGTCTCGCTGCGTCCTCGGCAATGGACCAAGAACCTGCTCCTCTTCGCGGGGATCATCTTCGCCGCGAAGCTCGGCGATCTGACCCGCTGGGGTGAAGCGCTCGCCGCCTTCGCCGCGTACTGCGCGGCGTCGAGCGCGAGCTACCTCGTGAACGACGTTCGCGACGCGCCTCACGACCGCGTGCATCCCACCAAGCGCTTGCGGCCGATCGCGCGTGGTGAGCTCTCGCCCCGGTTCGCGGAAGCGCTCGCAGCCCTGTTGCTCCTCTCAGCGGTGCTGCTCGTGGTGCCGCTGGGCCTGCCTTCGATCCTGTTCCTCTGCACGTTCTTCGCGCTCCAGGCCGGATACACGCTCGCGCTCAAGCACGTCGTGCTACTGGACGTGATGACGATCGGCGGGCTGTTCGTCGTGCGCGCGGCGGCCGGTGCGGCGGCGGTGGACGTGAGGATCTCGCCGTGGCTTCTGCTCTGTACGGCGCTGCTCGCGCTCTTCCTCGCCCTCGCGAAGCGCCGCGGCGAGCTCGTGCTCGTCGGCGCCGAGGCAACCCCTGGCCGACCTGTGTTGGAGGGCTACTCGCTGGCGCTTGTCGACCAGCTGGTGACGGTCGTGGCGGCGTCGACCGTGATCTCGTACTGCCTGTACACGTTCACGGCGCGTGAGTCGAAGGCGATGATGATCACGATTCCGTTCGTCCTCTTCGGGGTGTTCCGCTACCTGCTCCTGATGCACCGGCGCGATCTCGGCGAGGAGCCGGAAGAGATCCTGTTGCGCGACCTGCCGATCCTGGTCTGCATCGCGGGGTGGGCCGTCTGCGCGGCCGTCATTCTCGCGGTGACTTAGAAGGCTACGAGCTGGCCGCGTCCGGACGGCGGTCTTCCATCCGGTAGACGATGGCGCCGGTCTTCTCCTGCATGCCCTGCTCCAGCCTGCTCATGACTGCTTCCAGGCGAGCGAGTCGCGTGTCGACGCCTTTCCATCCGGATGAGACGAGGTCGACGAGCAAGGCGAGATCGTCGACGCGCGCATTGCGCTCTGCGAGGAGGTCGCCCTCGACGCGCTCGAGGCGCCGGATGACCTGGTTCATGAGCCCGCGGATCTCGGCGAGGTTGCGTCCCACGGGCTGCGCCTCGTTGCGGATCGCTTCGCCGACCTTCGCGGGCAGCGTGTCTTCGAGCGCCGCCGCTGCGCCTGCGAGCGAGTCGACCTGCTCTCGTGCCTGCGTAAGAAGGCTGTCCAGGGCGGCACCCTCTGCCCGCTGCCCGACCCACTGCTGTGCCCGCTCGACGACGCTGTCGTCCATGTCCGACAAGGGTACCGTGGGCGCCGGATGAAAACGAGGGAGCTCGAGTACGACCTCCCGCCGGAGCTGATTGCTCAGCATCCCGTGGCGCTGCGCGACGAGTCGCGATTGCTGGTCTACCCACGCGTGTCCCAGAGGGTGCACGAGCGCAGGTTCGCAGAGCTACCGGACGTGATCGGTGACGCGCTCGTCGTCGTGAACGACACCCGCGTCGTCCCGGCGCGGATTCCGATCAGCACTCCCAAGGGAGAGGTGTTGCTGCTGGAGCAGCTGGACGACGAAGGTCTCTGGGAAGGCCTGGCACGACCGACCCGGCGGCTGCGGCCTGGGCGCCGCTACGGGCCGGTCGAGTTGCTCGAGCACCTCGGCGAAGGACGCTGGCGGCTGCGGCTGCATGGCGAGCCGGCCGGGGAGACGCCGCTGCCGCCGTACATCACCGAGCCTCTCGCCGATCCGGCTCGGTACCAAACGGTGTACGCGCGCGATGCGGGCTCCGCTGCAGCGCCGACGGCCGGTCTGCACTTCACGGAGGACGTGCTCGCCCGCCTCGACGTCGAACGTGTGACGCTGCACGTCGGGCTCGACACGTTCCGCCCGGTCTCGGCCGAGGATCTCGACGAGCATCAGCTGCACGGCGAGCGCTACGAGGTCAAGCCCGAGGCCTGGGAGCGCATTAGGGACGAGCCCAGAGTTTTGGCGGTCGGGACGACGACGGTTCGCGTCCTCGAGACGCTCGCGCGCGGCGGGCCCCTCTCCGGCCGGACGGATCTCTTCGTCACTCCCGGCTTCGAGTTCCTACGAACGGATGCGCTGCTGACGAACTTCCATTTGCCCCGCTCGACGCTGCTCGCGCTCGTGATGGCTTTCGCCGGAGTGGAGGAGACGCGGCGCCTGTATCGGACCGCGGTCGAGCAGCGCTACCGGTTCTACTCGTTCGGCGATGCGATGCTGGTGCTGTGAACGTCCGCCGTGCGCACCATGACGACGCCGTGACCGTCGCCGCCCTGCTCGACGAGGCGTCGGCGTGGGTCGACGACCTCGGCTTCAGCCAGTGGCCGCTGCCGTTTCCCCGCGACCAGATCGCCGCCGCGATCGACCGCGGCGAGGTGTACGTGGTCGAGGCGGAGGACGGCGAGGCGGTCGCGACCGTGTCGATGCTGCTGGACGACCCTTACTGGGGCGGCCGGCCGCCCGACGCCTTCTATGTCCACAAGCTAGTCGTGCGGCGCGACCAGGCCGGCCGCGGCGTCGGCGCGGCGATCGTCGAATGGGCGAACGCCGAAGCCGCCGAGGCGGGACGTGAGTTCTTGCGGCTCGACTGTCTCGGCGACAACCCGGGCATCCGCAACTACTACGAAGACCTTGGCTTCCAGCACCGCGGCGACATCGTCGCCGACGGTCGGAAGCTGAGCCTGTACGAGCGCTCCGTCCGATGAGCGAGACGTTCACGGTGGCCGCCACGGACGGCGGTGCGCGGGCAGGCATCCTGCACACCGCGCACGGTGAGGTGCGGACGCCCGCCTTCATGCCGGTCGGAACCAAGGCGACGGTCAAGACGGTGGATCCGGATGAGCTGCGCGCGCTCGGCACACCCATCCTCCTGGCGAACACTTACCACCTCCATTTCCGCCCGGGAGAAGATTTGATCGCCGAGCTTGGCGGACTGCACCGCTTCATGGGCTGGGATGGACCGATCCTCACCGACTCCGGCGGGTTCCAGGTCTTCTCGCTGCGCGACACGGTCGCGGCGGTCGACGACGACGGCGCCACGTTCCGCTCCGTCTACGACGGTGCTGCCGCCCGCTTCACGCCCGAGTCCGTCGCGGCGATACAGGCCGCGCTCGGCTCCGACATCGCGATGTGTCTCGACATCTGCCCGCCCGCCGACGTTCCTCGCGCAGAGCTTGCCGAGGCCGTGCGGCGCACGACCCTGTGGGCCGGGCGCCAACGAGCAGCACCACGTGCTGAGGGACAGCTCCTCTTCGGGATCGCACAGGGCGCATCCGACGCGGAGCTGCGCCGACGCTCGATTGTGGAGATCGTCGAGCTCGGCTTTGACGGGCACGCCCTCGGCGGCCTCGCGATCGGCGAAGACCGAGGGCTGATGTTCGAGACCACGGCGTGGGCCGCCGACCTGCTTCCCGCTGACCGCCCGCGCTACTTCATGGGCATCGGCGACCCGGAAGGCGTGCTCGAAGTGATCGAGCGCGGGGTGGACATGTTCGACTGCGTCCTGCCGACGCGGACTGCCCGGACGGGCAGCGCGATCACGTGGGAGGGGCGCCTGAATCTCCGCAACGCACGCTTCGCCCGTGACCCACGGCCGCTGGACGAAAGCTGTTCCTGCCCTGCGTGTACCCGTTTCAGCCGTGCCTATCTGCGCCACCTGATCAACCAGGAAGAGCTGCTGGGCCTACGCCTTCTGAGCCTCCACAATCTACGATTCCTCCTTGACCTGACCGCGAACGCGCGTGCGGCGATCGAGGACGGCCGGCTGGCGGCGTACAAGGCCGAAGCGCTCGGCCGGCTCGCATCCGCCCCCGCCTGAGGAGGCCCCGGTGTCCGCCTACATTTTCATCCTCGCCCTGTTGGCCCTGATGTGGTTCATGCTGATCCGGCCCCAGCGCCGACGTCAGCAAGAGGCCCAGCGGCTGCTCGAGACGATCAGCGTGGGAAAAGAAGTCGTGACCGCCGGCGGGCTCTACGGCACGGTCATGGCCATCGACGGCGACGAGGTGCGGCTCGAGATCGCCGACGGAGTCGAGGTGCGGATCGCCAAGCGTGCCGTGGCAGGGGTGGTGAGCGAGGACGAGGAGCAAGAGGAGGCGCCGGAGGAAGAGACCCCGGCTACCCTTCCTCCTGATTCCGCTTGAACGATCGCCGTCGTCATCTGGTCCTCATCGGCTGCATCCTGGCGGCGCTCGTCGGCGTCGCCTTTTTGGCGGTCCCGAGCTCGCCTGTCCATAAGAAGCTGACGCTCGGCCTCGACCTGCAGGGCGGCCTCGAGGTCGTCCTGAAGGCGGTGCCGCCAAAAGGTCATCAGCTCACCAAGGAGGATCTCAGCCGCTCGATCGACATCATGCGTCAGCGGATCGACAAGCTCGGCGTGTCCGAGCCGGAGATCAGGCAGCAGGGCTCGAACCAGATCGTCATCCAGCTCGCGGGCATCCACGATCCGGGCAAGGCGGCGGAACTGATCGGCAAGACGGCGGTGCTGGAGTTCTACGACTTCGAGGCCGACCTCACCGGTCCCTCGGTCAGCGGCCTGTCGCAGCTCCCGGTCGCAACGGGATCGCTCTTCGAGCTTCTGAGCGCGCCCGCCACCCGGACGCTGGCGGCGAAGGGCACGCCGTCGCAGTGGTACCTCTTCGACTCGAAGAACGTGGTGCGGGCCGGCCCCACTCCCACGAAGAAACTGTTGCTCGCGAATCAGGTCGTGCAGAAACCGACTTCTGCAGGCGGTCTAGGCAAGCACATCCCGAAGGACTGGACGATTCTGACCGTCCCCGAGAACACGGTGGTCGTCAGCTGCGTAGTCGCGAGCGGCAACTGCCTGAGCAGCCAGCAGCTGACGGCGAAGACAGGCTTCTATCTGTTGAAGCACAGCGACAACCCGAACAACCCGATTCCGGAGATGACGGGTCGGGACCTGAAGCTCTCGGGCACGCGCGCCGACATCGACACGACCACGAACGGTCCCGTCGTGCTGATGCAGTTCACGAACACGGGCAAGAAGATCTTCCACACGATCACGCGCCGAGAGGCCGAACGCGGCGCGCTCGTCTGTCAGGGTCAGCGCGACAGCAACGCCGTCCAGCAGTGCGCGCAGCACTTCGCGATCGTGCTCGACCGGCAGATCCAGTCGGTGCCGTACATCGACTTCGTTCGCAACCCGGACGGTATCCCCGGTGACAGCGGCGCTCAGATCGACATGGGCGGCGCTGGGCTCGGCGACGCGAAGCGGTTGGCGCTCGTGCTCCAGACCGGTGCGTTGCCGGTCAAGTTCGAGACTGCGGAGCGCACCGACGTCTCGGCGACACTCGGCAAGGACTCGCTGACCCAGGCGAAGAAGGCGGCCATCGTCGGCCTTCTTGTCGTCGCGCTCTTCCTGCTCCTCCTGTATCGCTTCCTCGGCCTCGTCGCGGTGATCGGGCTCGGGATCTACGCGGCATTCCTGTACGCGGCGATCCTGCTCTTCAACGTCACGATGACATTGCCGGGCTTCGCGGGACTGATCCTGACGATCGGAGTCGCCGCCGACGCGAACGTGGTCGTCTTCGAACGCATCAAGGAAGAGGTGCGCGCCGGCAAGTCCGTGCGCGCAGCGATCTCGGCCGGTTACTCGAAGGGCTTCCGCACCATTCTCGACGCGAACGTCGTGACGGCGATCACGGCGATGGTCCTGTTCGCCGTGGCGACGGCGCAGGTGAAGGGCTTCGCACTTATGCTCCTGATCGGCACCGTGATCTCGCTGGTCACCGCGGTCGGCGCCACGCGCGCGATGCTCGGGTTGCTCGCCGGCTTCAACTGGTTCAACAAGCCGCGTTTCATGGGCGCGCAGGGCCAGCAGACCGCGAAGTGGCTGCAGATCGACTTCATGCGCAAGCGCTACCTCTGGTTCGCGATCTCTGGGGCGATTCTGTTGTTGGGCGCAGGCGCGCTGGGGGTGAGGGGCCTCAACCTCGGCATCGACTTCAAGGGCGGAAGCCAGTTGACCTTCAAGACGCCTGCGGCGCACACGACCGGCGATGTGCGTCAGGTCCTGGCGACGCAGGGCTACGCCGATGCCGTCATCCAGGGCCGCGGTTCGGCCACTAACGGCGACCAGTACAAGAGCTTCCAGGTCAGGACGAAGGCGCTGACCAGCGTGCAGCTGACGCAGGTCACGCGCGGTCTCGAGGACCGGCTTCAGACCAGCGCGCCCGGCGCGACCACCGTCTCGTCCAGCTTCGGCCGCCAGATCGCGAAGTCGGCGATCATCGCGATCCTCGTCTCGCTCTTACTCGTCGTTCTCTACATCGCGATCCGGTTCGATCTGAAGTTTGCGGGGCCGGTGATCGTTGCGATGCTGCACGACGTCCTCATCTGCGTCGGGATCTATGCGCTCCTCGGGCGAGAGGTGACGAGCTCGACGGTGGCCGCGATCCTGACGGTGCTCGGCTACTCGATCTACGACACGATCATCATCTTCGACCGTATCAGGGAGAACATTCCGATCATGCGGCGATCGTCGTTCGCGACGATTGCCAACGTGTCGCTCTGGGAGACGATCCGCCGTTCGCTGGCGACGTCGTTCATCACGCTGCTGCCGGTCGGTGCGCTCTTCCTGTTCGGCGGCGACACGCTGAAGGACTTCGCATTCGCACTGATTGTCGGTATCGCCGCCGGCGCCTACTCGTCGATCTTCATCGCGGCACCGCTGCTCACGATCCTCAAGGAACGCGAGCCGGAGTATGTGCGGCGCAAGGGCGAGACGCTGAGCAAGGGTGGCATGGAGGCCGTGCTCGAGGAGGCGGAGCAAGAGGCCGCAGAGCAGCCCGCGCCGGCGTTCGTACCAGTCGCGACGGCGGATGGACCAGCGGCTGCTGCTGCGGCTGCGAAGCGCGAGCAGCGACGCCAGCGCAGACGCGCGCGCCCACATGGACGAGCCCGTTAGGCGGCTCGTGCTCGCGCTCGTCGGCGCGGTGTCGCTGACGGCCGAGCGCGCGGACGAGCTGGCGGAGTCGCTCGCAGCGCGCGGCGGCATGAGCAAGGAAGAGGTGCGTGCCTTCATCGACGAGGCGACGGCGCGGTGGCGCGGCGACGCCGTTCGTGTCGGCGAGCGCGCCGGCGCGACACTCCACGGTGCATTTCGCGAGCTCGGTCTCGTGACGCGCGACGAATGGGACGAGCTCGAGCTGCGCGTCGCCCAGATCGAACATAGATTGCGTCTCGTCGAGACGCGGCCGCGCGCCGTGCCTCCGTCCGGCAGTTAGCCGAAGGCACAGGTACCCTGCCGGCGTGGGGCTTCGCCGACTTCGCGGGGAGCTCGTGCTCAGCTGGGCCGCCGCGGCGGTGGGAGCCACCGGCATCGCCTCCGCTCTCACTCCCGAATTCGCCAACCGCTCGGACTTCGTACGCGGCGTGCTGCCGCCCGGCGTTCCCGG
>JBBRZA010000023.1:0-36060 GCA_038237145.1 Gaiellales bacterium
CTTCGCCTGGCTGCACCAGTTCAAACGACTGCTCGTCCGCTACGACCGCCGCCACGAGATCCACGAAGCCTTCCTCGCGCTCGGCTGCTGCTTCGTCTGCTTCAGAAGACTCCAGCGGTCATTGTGATTCGAGTTCTAAGACCGGGTTAAGACGGCCGTAAGGACTTTGTGTGCCTGAGGTCTTATCGAGTTCTTAGCCGAGTCTCACCCGGATCTTAAGGAACGCTGGTCGAATGGATGCCGTGAGACCCCTCCGTACTCCCACCGTCACCCTGGCGGCTGCGCTCGCCGCCGGCGCCCTCATCGGCGCCGGCGGGGGCGCGGCGACGTACGCCGCGCTGTCGTCCGGAAACGGATCGACAGTGGTGCGGCAGGTCACCGTCAGCGACACCCAGCCCGCGTCGAGCGCCGCCAACCTGTCCGTGCAGTCGATCTACCAGCTCGCGAACAAGGGCGTGGTCGAGATCACGGCAGGGCAGGGACAAGGCTCGGGGTTCGTCTACGACGCTGACGGCCACATCATCACGAACGAACACGTCATCGCAGGCACGAGCTCGGTCTCCGTCAAATTCTGGAACGGCAAGACATTCAACGCGCGTGTCGTCGGCACCGACGCCTCGACGGATCTCGCTGTCCTGAAGGTCGATGCGCCTGTGTCGCAGCTCTTCCCTCTCTCGCTCGGCGACTCGAGCAAACTCGTCGTCGGTGACCAGGTCGTCGCCATCGGCAGCCCGTTCGGGCTCGAAGGAACGGTCACGTCCGGAATCGTCAGCGCACTGCACAGGGAGATGACCTCGCCGAACCAGTTCGCGATCGACAACTCGATCCAGACCGACGCCGCGATCAACCACGGCAACTCGGGCGGCCCCCTCCTCAACGCCCAGGGCAAGGTCGTCGGCGTCAACTCTCAGATCGAGAGCAATTCCGGCGGCAACGAAGGTGTCGGCTTCGCGGTCCCCTCGAACACCATCCGCTCGATCGCCTCCCAGCTGATCTCGAGCGGGAAGGCCGAGCATGCTTTCCTCGGCGTCGTCCTGAGCGATTCCTCTTCGCAGACCGGCGCAGCGGTCGGTCAGGTACGGGCGGGCACGCCGGCAGCACGCGCGGCCCTGCGCGTGGGAGACGTCGTCACCGCAGCTGCGGGCACGACAATCAATTCAGCGAGCGAGTTGCGTGCAGTGATCAACGCGCACCGGCCCGGTGACACGATCTCCGTCACGTACACGCGCGGCGGACAGAGCCACACCATCAAGGTGAAGCTCGCAGCTCGCGCCGCGTAAGAGCTAAACGGGACTCTGGTAGGTCTTCGACATCGCCTGGAGGAGCTTCCAGGCGATCGAGCCGTGAGTCTCGACGAGGGGGCGGAACTCCCACGAGGTCAGTCCGTAGCAGCGCAGATCGGTTTCGGCCGTAATCGTCGCCGTCCGGGCGCTCTCGTTCAGCAGCGCCACCTCGCCGAAGTAGTCGCCAGGACCGAGCTTGCGGCGTTCGTCCCCGCCGACGGTCACCGAAGCCTGGCCCGCTTCGATCACGAAGAAGCCGACGCCGGTCTGTCCCTCAGACGTCACGGTGTCCCCCGCGTTGAAGGTCCGCTGCTTCATGGACGTGGCAATCCGCTCCAACTCCTTCTTGTCCAGGTCGGAGAAGATTGGCACCCGCTTCAGGAGATCGGCCGCGCCCTCTGCCATGCAAGGACTATGCCACACTGAGCAAGTGAGGCTCACGATCGTCGGGTGCTCGCCCGCCTGGCCAAACCCCGGAGGCGCACAGTCGGGGTACCTGGTCGAGGGCTCCGGACGCGTCCTGCTGGACTGCGGTCCCGGGGTGCTCCCGCGCCTGCGCGAGCAGGAACCGTGGCCCCGCGTGGATGCGATCGTGATCACGCATTTCCACCTCGACCACTGGGGAGATCTCGTGCCGTGGACGTTCGGCTCGATGTTCGGGCCCGGCCACGACGTCCCGCCGCCTCAGTTGTGGCTGCCGCCGGGAGGGAAGGAAGAGCTGGGCCGCTTCGGGGAGAAGCTGGGCTTCGCAGGCATGTTCGACGCTTTCGATCTGCGCGAGTACAGCGAGGGCGAATCGTTCGAAGCGGACGGACTGACGATCACGCCGGTACGAGTACCCCACTACCAACTGCAGACCTATGCCCTGCGGGTGACCGACGGCAAGACGACGCTCGCCTACTCAGGTGACTCTGCGCCGAGCCCGCAGCTGGCCGAGGTCGGACGTGACGCGGACCTCTTCCTCTGCGAGGCGACGCTGAAGGAGAGCCGCGAGGGCGGCGACGGCCTGCGCGGTCACCTGTCAGCAAAAGAAGCGATCGCCGCTTTCGAGGAATCCGGGGCGCGCCGGCTCGTCATCATCCACCGCCCTGACGAGCTTCCTCTGCCCGACGGCATCGAACGCGCCGCCGACGGCGACGTGTACGACCTCTAGTCCGCCAACCGGGCGACCACCTCACCGAGCTTGCGGTAGCCCTCGACTGACGGATGGTCTCCGTCCGAGGTCCACTCGGCGCGCATGCGTCCCGGGCGGGCGGGATCCTCGAGCGTGTCGTGGAACGGGAGTAGCGGAACGCTCTCGTCCTGCGCGAGCTCGGCAATCAGCGCGTTCAGCCGCCGGATCTGCGGTTCCGCCTCTGGCCAGCCGTTGTTCCATGGCAGCACGTCGATGAGGGCGACACGCAGCCCGAGCTGCCTGCCGCGCCGAACCATCGCGCGCAGATGGCGGGCCGCGTCCTCGACCGACCGTCCCTGCGCGATATCGTTGATGCCGCCCTGGACGACAAGCAGATCGGCCTTGCGCGCACAGTCGTCGAGGCGGGCCATGATCTCGTCTGTCCGCTGACCGTGGATACCGCAGTTACTGAATACGAGCCGCGGTTCGATCCGCGCAGCCCAGTATTCCCACTGGCTCGTCTCGTCACCGCCGCGGCGAGAGTCGTAGCCGGGCGAGCCTTCCGTGATCGAATCGCCGAGCGCCGCGACGACGACGCGTTCGTCAGGTGGCGCGTGGATCGGTCTGCTCTGCGATCTGCGCCGGAACTCCCTTGTTCTTCCGCACGATGTCGTACCCCTTCAGTCTGGCGACGACGCTCTCGACATCCGGATACTCGTGACCGGGATGAACGGCGAACTGATGTGCTTCCGAGCGGATCTCCTCGTACTCAGCGTGCGTCATGCTGATGCGCTCGACGCAGGCGGCGTCGCCGCATTCGCAGATGAGGTCGAGAGACTGCGCCTTGAGGTCGAACGTCTCGGCAAGACCCTCGATCCGCTCGTTGACCTCCCGAAAGACGGCTTCGTTCAACCCGATGCGCTCTTCGCGTGAGCTCATTTCTACCGCCAGCTTACTGCTCGGGGACGTCCTTTTCGACGACAACGTAGCCGTCCTCTCGAGAGACCACATGTCCGACAGGTGCATCTGCCTGCTCGTGGCCGGGGACGGTGAAGAAGTGGGCCGGATTCGCCCGAACCTGCCCATATTCGGCCAGCGTAAGGCGCAAAACCTCGGTACATGCGGGAACGGGACATTCGCAAAGAAACGGGATCCGCTCGATCGGCGCGTCGTACTCGTCCGCCCTGGCGCGGATCTGCTCGTTGGCATCCCGG
This sequence comes from Gaiellales bacterium, assembly GCA_038237145.1. Lineage (GTDB taxonomy): Bacteria > Actinomycetota > Thermoleophilia > Gaiellales > Gaiellaceae > 3-1-20CM-4-69-9. The sequence continues at coordinate 3,612 of JBBRZA010000023.1, forward strand.
AAGGTGTAGTTGTTCCTCACGATCCGCTCGCGCACGCTGTCGTTCATGACCCGCACGTTGTTGCGCGGATCGGGAGCGACTAAACGCCCCGATTCGGGGCGATCAGCTCCGCGAGCTCGGGCGGCGTCTCCTCGCCCGGGCGGATCGCCTCGACCAGGTCGTAAAGCTTCATCCGGTGCGAGCGCGCCGCACGCCGGATCAGCTGGAAGGCTTCGTCGACATCGAGGCCGTACCGTTCGGCGACGATCCCCTTCGCCTGCTCGATGCGGATCCTGGATTCGAGCGCGTGCTCGAGCTGTGCCCGGCGCTCGTAGGACGCGTGGGTGACCGACAGGAGCCGAGCAACGGCCGCCGACGCGTCCTGAAGCGTCCCAACCTCGATGTCCCCCTCCGGCAAGACTGTTCAGTCTAGTGCCGGCGCGGCTTCAAATCGACCACGAGATCGCACTCGAGCGCATCGGCGATGCGGAGCAGCGTGTCGATCCGCGGCGGCCGGCCCCCACGCTCCAGTCGCGCTATCGCCGACTGGGTGGTGCCGACGAGCTCGGCCAGCTCGCGCTGGGAGAGTCCAGCCTCCTGCCGCCGCTCCGACACCTTGTCGGCCACCGCGGCGAAGAACCAGCCGCGGTCGGCGGTCCGGATTCGCTCCTGCAGTCGCTCGAGGGCTCCCTTGTTCATTCGCGGCATTGCAGAAATGCTATCGCTACGCCAGGAGAGCGCGGTGGCGCTGGAGGACGGTGAGGACCGTGTCGACGTCCTCAACCGTGTTGTAACAGTGAGCAGAGATGCGGAGATTGTTGTCGCGCTCGGATGTGACGATGCCCTCCTGATCGAGCGTAGCGACGAGAGTGTTCGCGTCAGTGGACTTGACGCAGATGAGCGCGCCTCGCCTTTCCGGTGCGCGCGGCGTGACGACTTTCGCCTGTAGTTCGTCCAGGCCGTCGAGCAGATGCGAATTGAGGTTGAGCACGTGCTCGCGCGTCTCCGCGATCCCGATCTCCTGCATCAGCTCGATCCCGGCGATGCCGGCATAGATGGACGGCACCGGGGGCGTGCCGGACTGGAAACGGGCCGCGGTTCGGGCCGGCGAGTAGTCGGTGTGATCCATCGCGAAGATGTTCTCGTCGGCGAACCAGCCGGTCTGCGTCGGCCAGACACGCTCGACGAGATCGCGGCGGCAGTAGAAGAACCCGAGCCCCGCCGACCCGAGCAGATACTTGAGGACGCCCGCACCGAGAAAGTCGACGCCCAGCTCGGCAACGTCGACAGGCAGCGAACCTATTGCCTGGAACGCGTCGAGCAGGACGAGTGCGCCGCGCTCGTGAGCGAGCTCGACGACCGCTGGGACGTCCAGCATCGCTCCGTTGCGGTAGCAGACATGAGTGAGCGCGACGATGAGGGTGTCGTCGTCAATCGCGCGCTCGAAGTGCTCGAGCGGGATCGTGCCGTCGTCAGCCGCGGAGACGTGCGTGACGCGCGCGCCCCGCGCCTCCTGGGCGTGCCAGATCTGCCCGATGGTCGGAAACTCCCAGTCGGTGATCACGACCTTCGATCGCTTCGTGAAGCGCAGGCCGCTCGCGAGCGCGCTCACCCCTGCAGACAGCGAGGTCGTCACGGCGATCTCGTCCGGGCCTGCGTTGACGAGACCCGCGAAGGCGCTACGCGCCGCTTCCTGGCGTTCGACCCAGTACTCCCAGGGAGCGCCCTTCTCGTCCCAGTCCGCGAGGTACTGCTCGTATGCCGCGCGCACCGTGTCCGACAGGGCTCCCTGCGAACAGGAGTTGATGTACACCTGCTGCTCGAAGATCGGGAAACGGTGGCGGCAGCGCTCGGCGAGCGTCGCAGCCTCAACGGCCAAGGTAGGCCTTTCGCAGGTCTTCGTGCGCCAGCAGCTCCTTCGCCGCGCCTTGCAACACGAGACGCCCGGTCGAGAGGACATAGCCCCGGTCTGCGATTGAAAGCGCCATGTTCGCATTCTGCTCGACGACGAGCATGGCGACTCCCGAGCGGTGCACCTCTTGGATGATTTCGAAGGTGCGCTCGACAAGGATCGGCGCAAGCCCCATCGACGGCTCGTCCATCAACAGCAGCTTCGGACGAGCCATCAAAGCGCGGCCCATGGCGACCATTTGTTGCTCCCCGCCCGAGAGCGTCCCTGCGAGCTGGTGTCGCCGTTCGCGCAACAGAGGAAACAGCGAATACACCCGATCGAGATCCTCTTTCCGGCCGTCGCCGCCCTTCTTCCGCAGGTAGGCGCCCATCTCGAGGTTCTCCAGGACGGTCATGGGTGCGAATAGCCTGCGGTTCTCCGGCACGATCGCCATACCGCGTCCGATCCGATAGCTCGTCGAGCGCCCTGTGACGTCCTCGCCGTCGAACTCCACGGTCCCGGTGGACGGCCGGACTAGTCCGAGAATCGTCTTCAGCGTCGTCGATTTCCCCGACGCGTTGCCGCCGAGCAAGGAAACGAGCTCCCCCGCACCGACCTCGAGCTCGAGGCCTTCGAGGATGTGGATCTCGCCGTAGTAGGTGTTGATCCCCGACAAGCGGAGCAGTGCGTTCACTTCGTGTCTGCCTGCCTCAATCCGAGGTACGCCTCGACCACGCGCGGGTCGATGGCAACCTCGTTGAAGGACCCCTCTGCGATCTTGACGCCGTGGTCGAGCGCGACGACCCGGTCGGAGATGCCTTCCACGACGTGCATGTCATGCTCGATCACCAGGATCGTGTGGCCACCCTCGTCCCGGAGTCGGCCGATCAACTCGGTCATCTCGTGCGTCTCGACGGGATTCATGCCGGCGGCGGGCTCGTCCAGGAGAATGATTCGCGGCTCGGTCGCCGTAGCACGGGCAATCTCCAGCCGGCGGCGATTAGCGTACGACAGACTGTAGGCCGGCTGGTCCCAGCGGTACCCGATCAGGCGTTGCCCGAAAAACGCCAGCTTCTCCTCGGCGATCCGGCTCATCTCACGCTCCTCTCGTCGCGCGCGCGGAAGACGGAGCACGGATTCGAGCGGCGTCGACTTCGTGCGGCCGTACTGCACGGCCATCACGTTTTCCTTCACTGTCATGTTGAGAAAGAGGCGCAACGTCTGAAACGTTCGCGCGATGCCTCTCTTCGTGATTTCGTGGGGCGGCAAGCCCACAACGCTGCGGTCATCCAGGAGGATGTCACCCGCATCGGGCCGGTAGAGACCGCTGACGAGGTTGAACACCGTCGTCTTGCCCGCGCCATTCGGCCCGATGACGCTCACGATCTCGCCTTCGCCGATGCGAAGGTCGAGGTCAGACACGACGCGGAGGCCGCCGAAGGCCTTGTCCACGCCGCGAAGCTCGAGAAGCGCGTGCCCGCTCACGCGACCTCGACTCGAGGCGTGCCGAGCAGACCTTGCGGGCGGATCGTCATCAGGACGATCAGCAGAGATCCGAACAGGATCCAGCGCGCTACGGCAGGCTGCTCGACGAAGCTGTTCTCCCAGACCAGAGCCGCGAGGTAGACGACGGGAACGAGGGCGGCTGTTCTGATCCACCCGCGCAGTCGGGTAAGGACGAGGATCGCGACTACGAGCCCGACGTAGGCGAAGCTTCCGAAGCGACCGTGTCCAGCGGGGGGAATGACGACCCATTGGCTGATCGCGCCCGCCAGGCGGCCTCCGTCGACGACAGGCCCGCCTGTCCACCCCGGGGCGACGGCCTCGACGAACGTCTGCGTCGCCACCCCGAGCCCGACGACTCCAGCGAGGATCGCGCCCAGCCGCCACCAAGGCCTCACCCCTAGAGCCAGGAGCAGCAGAGTGATCGCATAGAAGAGGAGGCGCGCATTTCCTGGCGGGTTCTCGGGGGCGAGGAACTGAAACGACACGTTGATGACGATCGCGCCGAGGACGACACCGGTGAGGCTGCCGAGGCCGCCGAGGATGACGACGGCATAGATGGTGATCAGGATCGGCACGTCGAAGTTTCCGGACGAAACGGCAGTCAGGAGCGTCGCGAAGATGCACCCCGCGAGACCGGCGATCCCCGCGCCAAAGGCAAACGCCATCAACTTGAGCCGCTTGACCGGGATAGTCATCGTCTCCGCCGCCAGCGGGTCTTCTCGCAGCGCCCGCCAGGCGCGCCCGGTCCGTGATTCGCTCAGGAAATGAAGGCCCGTGAGCAAGACGAGACAGGCGATCAGCATCAGATAGAACTGCTGCGTCCTAGTCGTAAGCTCGTACCCGAAGACATCGAGTGGATCGATCTCGGCGAGGCCGTTCGGCCCACCGGTCAAGCCCTTCCCCGCAACCGTGGGATTGCCGACGTTGACGAAGACGACAAACGCTTGGCCGAAGAAGAGCGTCACGATGGCGAGGTAGTCGCCGAGCAGCCGACGGGAAGGGATGCCTAGCACCAGGCCGAGGAGCGCGGTCGCGACGACGACGACGGGAATCGAGGCCGCTGACGGCCAGTGGATCCCGTACTGAGGCGAGGAGAGTTCGGCGTAAAAGTAAGCACCGAATCCGAAGAATGCGACGTAACCCAGATCGAGCAGGCCCGCGTACCCGACGACGATGTTCAGCCCGAGGCCGAGCAGGATGTAGAGAAGCGTGAAGATTCCGTAGGTAAAGAGGTCGCCGCGGTTCATCCAGAAGGGGAGCGTCGCGGCGGCTGCTCCGAAAACCGCGAGCCTGCCGGCGGGCGGAACGGCTGAGACAAACCTCGTGACGAGACCGGTCAGGCCGGTGCGGGCCTCGCGGCGCTCCTCGACCTGCGCTACCCATTCGTCGACGCCGACACGAGGCCGGCCGCGTTCGTCGGGCGGCACAGGACGATTGGGGATGTCGCCGCCCGGGCCCACTCAGACCTTCTGAATGGCGCGCGTGCCGAGCAGACCACTCGGTCGCACGAGCAGGACGAAGATGAGAATTCCGAAGACGATCAGATCAGACCACCGGCCGCCGAAGTACCCGGTCGCATAGGCCTCCGCGAGGCCAACGAGTACGCCCCCGAGCATCGCTCCCGGAATGCTGCCGATGCCACCGACGACGGCTGCCGTGAAGCCCTTGAGGCCGGCGGTAAAACCCATCAAGTGGTAGACCTGGCTGAAGAGGAGACCGAACATGACACCGGCCGCCCCGGCGAGCAGCGATCCGAGGAAGAACGTCACAGCGATGACTCTGTCGACGTCGATGCCCATCATCGCGGCGGCCTCGCGGTCGAACGCAGTCGCCCGCATCGCTTTTCCGATCTGCGTCCGCGCGACGAGAAGCGTCAGCGCCACCATGAGGCCGAGGGCCGTGGCCAATACGAGGATCTGAACGAGCTGAACGTTGACACCGTTCACGACGAAGACGGCGTCAGACAGCGGGCCCGGGATGAACTGCTTCGGGTGGTCGGAGCCCAGCAGGAAGGAGTTGTAAGTGCGGAACTGCGCGCCGAGCAACAGCAGCACGCTGTTCTCCAGGAAGAAAGAGACTCCGAGGGCGCTGATGAGCGGGGCGATTCGAGGCGCGTCCCGGAGCGGTCTGTAGGCGAACCGTTCGATCACCACACCGAGCGCTCCCGATCCGAGCATCGCACCGAGGAACATCAGAACGATCAGTGGTGCGACGGCGATGGTGGGAGAGATGGGACCGCCAAGGCCGTTGAGGATTGCGTAGCCGATAAACGCTCCAACCATGTAGACATCGCCGTGCGCGAAGTTGAGAAGCTTGAGAATCCCGTACACCATCGAATAGCCGAGCGCGATGAGCGCGTAGAGGCTGCCAAGCGTCAAGCCGTTGACGAAGAGTTGCGTGGCGAGCTGCGAGTCGAAGACGAGGGGCAAATCCATGGAGCGGAACATTGTCAGAAAGACGTGCGGCCCATCGATTGACGGGCCGCACGTCCTAACATTGAAGCTGGCTACGGATCAGGGAACGCGAACGTAGACCCCGTTGTTGTTGATCCGATAGAGGATGTAGTTCGCCGGAACCTGCATGTCGCCAGGGCCGAGCGGCAGTTTTACGGATTGCGTATAGCGGATCCGGAAGCCGAGCACCGACTGGCTCTTCGGGATGTTCGTCTGCGCCACGAACTTTCGAACCTCGGCACGCGATGCAGAGCCGTTCGCGCATGCCTTGTCGACTGCCCGGGCAAGGACGTCGGCCGCGGCGTAGCTCGGCAGGCCGAAGAGGTCGTTCTTGCCGCCACCCGGCCCCTGCCGGTAGGCCTTCACGATCGGGCTCGACACGTTGACCGGGAAAGCCGACACGTACGACCCGGGGATCTTGAAGTTGTCCGGGTCGTTCAGGCCGTCGGACCCGAACAGGGTCGCTGTCTTTCCGGCAGCACGAAGCTGCTGGCCGAAAAGCTGTGCCTTCGGCGCGAGCTGCCACGGGACATAGACAACTTGCGTGCTAGCCGGAATCCTCGCCACAAGCGACGAGAAATCGCTGACGGTCGCCTCGTTAACCGACTCGCGCTGGACGTTGACACCGGCCGCCTTGAGCAGCTTCTCGACGGTGTCGGAGAGGCCGGTGCTGTAGCTGTTCTGTGCATCGATGACCGCCACCCGGCTAGCGTTTAGCTTGCTGCGAATGTAGTTCGCGACCCTGCCTCCCTGCTGATCGTCGTTCGGAACGGTTCGGTAGAAGTAACCCTTACGCGTTCCGTCGGTGGTCAGCGTCGTCCTGGTCGCCGAGCCCGTGATGAAGGCGAGCCCGCCGGCCTTAAACGGTCCGGTGGATACCTGAACTTCCTGGCTCCCCGCCGGGCCGACGACTCCGAGGACGCTCGAGTTCGACGCCAGCCGCTCCGCAACCTGGATCGCCTGGGCTGTGTCTGGGAGCTGCGTGTCGCCCTGGACAACCTGCAGCTTGTTCTTGTGCGACCGGTTGTAACGGGTGACGAAGTACTTCGCCCAGGTCAGCTGCTGCTGCCCGAGCGATCCGGCCGGCCCCGTGATCGGTGCCGCGACGCCGATTGTGCGGTTCTTGCCGCATTTGACCAAAGCTGCGTCACTGCCCGATTGCGCTGCAGGTGCGGCAGGGCGTTCGGGGGTAGTCGCGTAAGCCGCGGCCACGACCGCGAGTGCGGCACCAAGCGCCAGCAAGGCCGCGACCGCAGTTGCCCTTCTACTCCTCATTAGTTTCCTCCTTGGTATTACCCCGGTCCTCTCTCTCATGTGACGCCTTTCGAGCCTACTTGTTGTCCTGATACGTCCGGTTGGCCGGGCTGCCCGACGGATGGAAGACCCCCAGGATGTGCATCGGGCCGTCCCCGGAGTTCTCGATGCAGTGCACTTCGTCGGGGGGCAGGTGGAAGCACGAGCCCGGCTGGAGCGGGATCGACCGGTCACCGACGTGAGCGAGCCCTTCCCCGGCGACTATGTATCCCACCTCGTCGTAGGTATGGCTGTGAAAGGGCGCCTTGCTCGGCTGGACGATTCCCATGAACTGGGTCACGTCGAAGCAGCCCGCATCCTCGTTCACGAGATACCGGAAGCTCCGCTCGACCGAGGCCTCGAGCTCGGGCTGATCGTCGAAGCGGACCGTCACCTTGCGCTCGCCGCGAGCCTCCGCCCGGTCCTCGGGGGCGAGCACGGAGAGGACGTGCAGGTCCTGTGGGCCCGTGTTCTCGACGGCATAAGCCTCACCTGGCGCGAGAAAGACGCCCATGTTGGGCTCGAGCTGGTGCGTGCGCCCGTCGAGGTGGAGGCGGCCCCGGCCGTCCACGATGTACAGAACCTCCTGCTGCCCGGCGAGCTTGCGCTCAGCTGAGCGGCCGGGCCCGAAGCGGATCACGCGCTGCTCGAGCCGCTCGCACCCGTTGGCGGCGTCGAAGGCGACTCGGACGGTCGCCGTGTCGCCATCGTCCGGAAGGGGTTGCAGATCGTTCTCGTGCACCACGAAGCTGGTGACAGCCACCATCGCTGGATTCTAGGTCGTTTGATCGAGCGGGATCAGCTCAACGACCGAGACTGCATCGCCAATCGCCACGCGACCGGGTTCTGTGACCTCGCCGTAGACGCCGAAGGGGATATGCCTCTGGCCCGCCTCGTTCTCGGTGAACCCGCGGTAGGTCGAGATCGTCCGCAACGTGTCGAAATCCGGCTCGCCGGTCTCCGGATTCTGAGTGGTGATCGCACAGCGGCCGACGTCCCCTCGGATCCTGATCACGGCGTCGCCGATCCGGAGATCCTCCTTGACCCAGCCGTCCTCCTCGTGTGGCTCGCAGCCGTCGAGCTCGAAGAGCATCCGAAAGCGGCGACCGTCCACCGGCTCGCCCTGCCCGCCTTCCCGGCCGAGCTCGGCGAGCGACGCGGTCGAAATCAGCGACACATGACCGCGACCGCGGTCGACCGCGAGCCCGGGCGGCGACTGAACGAGCTGAAGCGGCCGGCCAGCCCACGCCGAGATCGCCTCCGACCAGGGGCCTTCGACGTAATTGCCGGCGACCGGGCGGCCGTAGAAGTCCGTCGTGAGCTCCGCCCCGAGCGAGACCGTGCCGTCTGCGGCGGAGCCGTCGGGAAAGTGGAGTGACAGACGCTCGCTGTCAGCGTCGTACTCGGGCCGGATCTGCACCAGCGCGCCGTCGCGCAACTGATTGAAGCGGCGCCCATCGATATCGACGATGTGAAACCGCCGGTTCTCGAGAACCCCGTGATGCTCGAGCATCACTTCCTCGGGATGCACCAGGCCCAACCCCTTGACGGGGGCGATCGAGATCCGAGTCACAACGGGCATCCAGCGAGCGTACCGGTGCCAGGCACGGGTACGAAACCGTTACGGAAGCGCAAAGAGTCGCGCGCCGCGCCGATTGCGCGAGCCTGCCGCGGCATCCTGACGAGATGCCCCGCCGGCCAAGAAACGCGTATCCCGGTGGCTTCTTCCACGTCGGCACTCGTGGCAACAGCCGCTGTCGCATCTTCCTCGATGCCACCGACTACAAGGTGTTCCTGATGCTGCTCGATCGCAGCGAAAGGAAGTACAACTGGCGCGTCTATTCCTGGTGTCTGATGACCACGCACTATCACCTGGTCGCTGCAACTCCGGACGGTGCGCTTTCGCAGGGGATCTGCGAGCTGAACGGAAGCTTTGCCCGGTGGTCGAACCTGAGACACGAGCGCGAGGACCATCTGTTCGGCAAGCGCTTCGGCAGTACGGAGATTCTCACGAACGCCCATCTCAAGGAGGCGTGTCGCTACGTCGTTTTGAATCCGGTCCGCGCCGGCATGCGCGACGACCCAACCGAGTGGCGTTGGAGCAGCTACCGAGCGTCAGCAGGCTACGAGGAGGCTCCGCCGTACCTCGCGCTCGGTGAGCTCTGGTCACTGTTCGACAGCGACCCCGGCCGGGCGATTTCGCTATATCGCGACTTCATCGACCAGGGCGTGACTTCTTAGGCCACGTACCGGTGCCAGGCACGGGTACGTAACCGTGACGAGTCACGCACGCGTTTCGACTTCGACGTCGTGCCCCTCGAGCTCGAACACGTAGAAGTCGCGGCCGGTCACGTGCACTGCGACGTTGTAGACCGGTACGCCGCCGATGCCGCCCTCGAAGCTGCCGCTATGCGCATGACCGTGCAGGACGACGTCGGGACGGTACTCCGCGATCGGGGTTGCCAAGCGATCACTGCCGAGATACGTCCAGATCCCTTCGGGCTCGCCGTGGAGCGTGTCGGACGTCGGCGCGTAATGCAGCAAGACAATGCGGATCGGACAATGCGCGACCTCTTGTAGGCCCCGCCGGATCGCGTCGACCTCGTCCGTCGTCTCGGCATAGACATGGCGGAGCAGCGGCTCGCCGAAGTCCGGCAGCTGCGAGCCGCTGAAACCACCAACGAAGCCCTTCGTCCCGACCACGCCGATCTCCTGACCCTCGAGCTCGAGCACGATCGCCTGGCGATGGAGCATGTGCACGCCGGCCGCGCTCAGGATCGACGAGATCTCCTCGCCGTGCCCGGAATGGAGATCGTGATTACCGAGGACGGCGGCGACCGGCACACGAAGGTCGCGCACCGCTTCGGCAAGCACCCGCGCTTGCTCGGGCTCACCGTGCGTCGTCAGGTCGCCGGCCAGCAGGACAAGATCGGCTTCGCGCTCGACGGCCGAAAACGCCTCGGCGATACGCGAGCGGGTCGCCTCGGAGGCATGCACATCGCCGGCTGCAGCGATCCGGGCCACATCTGGATGTTCCACGTACGGCCAGGATGGGAAACCGCCCGGCGTGAACGCGGACCAGGAACGGGAGTTCGAGCGGCTCCTCGCCGCGATGAAGAAAGCCGGCGGCGCCTTGAACGAGGCTGGCATCCCGTTCGTCTTGGGTGGCGGGCTCGCCTGCTGGGCTCGCGGCGCACCGAAGACCGAGCACGACGTCGACTTCCTCGTCAGGCCCGAAGATGCGGAGCACGCGCAGCAGACGCTCGCTCAGGCAGGAATGCGCACGGAAAAGCCGCCGGAGGGCTGGCTGTTGAAGGCCTACGACGATGACGTCCTCGTGGACCTCATCTTCGACCCTCAGGACGGGCCGATCGACGACGGCACCTTCGAGCGGGCCAAGGAGCTCGAGGTTCACGCCATGCGGATCAAGGTCGCAGCACTGGAGGACGTCCTCGTCCAGAAGCTGCTCGCGCTTAAGGAACAAGAGCCTGACTACTCGAGCTCGCACGGGCCATCCGCGAGCAGGTCGACTGGGACGACGTGCGCAGCCGGACGCGAGAGTCCCCGTTCGCAAAGGCTTACTTCACCCTGCTGGACGAGCTCGAGATCGTTCCGGCTTAGACCGGGAACACTTCCCGACCGCGGGCGCCTCGATGCCGTCGAAATGGAGCGCGAGCACTCGACCGTCTGGGACGCGAGCTTCGCCCTTGGTCGTCATGACGACGTCCTGATAGCCGGAGGCCGGAACGCAGAGGGCGACCCGGACGGGCGGCCGCGCGGCGCCCGGATCCACGCTGCCGCGCCGAATCACTCCGCGACTCTGGAGCGTGAAAACGATCGGCTCTGGCGCTTCACGAGCAGCGCTGAGAACGACGACGAGCGCACGTCGAACCGGACGACCGTTCCCATAAAAACGCAGGCGCGCCTCCTCGCGCGGCGCCGTCCAGCCGTCGGCCGACACACCTCGGGTCGACCACTCGAGGCGAGAGCGCTTCTCGACGCGTACGAGCCTGAGTGGTGTCACGTCCGCGGTGTGCGCGCCTGCCTCGGCGAGGTGGAAACGCGTCTCTCGGGGCGTCACCACCAGGAAATCGCTCGGCTGCGCTCCCCGGAGCTCTCCGGCCCCGAAGTCCACCGACACGTCGTCGACCGGGAACGGCGTGAACGTTGGCCCGTCGTCGACGCGCAACACGCGCTCCACGTTCTTGTTCCAGTACTCGGCATTCCACCACTGGACCGATGACTCGAGCGGGCTCGGTACGAGCGCGACGGAACTGCCAGCCGGCACCGCGGCGTCGATCCAGTCACGCCGGTCCTGATGAAACGTGACCGTCGTCAGCGCGGGCTCGGCGAAACGGTCGAAGACGTAAACAGCCTCTAACACACCGAAGGCAGCGATCACGCCTGCTGTAGAAAGCGACAGCGCCACTCTCGCCCAGGTCACCCGGGGCCACGTCACGATCGCCGCCGCAACGAAGGAAAGCGCGACTACGACCGCGCGCACGAACCATTCGTCAGAGAGGTCGGCCCATCCCGCCGCCACCGCGATGGCCGGATGGAATGCTGAGGCGGGCGACGCCCAGAAGATGGTCAAGTGATCGCCGTACGAAGCGAGGCCCGCGAGCCAGGCGAAGCTCGCCCCGACGGCGAGGACGACCAGTGCCGCAGCCTTGGTGCGTGCGGGCCGGACGAGAGCCGCCCCCGTCGCGACGGCGAACAGCGGCGTGAGATAGAAGAGATAGCGGTCCTGGACGAACGCATCGGGCGTGAAGCGCAGATCGAAGGAAGCCACTTCGAACGTCAGCAGCGGGACGAGAATCAGAAGCAGCCAGGCGAAGGCGTGCGCTGCTCTCCCCTCCGGCCTGACGACCGTCATCAGTGCCCAGGAGGCTGCGAGCACGAACGGCAGGATGCCTCCGCCGATCACGACGTAGTCGAGATGCGCGGCCGCCGACTGCCAGATACCGGAAGGTAGGAGATCGCCGCTGAACGGAACCGCGTAGTTGCCGACGACGGCCCCCAGCGAGCCCGCCGCGGCGAGCCCGCCAGCGGCCACGCCCGCTGCGGCGTAAAACGCGACGAGGATCGGATGCAAGGCAAGCGCTCGCTTCGCCCGGGATCGCAACTGCAACCACCAGGTGTTGCCGCCGGCGGCGGAAGCAGTGAGCGTCAACTCATGGCCAAGGAGTGACAGCGGCAAGACGACCGCGAGCACGAAGAACTGAGTACGCGCGAGAAAGGCAAGGAGGAGGGCGGCAAGCGCGGCGATGTCCCTCTTCGCACCGGGGTCGGCGATCGCGCGGTGGCACAGGAAGAGCGCCCAAACGAACGCAGGATAGGCCGCATTCTCGGTCAGGAGCGTCGTGCTCAGCACCAACCAGGGAGTGAAAGCCGTCAACAACGCCGCGACGGTGGCGGCCGCACGTGATCGCGTCACGGAACGAGCAAGCAGATATGCCGGCCACGCCGCGCTCGCCAGCAGAAAGCCATTCAAGACATGGGCTGCGGTGGCGGCAGCCGGGGCCGTCAGCAACCCGTAGAAAGGCGCGAGCCACATGGGGTACAGCTGACTCAACGCCGCGTAGTACTTCCCGTGGATGTGCGGAACCAGAGAGTCGGTCGCGGCGATGCTCGTTGCCAGCTTCGTCGTCTGGAGCTCGTCGGTCATTACGGCCCAGGTGATCACCCTGGCGGAGTAATACGCCGCAAGAGATCCAGCTACCGCGACACAGCCTGCGACGACGAGCGGGCCCCGCCGAGTCAGCGGGTGCAGCCGGTGCTTCATCCCAGAATCGGTCCGATTCGGAGGATCAGAAGTAAAACTGCGACCATGCGTTCCACCAGTCGTCACCGCGGACGACGATGGTGTGGTCATCGACCTGCTCGGTGCCGCGGCGATTCCTGTATTCGACGAGCCGATCGGGGGTCGTGAACTCCACCCGTATCTCGGCAGGCCTGCCCGGGTCGTAGGGCTTCACGGCCGACAGATCCTTCAACGCTCGTTTGGCGCCATCCTCGATCAGTTCCCGCGCTTTCAGGGGCGGCACCTGGCGCGCGCTGTAGCGGCCCAGGCCCTTCTTCACGGCGACGGTCGTCAACCCGTCGCCGAGCAACGCCGTGGCCTCCGAGCACGTCGCTTCGTCTCCGGTGACTAGAAGAACAGGACAGTCCCAGTGGCCGCATAGGGCGGCGTTGATTCCCGTCTCGCCAACGGATACACCGTTGAACGACAAGTTCTTCCAAGCCTGCCCGGAGACAGTGTGCGACATGACGCCGTCCGGCGTCCCCGCCTTCGCATGCATCGCGACGAAGAGCGCGGCATCGCAGCCTTGCTCGAGGAACTCCGTGTACTCCGTCCAGTCGTTCTGAACGACGTACTCGCAGTCTGGATCGAGCTTGTCGGGGATCAGCGAGTTGAAGGTCCATTCGCCACCGGCGCCGTGGCAGTCCATGACAACGATTTCCTTTGCGCCCGCGGACTTCGCACCGCGCACGGCCGCGTTGATCTCCTCCGTGTAGAGCTCGCGCCCCTCCTGGTAGGCGCGCTTCTCCTTCGTCCCGTCGGTCTGCTCCCATTTGACGATCCCGGCGACGCCCTCCATGTCGCTGACGATGAAGACCTTCACGAGCCGGCCTGAATCGCAGCGGCCAAAGGAGCAGGCGTGCTCCACGGGAAGTTGATCCAGCGATCGGTCCGGCGCCAAACGAAATCGCAGCGGACGACACTCTCCGGCTTCTCATAGAGAACTGCGGTCCGTACCTCCGGACCGTGTTGCGCGCAGAACTCACTGGCCAGCGCCAGCGTTCGGCCCGTGTCGGCGACGTCATCGACGACGAGCAACCGTTCCGCACGAAGCAGGGCGAGATCCGGCACCGGCGGCAGCAGAAGCGGCTCGTCCAGCCGTTCGTCGACCCCGGTGTAGAACTCGACGTTCAGCGTCGCCATGTTCTTTACGCCCAGCGCGTATGCGAGTGCGCCCGCGCACGGCAGTCCGCCACGGGCGAGCGCAAGCACAGCGTCCGGGCGGAAACCGTCGGCCCTAATTTGTGCAGCGAGGTCGTCGACGGCGGTGCCGAGATCCTCCCAGGTCATCTGCTCGCGCATAACAGGGAGAATCCCACAGATGGAAACGGGACTGGCAGGGAAGCGCGTGCTCGTGACAGGAGCCTCAGGCGGGATCGGCTCCGCGTGCGCTCGCGCCTTTGCGGCGGAGAGGGCCGAGGTGGTCGTGCACTACCACCGCGGCAAGGAGCGCGCCGAGCAGCTCGCCGCGGAACTGGGCGGTGCCGCCGGCGTCGTCGGCGCCGACCTGACTCGCGAGGACGAGGTCGACCGCATGTTCGCAGCGGCCGGCTCCCTGGATGTCTGCGCTGCGGTCGCGGGCGTTTGGCCCGCGGACGACCTGCCTGTATGGGACCTCCCACTCGAACGCTGGCGCGCCACGCTCGACGCGAATCTGACCGCCACTTTCCTGACGGCTCGCGGCTTCCTCCGCCAGCTCGAAGGTGACGGTGCCCTGATCCTGGTCGGCTCGACGGCGGGAATCGTCGGCGAAGCGGGTCACGCCGACTACGCGGTCGCGAAGTCCGCGATCCTCGGAGGCCTTCTGCTCAGCCTCAAGAACGAAGTCGTGCGCAAGAACCCGCTCGCACGGGTGAATGCGGTCGCACCGGGCTGGACAGAGTCCCCGATGACCCGTGGCCACGTCTCGGAGGAACAGGTTCACCGGATCTCTCGGACGATGGCCCTGCGCAAGGTCGCGCAGCCCGAGGACGTCGCCGGCCAGGTCGTGGTTTTGGCGTCGCCGGTCCTGTCCGGCCACGTCACCGGCCAGGTAGTCACGGTCGCCGGCGGCATGGAGGGCAGGGTCATCCACGGTTGATGAAGAAGGCGGCGGAGTCCTCGTCCGCCGCCCTCAATGCTCCGCAAGCCGCAGGAGTGATTGCCGTCAGTCCCCGGCCCTGGAGTAGGACGAGAATCGGCAGCAGATCCCTCCTCCTTTAGCGCTGCCCGCGAGGCGGAATCTTCCGTGAACCGGGCCAGTCAACCGAGAACGGGTGATGGATCAAGTGCCCCCTCCCCGCGATAGTCAGAAGGCATGACCGAGATGGGCCCCGATGCGGCGGGGGCAACCTCGGAACATCTCCTTCCATAGGAGACCCAGGAGGGGCCAGGCGGCGGCCCCTCTTGCGTTTTCTGGACACGATCCTCGACAGGTGCCCTGCCTATACTTCGCCACGGAAGCGGGCACGTGTCCCGCTCCGCATCGAGAGAGGCTGAGGGAACCGGCCCTGTGAAGCCTCGGCAACCTGCCTCCGCGGCAAGGTGCCAAACCCGGCCGGGCGCGAGCCCGGGTGGATGTGTCGAGCGAGTTCGGAAGGAGACGCGAAGTGCCCGCCCAAAGCCAAATCCGCAACCGTTTTCTAGAGCGCCTCGAGAGTGGGCCCGTGATCGTGGGCGACGGGGGTATGGGCGCGCTGCTCTCCGCAGCCGTGCCTCGTCTGCGCAGTCCGGAGGAGGCGAACCTCCGCGCGCCTGATGCGGTCGTGTCCCTGCACGTCAGCTTCATCAACGCCGGGTCGGAGCTGATCGAGACGAACACCTTCGGGGCCAACCGCCGCAAGCTGTCGCACCACTTCCTCGAGGACGATCTGGAGAGCATCAACTCCGCGGGCGTCAAGCTCGCGCGCGACGCGAGAGAGGTCACCGGTCGCGAGGTGTTCATCGGCGCCTCGATCGGACCGCTCGGCGAGCCAGCGACGTCGCGGGTTCGCCGCGAGCTCTTCGCAGAACAGGCCGCCGTGCTCGACGGCCGCGGCGCCGACCTCTTCATGATCGAAACGTTCTACGACCTCGAGGAGGTCGTCGATGCAATCGAGGCGGTGCGCAGCGTCTCGAGTCTGCCGATCGTTGCGCTGCTGACGTTCGACGAAAGCGCCGAGACGCTGGCCGGCGTCACGGCCGCCGAAGCCGCGGCGCGTCTGATGGAGCTCGACGTCGCCGCGATCGGCGCGAATCACGGCGCCGGCCTGCTCGCCGCGCTTGCAGCTCTGGAACAGATGGGCAAAGACGGCAAACCGCTCGCCGCCCTCCCCAACGTGGGACTCGCCAGCCTGACAGGCGGACGTGTCATCTACCCACACGCGACGCCGGAGTACTTCGGCGAGTTCGCGGCACATGCTCGCAATCTCGGCGCGAAGGTGATCGGCGGCTGCTGCGGCACCACTCCCGCAGAGATCGCCGCGATCCGTGCAGCCGTTGAAGAAGAGCGTAAGCCGCGCGCACCCCTCGTCTTCGATGCACCGGAACTGGTCGTGGCGCTCGGCGAGGAACAGCGCGAGACTGGCCTCTCTCGCGCGCTGAACGCCGGTGAATGGGTCGTCTCCGTGCAACTCGATCCGCCGCTCGGAGGCAACAACGCCGGGCTCGTCGACGTCGCAAGCACGTTGAAGGAGTCGGGGCGCGTCGGTTGGGTCGACGTCAACGACAACGCCACGGCGCGCGCCGGAATGAGCTCGCTGATGGTCTCGTGTGCGATCGAACGCCGAGCCGAGATCGAGACGATCCCGCACCTGACGACGAGGGACTGGTCGGTGATGGGGCTCGAGTCGATGCTGCTAGGCGCGCACGCGGAAGGCGTACGCAACGTACTCGCGATCACCGGCGATCCGCCGGAGGTCGGCGACTACCCGGGCGCCCGCGGCGTGTACGAGATCGACTCGATCGGGTTGACGCAGCTGATGACGAACCTCAACCGAGGCGAGGACTTCAACGGCCGTCCGATCGATGCGCCGACATCGTTCTTCCCGGGCGTCGCCGTCAATCCGACACCCGACGACATGGACGTCGAGCTCGAGCGCTTCGAGAGGAAGCTCGAGGCGGGCGCGAAGTTCGCGATGACCCAGATCGTCTTCGACGCCGAGCCCCTCGACCGCTTCGCCGAGCGGCTGGGCGGGAAGTGGCCGATTCCGGTCCTCGTCGGCATCTTTCCGCTTACGAGCCACCGGCTTGCCCTGCGGTTGCACAACGAGGTGCCGGGCATCCTCGTGCCACAGGCGTTGCAGGACGCGCTCGAACGAGCAGGCTCCGATGCCGCCGCCGTCGGGTTCGCTCACGCGCGGGAGTTGATTGCCGCCTCACGCCAGCACGCTGCGGGCGTGTATCTCGTCGCGCCGTTCCGGCGACCGCTGCGTGTGTTGGAACTGCTCGCCGACTAGGGAGCGCAGTCGCCGGTCGACACCGGCCGACCTGCGGCAGCGAGATCGGCGCGCACGACATCGGCCGGAACGCCGAAACCTCCGACCGAGCGGAGACGAGCCGCGAAGATCGTCGACTGCACGGCCCCGTGCGCATCGACGGCCGGCGCGCCTGAATCCCCATGCCTGACACGTCCTCGCAGCGACGTAATCGTTCGTGTGACAGGTCCCGTCCCGTAGGCGTCCTCTGCCAGGACCATCGATGTGTGCCCGATCCGCGCGGGCGTCACGGTGAACGGCCCGTTCTCCGGGAAGCCCAGCACCGCCACGGCGGTACCAGGCTTGGCGGAAGCCAGAGGCAGAGGGCGTAGGCCGAGCTCGCGCACGCGCAGCACCGCCACATCGTTGGTGCGGTCGAGCGCGACGACGGCGGCGGGGAATCTCCCCCCGGATTGCAGCTCGACCACGGTGTCGCTCTGTCCCGCGACGACGTGGGCCGCGGTCACGATCAGATCCGCCCTCGCCACCCACCCGGTGCCCTCGACGCCGATCCCGCAGGCCATCCCGAGCACACGCACGACGCTGGGCGTGGCGCGGCGAACGCCGACCGCATGCGCTAGGCGCGGGTCCGGCGGCGCGACCGACGCGGCCGGGCCGGTGATCGCGGGGAAGGGGTCGATCCGCGCCAGCGCATTCAGCACTTCGGTCGGCGGGACGAACTTGTTCAGCCTCTGCAGCAAAGCCGAGCCTTGCGCGCCGCGCCGAAGGTCGGCTTGCCCCGGGAGCAGGAGCGCGACTGCCCCGAGCACCCACACGACCGCCACGCCCGCGCAAGCCCCGAGGATCAGCCCGCCGGTTGCGTCGAACGTGCTCAGCCTCCGCTTGCGCACCCTCGAGCGGAGCGCCGACCCCGCCAAGGTTCCGAGCGTCTCGAACAGGATCGCGCCGACCGCGGCACCCGCTAACGCCGCCAGAGGCGTGTACGGAGAGTGAGTTCCGTCCTGGAGGAGCTGCGGCGCAAGCCGCGATCCCAGCCAGCCGCCCAGGACGATTCCGACCAGGGACAGAGCGCTGGAGATGAGCCCCTTCTTCCAGCCGATGAAGGCCGAGAGGGCGACGAAGCCGAGCGCGATCAGGTCAACTTTGGTCACTAGGTCGGCAGGCTACTCGGTAGACTGGCCGCTCCCTAGGGGGCGTAGTTCAGTTGGTTAGAACGCCGGCCTGTCACGCCGGAGGTCGCGGGTTCGAGTCCCGTCGCTCCCGTCTTTGACACCGCACTTCTGTTCGCGACGACGCGCAAGTTCGTTGGTCACAGAAGCTCAGTCACCGTCGTCGCCGAGCGCGTACGCGACCGCATCGTCGGACGTCCATGAGCCCACCTCTTCGGCGCCGTCGTACGCGCCGGCGTCGACGCCTCCCAACCGCCTCGCGAGCCGCCGCGCGTACGGCGCCTGCCGTTCGAGTCCCGCAGCCTCGAGCATCGCCGTTGCAGCAGCCGCGAGCGTCGCTGCACGGCTCGTGCGCCCACGAGCCGCCGCCGTCGCAGCGAGGCCATCGAAAGCTTCGACGCAGCCGTACAGCGACGAAATCGCGTTGAACTGGGCAAGCGCCGCGCGATAGAGACCTTCCGCTTCCTCGACCTCGCCGGCTTCGAGCGCGGCGTCCGCGAGACCCGCCGTCGCGTTCGCGGCGCCGTACGCATCCCCCACCGACTCGGCAAGACAGCGGCTCTCTGTGAACAGCTCGTGCGCGCGCTCGAGCTCTCCAGCGTCGACGTGTGGGATCGCAATGTCGTTCAGCGCGTATGCGACACCCCGAACGCAATGCGCTTGTCGAAAGAGCGTGAGCGCTTGCTCCCGCATCTGGTTCGCCGCCGCGTTGTCTCCGCGTTCGAGATGCAACCAGGCGAAGCTCAACAACGCCCAACCGAGCTGCTCGACGTCGCCGCGCTCGCGCAGGAGCCGAATGGCGCGCTCGAGAGTCCTCGCCGCCTCCTCGAGCTGCCCCTGCGGAAGGCAGAGGTGGCCCGCGGCGTAGACGACACGCGCTAGCAACTCGGGCGGGAGCTCTTCCTCGTGTTCGAGGATCCTCTGAAGAAACGCCGAGCCCTCCGCAGCCGTGCCCGTAAGGGACCAGAAAAGCCAGAGGGCACTCGCCAGCCGTGCGGCCTCAACACGCTCTTCCCGTTCGACGTACCACCGCAGAGCGGTAGTCAGGTTCGGTCTGTCCGTTTCCAGCATCTCGAGCCAACGCGCCTGTCCGGTCCGCCAGAGCTCGGGCGATACGCGTTCGGCAAGCCCGAGATACGCCTCCGCATGCGAACGTTCCCCATGTTCGCGCTCGCCGAGTTCGTCCAGGCGGCCGTGCGCGTACTCACGGATGGTCTCGAGCATCAGGAAGCGGTCCCCGACGGCCTTCAGCAGGCTCCTGTCGACCAGAGACGCGAGGTCGTCGAGGTCGGCCCCGCAAACGGCGGCGGCGGCTTCGACGTCCGCACCGCCGAAGAAGACCGCGAACCGACGAAACACCTCCTGCTCGGCGACCTCCAGCAGCTCGTAGCTCCAATCGATCGTCGCGTGCAACGTTTGCTGCCGCTCGGGCGCGTCCCGCGGCCCGCCGGTGAGGACGGGAAGACGCCGTTCTAGGCGGTCGCGAATTGCGCGAGGCGAGAGCACCTTTGTACGGGCGGCCGCGAGCTCGATCGCCAGCGGAAGGCCGTCAAGACGCCGGCAGATATCCGCAACGGACTCGTCGAGCTCGACGTCGCGCCGGATCTTACGAGCGCGAGCCGCGAAGAGGTCGACCGCCGCGCTCACGCTCAGCGGCTCGAGCGCGTACTCCGTCTCGAACGTCACGTGCAGCGGGGAGCGACTCGTCACAAGAGCGCGCGTGTGCTCGGCCTGCGCCAACAGTTCCCCGATGAAGCGACCGGCGTCGAGCAGGTGCTCCGCGTTGTCCACAACGAGGAGGAGCCGTCGGCGCCGGACGTATTCGCGCACATCGGCGTCCGCGTCGAGATGGAGCGATTGCGCCACCACGGTCGGGATGAGCGCTGCGTCGCGCAGGGCTGCAAGCGGCACCCAGAAGACGCCGTCGGCGAACCGCTCCACGACCTCGGCCGCAACCTGCAGCGCGAGCCGCGTCTTGCCGATTCCCCCAGGGCCGATGACGGTTACGAGCCGCGATTCGACGAGCTCGTCGGCAACCTCGGCGACCTCGCGCTCCCGCCCGATCAGGGGCGTTCCGACGAGTGGCAGATTCAGCGCGTTGAGGCTCTTGAGCGGCGGGAAGTCACCGTCGCCGAGCTGGTAGATCCGCTCCGGCGCCGTCAGGTCCTTGAGGCGATGTTCGCCAAGATCGCGGAGCCCGTTGGTGCCGCACAGGTCGCGCGTCGACTGCGAGACGAGGATTTGGCCACCGTGCCCGGCCGCAGCAATGCGCGCAGTGCGGTGCACGTCCATCCCGACGTAGCCTTCGTCCGTGAGCAGCGGCTCGCCGGTGTGCAGACCCATGCGGACCCGAACACGGCCGCCAGCAAGCGCCTGCTGTGCCTCCGCCGCGGCCGCCAACGCATCGGATGCCTTCGCGAAGGCCACGAAGAACGCGTCGCCCTGCGTGTCCACCTCGACGCCGCCGTGACGCGCGAACGCCTCCCGCAGCACGCGCCGATGCTCGACCAGCACGTCCGCGTAAGCATCCCCGAGCTCCTGCAGTAGCTGCGTCGACCCCTCCACATCGGTAAACAGGAAGGTGACCGTCCCCGCCGGTAGCTGCCGCACGCCCGGATCATGCGACGGCTAGCCGGAGGCGTCTAGGGCCGCGACCGTGAGGACGGCGCGCGACGGCAGCGGTTCCCGCCGTATCGCGGCCGCGAACAACCCGTACAAACCCGCGGGACCGAACGAGTACTACACGCCCACGTGGGCTCCGCGCTAACCCGTCTCGGGAGGTGGAAAGCCGGCCCTCTTAAAGCTCTGGCCCTCGCGCAAGCGGATCACGGGGGTAAAGCGCGGGTTCGAGTCCCGTCGCTCCCGTTTCTGCGGTTGCCCTGCCAATCGGTGTATCACCCGGCAGTTTCTGGCGGCGCTGGCCAGCTCGATGACGCCCGCTTGTGCGGCGACCGTCGTTCCGTAGACTCGCCGGCGTGGAGTCCGATCCGCGTATGGGGGCGACCATGGCCGACTCCTCGGACCTGCGCTCCTTCCTGATCGCCGACGTTCGCGGGTACACCAGGTTCACGAATGAGCGCGGGGACGAAGCGGCCTCGCAGCTCGCGGGCCGGTTCGCGGCGCTGACGCGTGACGCCGTGGCGGCGTACGGCGGTACGCTGCTCGAGCTCCGCGGCGACGAGGCCCTTTGCGTCTTCCCGTCCGCTCGCCAGGCGATCCGGGCCGCGATCGAGCTGCAGCGCCGGTTCCGCGAACGGGCGGACGGAGAGCCTGCGATCCCGCTCGGCGTTGGGATGGGCCTGGACGCCGGAGAGGCGGTGCCCACCGAGGGCGGCTACCGCGGCGGTGCGCTGAACCTGGCGGCAAGGCTGTGCGGCCTCGCTCTCCCCGGTCAGATCCTGGCCAGCGAAGCGATCGTCCATATGGCACGGCACGTCCCGGGAGTGAGGTTTCACCCCCGCAAGCGGGCACGCCTGAAGGGGCTGGACCAGCCCGTCAAGGTGATCGAGATCGTCCCGGAGGAGCCGCTACCTCCGCCTCCCGAGGCCACGGTATCCGTGCGCCGTCGGGCTCGGACGGGTGCCGTCATCGCTGCGCTCATCACGGCTGTGGCTGTCATTGCCGGTATCGCCGCGTGGCGCTTCTCCACGGGTGGGAAGTCGCCGTCGATCCCCGGCAACTCGGTAGTGGCGATCAATGCCGCGTCGAACGACGTTGGCGACGCGCTTGCGGTGGGGACGACGCCCGGCGCTGTGGCGGCCGGAGAGGGTTCCATATGGGTGCTGAATGCCGACGATCGGACGGTGTCGCGCATCGACCCGGCCACCGGCCAGGTCGCTCCCCCCAAGGCCCTCACCGGCGAAGGAACACCGCGGCGATCGCGGTCGGCGACGGGTCTCTGTGGGTTGTGACCGGAATCCAACGTACATCGTCGCAGGTGCGCTTGGCGGTTTCCTCCGCGGAGGTGCTGAAGCTCGACCCAGTCACCGCGGTGGAGTTCCCGCGCAGCCGAGTCCGCCTCTCGCAACCGGCGGAACGTGCCTTCACCGGGCAGTCCAGCATCAGGGTGGCTGCCGGAGGAGGCCACGTCTGGGTGGTGAATCCCTCTCGGACGGTGTCGGTGATCGACCCGGTGCACAACTCCGTGATCGGGACGGCCACCGATGTGGACGCCGGTGCGATCGCGCTTGACGGCCGCAGTGCCTGGGTGGTCGACGCCGGTCCGGCCATCACGAGGATCGACGCTAGCGCCGTGGTGAAGCAGCGAATCGCGGTGCCGGCGATCAGCCTCAGCTCGCTCGTGATCGCCGACGGGGCCGCCTGGGCGGTCGATCCGTACGGAGGCCTCCTGTACCGAGTCGAGCTGGAGGCTAGGAACATCGTGACCACCGTGCGGGTTGGGCAGGGAGCGGAGGCCGTCGCGGCGGGACCCGGCGCGATCTGGGTGGCCAACCCAGTCGCTGGCGAGGTGCTCCGAATCGACCCTCGCCGGCAGCGGGTCGTCGCGCGGCTCCCGCTCGGGAATCCGCCCCTCGGCTTGGCGACGGCCGGAAACCAGGTATGGGTGACGGTGGGCGGGTCTCCGGATGCGAACGTGTCGGCGGCGTCCTCGTGCGGCGAAGTCTTCTACGGTGGCTCTGGCGCTCCGGACCACGTGATCGTTTCGGACTTCCCCATGCAAGGCCCCGCCTCGGCCACCACCGTGCCGATGACCGCGGCCATCCGCGTCGCGCTCGAGCAGCACCGGTTCCGGGCCGGCCCGTACACGATTGGCTACCAGGCGTGCGACGACTCGACTGCGCAGGCGGGAAACTACGATCAGAACAAGTGCGTCGCCAACGCCAGATCCTACGCCGCCAACCGCGTCGTGATCGGTGTTGTCGGGGCACACAACTCGGCGTGCTCGGGCGCCGAGTTACCGATTCTGAACCGCGCCAGAGATGGACCCGTGGCGATGGTCTCCCCGACGAACTCGGACATCAACCTAACGCACGAGTACAAGGACCTTCCCGGCGGCACCGGCGGCCTCTATCCCACCGGAGTGCGGAACTACGCCCGGGTGTATCCGGCAAACGACGTCCAAGCTGCGGCACAGGCAATGCTGCTGATGCGTCTGGGCCGTCATCGCGTGTTCGTAGTCGCAGCGGCGCGCGATCCCTATGCCGCCTCGATCGCGGTGTCGTTCGGCCACGCCGCCCGGCGGCTCTCACTCGGCATCGCCGGCACGGCGGTATGGGACGAACGCCGATCGTCGGCGGATGCGCTCGCGGCCCGCATCCGCCGCTCCCGAGCCGATGCCGTCGTGCTGGCGGGGCTGCTCAACTACGGCATCAGCGCCGGGCTGGTAGCCGACCTTCGCTCCACGCTGGGGGATCATGTGGCGCTGGTGGGCGACGACGGATTCCTGCCGATCCCCGTCCTGCTTCGACAGAGCCGAGGCTTGGCGAGCGGCATGTACATCACCGCCGCGGCGGCATTCCCGGGAAACCTCCCAGTGGCGGGCCGTGAGTTTCTGCGCAGGTTAGCGGCGGCCCATCCGGAGCAGCCGGCCAGCGGCTTTACGGCGTACGCGGCCCAGGCGGCCGAGGTGCTGCTCGCCGCGATCGGACGCTCGGACGGTACGCGCCGGTCGGTGACGGCCGAACTGCTGCGCGTGCGAGTGCGCGATGGAGTGCTGGGGAGCTTCGGATTCGACGCGCAAGGCGATCCGACCCGAGCCATGGTGACCGTGTTCCGCGTTTCACCGGGCGGACACATAGACGGTCTTCCCTTCGACTACCAGGGCTCGGTGCTCTCCACCGTCCTCACGCCCGATATCGATCTGGCGAAGGCAGGCGCCGTGGACTGACCGCACCGCGCAGGTACGGTCACCTGGACCGGCAGCGCATCATGGAGGTACCCGCCGGGAAGCCAAAGTCGCGGACCCCAACTCTGGAACCCGCGCGATAACCACCCCTAGTCACGCCGGCTGCGGCTGGAACGGCGTTCCTGACGTTACTAGAGCGCGTCGGAATAGCGCCGGAACGTTGACGGACCCTTTCGCCCGCTCCCGCTCTCGTCTATGACGGAACGATTCGTTCCTCAACGATCGGAGCACACATGCCAAGAGTCCTGCTGCTCGCAATCCTCGCCGCATTGCTCAGCGTCCCTACTGCCGCTCCTGCCGGCACGCCGGATGTCGTCGTGAGCCAGATCTACGGCGGCGGCGGAAATGCGGGCGCCACCTTTCGTAATGACTACGTCGAGCTCTTCAACGCCGGATCCGCCACCGTCGACGTGTCGGGCTGGACGGTGCAGTACGCCACCGCCGCGGGAACGACCTGGCAGACGACCGCGCTTTCGGGGACGATCGCACCGGGCCGCTACTACCTGATCCAGCTCGCGTCGAACGCCGACGTCGGCGCCGCCCTCCCGCCCGCGGACGCGACCGGCACGAGCAACCTCGGCGGCACCAGCGGGAAAATCGCGCTCGCTCGTGGCGCTGCTGCGCTCACGTGCGGCGCTTCGGCCGGTAGTTGCTCAGCCGACCCGCTCGTGGAGGACCTCGTTGGCTACGGCAGCACGAGCGACTTCGAAGGTGCCGGCTCGGCGGCGGGGCTTTCCAACACTTCGGCCGCGCTTCGCGCGAACGACGGTTGCACTGACACTGGCGACAACGCAACGGACTTCGCGGCCGGGGCGCCCGCGCCCCGGAATTCCGCCTCGCCGGCGAACTTGTGCACGGGCACTTCCCCCGGGCCGAGCGGCTCCGTGAGCGTCGATCTCGACGTGGCTTCCGTCCTCTCCGTGTCGCTCGACCGTCCCACGCTCAGCTTCGGCACGTTCACGTCCGGCGACAGGCCGGGACCGCTTCCCGAGCGTGTCACCGTGTCGAGCAACAACACGGCCGGCTACTCGCTCGCCGTCGCTCGGACCGCTTTTGCTCCGACAGACCTTCCACTGGCGCTCTCGGCGACCGCACCGGCAGGAGGAGTGCTCGGAGGCCCATTGACCGGCGGCGCTCTCGTTCCAATTCCCATCAGTCCGGCGGCAGGGCTGACTGTCGGCACGAAGGCCACCTCGAGCGCAGCGGGCGGCGATGCTTGGGCGACCAACATCGGCTTCTCCGCCCCGTTGCCGCTCGTCGCGACCGGCCACTACACGGCAACCGTGACATTCACCGCAATCGCTCGATGAGAGCGGCCCTCGCACTCGCGGGCTTCACCGTGCTTGTGCTGGCGTCCGCCCCTTCCGCTGCGGGGGCGGCCGCCGACCGGCCGCGCGTCGCGCTCTCAGTCTCACCGGCACAGCTCGCATTCTCCGCGCCGGGCTCGAGAAGGATCAAGCTGCGGAACGATGGTGCCGAGCCGGTCATGGTCGACGTTGCGCGACGCACGGTCGGCCGGCGAACGGCGGGGAAGACATGGCTCCAGATCGTGCCCGCGCGCTTATCGCTCCGCTCCGGCGAGAGCGCGATCCTGACGCTCCGCGCCACGCCGCCCGGGCGCGCGGAACCGGGCGACCATTATGTCCTCCTCCTACTGACGACACGCCCGCTGCGCGGTGGTCGCGTCAATGTTCAGGTGCGCCTCGGGGTCCGCATCAAGGTGGTCGTGCCCGGGCGCATCGTGCGGCAAGTCACACTCGGCGATCTTCGCGTCCAGCAGCGGCACGGCGCGCGGTTCATGTTCGTCTCGGTCGCGAACCGCGGCAACGTCACCCTCCAACTCCGCGGCCGCGTCACTGCGTTGCTGGTTCGGCGCGGCCAACAGCTGGCGCGGCTCAGCCCTCGTGCCCAACGTGTGCTGCTCCCCGGAGCCCGTGCCGCCCTGGCGCTGCGCTACAGCGGCCGCGTGCGCGGTCTTGTCACTGTGGTCGTACGGGTCCGGCTCGTTTCCGGTATTCGCGTCGTCGAGCGCCGCTACCGAATCCGTCTGTGAAGTGCCTATGCGAGCACGTCCTGCAGCAGCCAGGCTCGTACCGCCTCACCCACCGCGTCGAGATCGGTGCGCAGGCTGTGATCGCCCCCCACCAGCACCACCGTGCGCAGCTCGGTAGCCGGCGGAATGCCGAACGGATCTCGAGTCCCTTGCACGACGAGCGCCGGGACCCTGACCGCATCGAGCTCGGCAAGACGGCTCGGTGTTGGAGCAGCGCCTGACCGGCGCGGGGGCCGCAGCGGGAACGCGAGGCAGAGCACTCCGATGGCGCCCACGGCCTCCGCAGTGCGGCAGGCGACACGCGCGCCCGAGGACCGCCCGCCAACGAGGAGCGACAAACCGTGCAGCTCGCCCGCGACCAGATGGTCGATCACCGCCGTCCAAGCTGCATCGAGCTGATGCGCGGGGGCAGGAGCACGCCGACCCGCGACCCGGTAGGGCTGCTCGACGAGCACGACGCTCATTCCCACCAAGTGTGCGACGCGCGCCACCGCAACAAGGTCTTTCGCCCGCACCCCGCCACCAGCGCGTGACCGAGGGCGAGCGCGACCCGCGGCTCACCTGCGCTGCTCAGGTGCGCGTTCGCCGTGCCGAACGGCGTGTCGATCTTGAGCGTCTTCACCGAGATGATGCTGCCACGTCGAATCAATCCGGGAGGAGCGGCACCGTAAATCCCTGCTCGCGACCGAGCAGAACGGCGCGCGTCACTGCCGTCGATCCGAATCGCCGGCGCACTTCGTCGAGCGCGACGTCGAGGGCGGTTCCGCTGAAGCGGTCGAGAGGCAGCACGAGCTGAAGCGCACTGTCGTCTTCGAGATTGGCGACCGCGACGCCCACGAGCGTCAGGCCACGACGTTCGATTTCCGGCATCGCACCCGGTAGCCAGCGAGCGGCGAGCAGAATCGTCTGCGTGTGCGCAATCGGCTGAGGCAATGTGTGCGACCGCGTCGCCCGCGAGAAGTCGCCGAAGCGCAATCGCAGCACGACTGTTCGGCCCACGCGTCCGGCGAAGCGCATCCGACGGGTGACACGATCGACGAGCGAGACGAGCACGGCGTCGACGGCCTCAGGCGTCTTCCGGGAGCGGCCGAGCGCACACTGCGACCCGATCGAGCGCCGGCGGCGACCGACGACCACCGGCCGCGGATCACGGTTGTGAGCGAGCGCGTACAGATGCCTGCCGGCCGCCCGGCCGAGGATGGTCACGAGCACCGTCTCGGGTAGCCGGGCCACCTCGCCGACCGTCCGAATCCTGCGGTCGTGGAGCTTCCTCGCAGTCGCCGGCCCGACGCCCCAGAGACGCTCGACAGGCAGCGGGTGGAGAAAGCTCAGCTCCCCGTCGGGAGGCACGACGAGCAGGCCGTCGGGCTTGGCGACGCCGCTTGCCACCTTGGCGAGGAACTTCGTCCGCGCGACACCCACAGTGATCGGTAGGCCGACGCGTTCGCGTACCTCCCGTCGCAACCGCGCGGCAATCTCGATAGGCGTACCCGAGATCCGCTCGAGCCCGCGAACGTCGAGGAATGCCTCGTCGATCGACAGACCTTCGACGAGCGGCGACGTGTCGTCGAAGACGCGAAAGGCCGCCTTGCTCGCCTCGGCGTAGGCCGACATCCGCGGCGGGACGATGACCGCGGTCGGACACAGCCGCCGGACCTGACTGCCGCCCATCGCGGTGCGCACCCCGAACGCCTTGGCCTCGTAGCTCGCCGCCAGTACGACTCCCGCGCCAACGATGACCGGCCGGCCGCGCAGGCGCGGGTCATCGCGCTGCTCGACGGACGCGTAGAAGGCGTCGAGGTCGGCGTGAAGGATCGTCGCGACATCCAACACGAACAGATGTTCGCACAGCGTTCGCGGTTCTGCGGCAGATGCCACGAGAGCGAGGGGGTAGACAGCGCTCGTTTTCCGACTACGATCCGGCACTTAAGAACAGGCCTAGGGCTGCGTAGTTCGCTTTTTGCGGCCCGTCGTTCTCTCTCCCCTTGCCGAACCCCTTCCGCAGCCCCCTGCTGACGTTCGCGCTTTCCGCGATCGTCTTCGGCTGCGCCTGTGCAGGCCCGGCTGCAGCAGTCGCCCGGCAGACGCCTAATCGCCACGCTCCGTTCCCCGCGGTTCCGAGGCCGACCATCGGCCAGCGCGCGGCGACGATCGCCGTCAGAGAAGTCGGCGTGCCGTATCGATGGGGAGGCGCCTCCCCAGCCTCCGGCTTCGACTGCTCCGGGCTCGTCTACTGGGCCTTCGGGCGGCTGGGCATTGCGCTCCCACACAGCTCGTACGCGCTCTACGACCAGGGCCAGCGGGTAGCACGATCCAGAATGAAGACCGGCGACTTGCTCTTCTTTTCCGGGCTCGGACACGTCGGGATCTACATCGGCCGCGGACGCATGGTGCACGCGCCGCACTCCGGCACGCGAGTCCAGGTCGTCAGGTTGGCAAGTTCGTCTTACGGGGCGCGACTCGTGGGCGTCCGGCGCGTCGTCAGATAGTTCGCCGAGCTCCCTAGGAAAGCACTGCGCGTTCTAGGGTAGGAGCCGTGCTAACGGAGCCATGAGATCTCGAGCGATCCGAACTCGAGCAAGTCTTGGAACGCCACTGGGGCCTCCGAGATCCGCAACTCGACTACTTAGCGGTCGGCTACGGGAGTCACCACTGGAGCGCCGTCGGCTCTGGGGGCACGCGGAGCTTCGTCACTGTCGACGACCTGGAGGCGGATTTCCGTACCCCGGGCACCGACTTCGCGTTTGCCGCTCTCGACCGCGCATTTCGCACGGCAAACGTGCTCAGCGATAACGCGTCACTCGAGTTCGTTCTTGCTCCTCTCTTCGACCGCGAAGGGGAGGTCATCCGTCGTCTCAGCGATCGCTACGCCGTGACGGTCTCGCCGTTCATCGACGGAGAATCGAGCGAGTACGGGGCATACGAGGGGCCTGATGATCGCCGCGCGATGGGAGCCCTGTTGGCCCGCCTGCACACTGCGACCGACCAAGTCCCCAGCAATCTTCCTGGAAGAGAAGACTTTGCGATCCCCTCCAGGGCTACGCTGCTGGAGGCCCTGGGCGATCTCGATCGAACCTGGGATTTCGGGCCGTTTGCGGAGCCAGTTCGGAAACTCCTCCAGTCCAGCGGCGATGACCTCGAACGGCGCCTGCAGGAGTACGACGAGCTAGCCGCCGGCGTCCAAGGGAGTTCGGACTCATGGGTCATCACACACGGAGAACCACACCGCGCGAACGTCATCCGGGATCCTGAGTGCGGTGTACGCCTCATCGACTGGGATACGACCCTCATCGCTCCCCGAGAGCGCGACCTGTGGATCGTGCTCGACGAAGACCTGACAGGTTGGGACGAGTACCGCGACCTCTCCGGCGCCGCCTCCTTGAACAACGAAGCGTTGCAGCTGTACCGCCGGTGGTGGGATCTTGCGGACATCGCCATCTTTGTCGGAGGCTTTCGGCGAGCACACGAGCGAACCGAAGAAACCGTCGCTTCCTGGGGGCATCTCACGCGCGCTTTGGCGATGACGGGGGACCGGCCTAACCGCCGCCTGAAACGGAAGGGTTGCGGGCCGCAGACGGCCCGCAACCCGAGTTGGACTCTTAGCCTCGGCCCTGACGACCCGGAACGGTTGGAGCCGCGGTCGTCTGACTCGCATGGCCCGAGCGGCCGCGGTTCGCTCCGCGGTGACGCCTCCGGCGTTGCCGGTCGTCGTTCGCGTTGGCGCGGTTTTCGCGCGGCTGTGGGCCCGTAGCCGTGCCCGCACAGCGGGGATCGCTTGCGTGCTCCGCTTCGTCTGCGACCCGCACTCCGACGGGATGTTCGGGAGTTTCCGGGTTCGGTAAACCTCTGGGCGGGCGCGAAGCGGCGGCTCCCCGCCGCTCACCGATTGCGTAGATTGAGGGTGCGATGGCGATCGTCCGCTACCTTGTCGGCGATGTCGACTTTGCGATCGCGTTCTACACAGGACATCTGGGCTTCACGCTGGAACAGCAGATGGGTCCCGCCTTCGGAATCGTCACTCGCGACGATCTCTCACTGTGGCTCAGCGGACCGCAAAGCTCGGCCGCGCGGCGGATGCCCGATGGGCGGCAACCGGAGCCCGGCGGCTGGAACCGCCTCGTCGTCGACGTCGACGATCTCGAGACCAAGGTTGCGGAGTTGAAGGAAGCCGGGTTGAGCTTCCGCAACGAGGTCGTGACCGGCCCCGGCGGCAAGCAGATCGTTCTCGAGGACGGGGACGGCAATCCGATCGAGCTCTTCGAAGCTCGGCAGTAGCCTCCATCCGTGGCGCCACTCAAGCTGTACGTAATGGGTACCGATAGCGCTTGCATGCGGCTTCTGCGTGCCTTCGCCCTCATCGCCCTCCTCGCGGGGGTATTCGCCTCTTCGGCTTCAGCGGGCGGTTACACCGACGCGTCGTATAACACGCCGGTCGGCAAAGTCGGCACACCGTACTCCCACACGGTGGAATGGAAACCCGGAACAGGTTGCCCGCCGTATACGTACGCCGTCGTCGGGGGAGCCTTCCCTCCCGGTCTCACCCTCTCGTCGAACGGACACATCGCCGGCACTCCGACCTTGGCCGGCACCTACACCTTTTACATCCGGCAGACGGACAATTGCGGCCCGGAGGGAGAGGGCAACGCACCCTTCGTGATCAAGATTCAGGGTGGCGCGCCGCCGCTCGCCGTCACAACCGGCACGCTCTCGAACGGCCAGGCCGAGCTCTCCTATTCGGTCGCGCTGACGGCATCCGGTGGCGGGACTTCACGCACCTGGTCCGTGACGTCAGGACAGCTTCCTCCCGGTCTGACGCTCTCGAGCGACGGACGCCTGTCGGGTACCCCAACGACTGCCGGGACGTACACCTTCACGGCGACCGTCAGCGATGGCACGAGTTCTTCCTCAAAGAGCTTGGCTCTCACGATCATTCCGGGCATCACCGTCAATGCAGCCCCGATCGTGCCGCTCGCCGAGGTGCGGACGCCCTACTCCGTGTCCGTTCCGACGGTGCTCGGCGTGACCGGCGGCATGCCACCTTATCGCTACGCGCCCGTGAGCGGCTTTCCATTCGGGATCGGCTTCGACTCGGCTACGGGCGAGATCTTCGGCTCTCCTCGTGAGTCCGGAGTCGTTGCCCTCACGATCCTGATCACCGACAGCAACAACGCCACCAAGCAGGTAACGGTGTCGGTGACCGTCCTTCCGAAGCTACAGATTCTGCGCCTCCGGCTTGCCGGCGGACGGGTGGGACACACCTATAAGACGAACGTAACGGTTACGGGTGGCAAGGATCCGGTCTGGACGATGTTGTCCGGCAAGTTGCCGACCGGGCTCAAGCTGAACTCCGCGACCGGTGTCATCAACGGGAAGCCCAAGCGCGCGGGATCGTTCCGCTTCACCGTCTCCGTCAAGGACTCGCTCGGAGCGACGGTGTCGATTCGCTACGTCCTCCTGATCCGGAAGTAACCTCCGGGGTCAGCCGGTGGCGTCCTCGCCGGCCGCCAGAACGCGAATGACCTCGAGCCTGTCGTCGAGCACGACGATGTCCGCGCTCGACCCGGTCTCCAGACTCCCCAGTTCCGGCCGGCCGGCAATCCGCGCGGGCACCTCGCTTGCGGCCGCAAGAGCCGCGCCCACCGGAGCGCCGAGCGTGACGAGATTCCGGACCGCCTCGATCATCGGCACCGTGCTGCCGGCGAGCACGCTGTCCGCTCGGCGCGCAATTCCGTTCTCGACCTCGAAGTCGATTCCGGCGAGCGTGTAGCTGCCGTCGCCGGCACCCGCTGCGGCGATCGCGTCGGTGACGAGCGCGACCCGCCCGCCGGCGGCCTGCCACACCAGCCGGGCAGTGTCGTCGGCGAGATGAACACCGTCGAGTATGACCTGGATGACGACGTCACCCGTCACGAGCGCCGCGCCTGCAAGGCCGGGCTCGCGCGCGGCGAAGGGACGCATCGCGTTGAAGATGTGCGTCACCGTCTTTGCTCCGCGCGCGAACGCCTCGCGCGCTTCCACGGAGGTCGCGTTCGAATGGCCGCA
>JBBRZA010000024.1:0-36030 GCA_038237145.1 Gaiellales bacterium
CGCGCCGTCGCCAGCGCTCGGCCTTGACGGCAATCATCCGGAGGAAGGACCCCTTCGCTCGCGGGTCGCGCTGGAAGAGGTACGAAAGGCCACGGGAGCCGGGCGGCACCGAGCGATCCTACCGGGTGCGACTGCTACCCTCTGTTGACCCGGAAAGCTTTGAAAGGCAGCTTGGCGACCGGGTTACCAAACGCCTAAAGAGCCCCGGCCTTCCGCAAGGTGCGGTTCTCTGTAGGCAGAGGAAGGGAACCGGTTTGACGGACGCGCGCACACGACTCGAAGCCATTCTCCGCGAGCGCATCGCAGTGCTCGACGGCTCGTGGGGCGTGCTCATCCAGCGCGAGCTCAAGGGTGAGGAGGCCTACCGCGGCGAGCGGTTCAAGGATCACCCTCGCGACGTCGCGGGCGACCCTGACCTGCTCAACCTGACGCGACCTGAGGTCGTTCTCGGTATTCACCGCGACTACTTCGCCGCCGGCGCCGACATCGCCACGACAAATACCTTCACCGCTACGTCGATCGGCCAGGCGGACTACGGGCTCGAGGGTCATGCGTACGAGATGAACGTGGCCGGGGCCAAGCTCGCGCGACAGGCGGCCGACGAGGTCGGCGGCTTCGTCGCCGGTTCCGTCGGCCCGCTGAACGTCACCCTCTCGCTGTCGCCGCGCGTCGACGACCCGGCGTTCCGCACGCACACCTTCGACCAGGTGTACGACACCTACGTGGATCAGATTCGGGGCCTTGCGGAAGGCGGCGTCGACTTCCTGCTGATCGAGACCATCTTCGACACGCTCAACGCGAAAGCAGCCATCGCCGCGGCGCTCGACGTCGCGCCCGAGCTCCCGCTCTGGATCTCGTTCACCGCCATCGACCGCAGCGGGCGCAACCTCTCCGGCCAGACCGTCGATGCGTTCTGGCTCTCGGTCGAGCACGCCAGGCCGTTCATCGTCGGCGTCAACTGCTCGCTCGGTGCAAAGCAGATGCGTCCGTTCGTGGAAGACCTGGCGCGCGTCGCACCGACCTGGGTCGCTTGTCACCCGAATGCGGGCCTCCCGAACGAGATGGGCACGCATGACGAGCAGCCTCAGGACACGAGCCAGGCGCTGCGCGCGTTTGCCCAGGACGGGCTGGTGAACATCGTCGGCGGCTGCTGCGGGACAACGCCCGAACACGTCAAGGCCATTACGGCCACGACCAGGGGTCAGACCCCCAGACGTGTCCCGAAGAGCGAGGGGCTGACGCGTCTCAGCGGATTGGAGCCGTTCCGCATCTTCCCCGAGTCGAACTTCGTCATGGCCGGCGAGCGCACGAACGTCACGGGCTCGGCCCGCTTCCGGCGCCTGATCGAGGGCGGGCAGTTCCAGGAGGCGATCGAGGTCGCGCTCGAGCAGGTCCGCGGCGGCGCGAACATCCTCGACGTCAACATGGACGCCGACCTCCTCGACTCGGTGGAGGCGATGACGACGTTTCTCAATCTGCTCGCCACCGAGCCCGACGTCGCGCGCATCCCGATCATGGTCGACAGCTCCCGCTGGTCCGTGCTGGAGGCCGGGCTCAAGTGCCTGCAGGGGAAGGGGGTCGTCAACTCGATCAGCCTCAAGGAGGGCGAGGACGAGTTCCTCGAGCACGCGCGCCGGATCAAGCGTTACGGCGCGGCCGTCGTCGTGATGGCGTTCGACGAGCAGGGCCAGGCCGACACGGTCGAGCGGAAGGTGGACATCTGCGAGCGCGCCTACAAGCTGCTCGTCGCAGACGGGTGGGATGCGGAGGACATCATCTTCGACCCAAACGTCCTCGCCGTTGCGACCGGCATCGAGGAGCATGCGGAATTTGCCAAGGCCTTCATCGAAGGAGCCCGGCAGATCAAAGCGCGTTGCCCGGGGGTTAAGATCTCCGGTGGGATCTCGAATCTCAGCTTCTCGTTCCGCGGCAACGATGCCGTGCGCGAGGCGATGCACGCCGCATTCCTCTACCACGCGATCGCCGCCGGGCTCGACATGGGCATCGTCAACGCCGGCCAGCTCGCGGTCTACCAGGACATCGAGCCGGAGCTGCTGGAGCGCGTCGAGGACGTTATCTTCAACCGCCGCGAGGACGGGACAGAACGACTCGTCGAGTACGCATCGCGCGTGGAGGGCGAAGCAACGAAGCGCGAGCGCGATCTCTCCTGGCGCGAGGCTCCCGTGGAGGAGCGCCTGTCGCACGCGCTCGTCCACGGCATCGTCGACTTCATCGAGGAGGACACCGAGGAAGCGCGCAAGAACTTCGAACGACCGCTCGAGGTGATCGAAGGCCCGCTCATGAACGGGATGCAGATCGTCGGCGAGCTGTTCGGCTCGGGGAAGATGTTTCTCCCGCAGGTCGTGAAGAGCGCCCGTGCGATGAAGCGGGCCGTGGCGTACCTCGAGCCATACATGGAGGCCGAGAAGGCAGCGGGGCTGCATGCCCCGCGCGCGCAGGGCAAGGTCGTGCTCGCCACCGTCAAGGGCGACGTCCACGACATCGGCAAGAACATCGTCGGGGTCGTGCTCGGCTGCAACAACTACGAGGTGATCGACCTCGGCGTGATGGTGCCGGCCGACCGCATCCTCGACACCGCGGTCGAGGAGGGCTGCGACGTCGTCGGTCTCTCCGGTCTGATCACGCCGTCACTCGACGAGATGGTCAACGTCGCGAAGGAGATGGAGCGGCGCGAGCTCGACCTGCCGCTCCTGATCGGAGGCGCGACGACCTCGAAGCAGCACACAGCGGTGAGGATCGCGCCGGAGTTCGCACAGCCGACGCTCCACGTCCTCGATGCTTCACGTGTCGTGCGCGTCGTCTCGAGCCTGCTCGACCCGAGGCGCAAGCTCGAGCTCGACGCGGAGAACCGTGAGCTCCAGGAGCGCTTGCGCGAGCAGTACGCCGAGAAGGAACGGAAGCCGCTCCTTCCGCTCGCGGAGGCACGCGCGAACAAGGAGCGCGTGCCTTTCGACGACCTGAAGGCGCCGCCATTCACGGGGACGAAGGCGGTCGAGCCCGACCTCACGACGCTGCGCGACTACATCGACTGGCAGTTCTTCTTCCACGCGTGGGAGATGAAGGGCAAGTTTCCGGCGATCCTCGACGAGCCGGCGGCGAAGGAGCTCTACGACGAGGCGCAGGAGCTGCTGGACGAGATCGTGCGCGACGAGTCGCTGCAGGCCCGCGGCGTCTACGGCTACTGGCCTGGGCGCTCGGACGGCGACGACGTCGTCCTCGAGAACGGCATCCGTTTCAATCTCCTTCGCCAGCAGTCCGCGTACGGCGACTCTCGGCCGAATCGTTGTCTCGCCGACTACGTCTCTCCCGACGGCGACCACATCGGCGCCTTCGCCGTCGCGATCCACGGAGCGAACGAGCTTGCATCACGGTACGAAGCCGACAACGACGATTACCGCGCGATCATGGTCAAGGCGCTCGCCGATCGCTTTGCGGAGGCGTTTGCGGAATACCTCCACCTGCAAGTGCGGCGCGAGTGGTACGAGCCGGAGGAGGAGCTGCCCAGGGAGGAGCTGCTGGCGGAGCGCTTCCGTGGAATCCGTCCAGCGTTCGGCTATCCCGCGTGCCCGGACCACACCGAGAAACGGAAGCTTTTCGAGTTGCTCGGTGCCGACAGCGCCGGGCTCGAATTGACGGAGTCGTTCGCGATGACGCCGGCCGCGGCGGTGAGCGGGATCTATCTGGCGAATGCGAGCGCGCGCTACTTCTCCGTCGGCCGTCTCGCTCGCGACCAGGTCGATGACTACGCCGCACGCAAAGGCACGACGCTCGAAGAGACGGAGCGGTGGCTCAGGCCGAACCTCGGCTACGAGACTCGCTCGCGGGAAGAAGCGCTCAACCGCTGAGGCGCGTGGAACACGCGTTCGGAAGCAGCCCGCCCTTCAGCCTCGGCATCGAGGAGGAGTTTCAGCTCGTCTCGGACGAGAGCTACGAGCTCGTGCCGCGCTTCGACGAGGTGGCCGACGCGGCCGGGGACGAGCGCGTGCGCCAGGAGCTGATGACCTCGGTGCTTGAGGCCGCGACCGGCGTGCACGAGCGCGTCGCTGACGCCGTCGACGAGGTGCGTGACATCCGTGCGCGCCTGCGCGACGCTGCCGCCCAGCACGGTTCGCTGATCGCGTCCGCGGGGACTCATCCGTTCTCGCGCTGGGAGCACCAGGAGATCACCGACTCGCCGCGCTACCAAGGGGTTGTCGAAAAGCTCCGCTGGGTCGCGGAGCGCGTCGCCATCTTCGGGCTGCACATCCATGTCGGGATGCAGGAGCCGGACACGGCCGTGCGTGTCGCCACCGGATTGCGGAACTGGGTCCCCGAGCTGCTCGCGCTGTCCGCGAACTCGCCGTACTGGCAGGGATACGACACGGGTCTCTCCTCGACGCGCAGCCAGGTCTTCGACGTCATGCCCCGCAGTGGCCTGCCGCCGCGGATGAGCTCGTTCGCTGACTTCGAGCGGCTCGTCGCGCGCGGCGCAAAGGCCGGTTTCTTTCCCGACTACACCTACGTCTGGTGGGACGTGCGGCCGCATCCGAAGCTCGGGACGATCGAGCTGCGGGTCTGCGATGCGCAGACGCGCGTCGAGAACGTGGGGTCAATCGCTGCGCTCGCGCAGAGCCTTGCCGCAACGCTGACGGAGCGGCCTGTGCCCGTTCAACCGCGCACCTTGATCTCCGAGAACAAGTGGCGGGCCGCACGACACGGTCTCGAGGCGGAGCTGGTCGATCTCAGGCGAGACCGGCCCAGGCCGGCTCGCGAGGCCGTTCGGGAGCTCCTCGAACTGGCCGGGCCTGCGGCCGGGAACCTCCGTTGCACGGAGGAGCTGGGCAACATCGAGCGCCTGCTCGAGCGAGGGACCGGGGCAGACGAGCAGCGGCGGGCCCATGAGCCGGAAGGGAGCCTGCTGTCGGTCGCACGCTGGCTGGCGGAGGAGACGGTCAGGGATGTCGGCTAGCCGGTCGGTCGGCTATCCTCGAACCCGGCTGGCGCCCGCGGAACGGGCGTCGTCCTGTTTTTAGGCCGTATGAAAACCACCCTCAAGAGAGGCATGGGGCGCGGTGCGACCGTCAACGGCAACGGCCGCCCAGTGTTCCCGCCGGGCGTCCACACACCGATGCGGCGCTATCGCCAGCCTGACCCCCCGCGCCGGGACGCGTGGCAGATGGTGCGGACCGTCGTGTTCTGGGTGGTGCTGGCTTCGGTTGTGGTCGCGGCTGGGGCGGCGGGCGCGGCGTACCTCAAGACCCACCAGTTCCTCGAGGCGATCGCCCCAAAGACGAAGGCCGACCGTACTGCCGCGAAGCGCCTTGACCTGGCGATTCCCGGCCAACCCACGACTGCGCTCGTGATCGGCACCGACCGGAGGAAAGGCAAGGAGGCCGAGCTGACCGGACGCTCCGACACGCTGATTCTCGTTCGAGCCGATCCAGGGACGAAGTCCCTCTCCATGCTCTCGTTCCCCCGCGATCTGATCGCGACCATCAAGTGCCCCGGCCACCCGGATTTGCGAGACCGGATCAACGCAGCGTTCTCGGAGTGTGGAACGCTCGGAGCTGTCGAGACCGTGCGCGCGCTCACGGGTCTGCCGATCAACTATTTCGTCACCGTCAACTTCCGCGGTTTCACGGATCTCGTGAACAAGCTCGGCGGCGTCTGGCTCGACGTCGATCACCGTTATCTCTGCGATGCGACCACCTGCCCGGGAGTGTCGAAGATCAGTCTGTTGCCCGGATATCAGCGCGTGAATGCCACGAACGCGCTGGCCTATGTGCGGTTCCGCCACTTCGACTCGGACCTCTACCGCAACGCCCGGCAGCAGCTGTTCCTCAAAGCGCTGAAGTCCCAGATCTCTTCCCAGCTGGACTTGGACACCGTCCTCAAGATCATGAGCGCAGTCGAGAAGAACGTGATTGTCGGGCGAGGCGGCGGCAAGGCGCTCGATCCGAACACGTTGAAGGATTACCTCTACTTCGCTCACGGGCTCCCCTCCGGCCACGTCTTCCAGTCCAAGATCGAAGGCCTGACGGGTACGAACGAGCTCTCCGCAGCACCCGAGAACATCGCCGCTGCCGTGCGCGATTTCGTCCAGCCGGACGTGAGTGCGCCGGAGAAGGCGCGTGACGTGACGCTCGGCATCAAGCGGCGCTCAACCGCGCCGCGTCCGCGCGACATCAGCACGACGGTATTGAACGGCAACGGCGTTGCGGGGTCGGCTGCCAATGCTGCGTACGAGCTCGGGCAGCGTGGCTACAAGATCATCCTGCCTCCGACCGGCCAGCCGCAGAACGCTCCGAACTTCCAGTACTTCCGCACGACCGTGTATTACGACACTGCGCAACCGCGCTCCAAGGCGGCTGCCGGGAAGCTCGCGAACCTGTTCGGCGACGCGGGCGTCAAGCCGTTGCCCGCCACCTTCACCACGCTCGCGAACGGCGCGATGGCCACGATCGTGGTCGGGCAGAACTTCCACGGGACGATCGCGCCGGCGCCGGTCGACAAGACGCCGACCCGGCAGCCGCCGAGGGTGACGCCGAATGCGGCGCTCACCCGGTCGCTGCTCATGCAGGTCCGCAAGCGCGTGCGCTTCCGGCTTCAGGTCCCCCGCCTGATCGAGAGCTCCTCGCGGCTGGAGTTCGATGCGCCGATTCGGGTCTACAACATCAGCAAGGGTCACCGCGCGGTGCGCCTGACGTTCCGTATCGGCTCGAACGAGTACTGGGGCATTCAGGAGACGAACTGGAACGAAGCGCCGGCGCTCGCCGACCCGAGTTTCGTGCACAAGATCAAGGGCCGTGAATATGCCCTCTACTACTCCGGGGCGCACCTGCACATGGTCGTGCTCCGGA
The DNA here is from genome assembly GCA_038237145.1 of Gaiellales bacterium. Taxonomy (GTDB): domain Bacteria; phylum Actinomycetota; class Thermoleophilia; order Gaiellales; family Gaiellaceae; genus 3-1-20CM-4-69-9. The sequence continues at coordinate 6,861 of JBBRZA010000024.1, forward strand.
AGGACGGGGCGACGTACTGGGTCGTGAACTCGATTCTCGACGAGCTTTCCAACGAGACGATGCTCGCAATCGCGCGAGGCCTCGCGCCGCTCCCCAAGTAGGCTTCCCGGTCATGGCGGAATCGCGAACGATCGGCGTCTTTGGCGCGGGCTGGGTCGGACTTGTCACCGGCGGCTGCTTTGCCGAGCTCGGGCACGAGGTGATCGTGCGCGACGTGATGCCGGAGAGGATCGAGGCGTTGCGCGCCGGTCAGATGCCGTTCCACGAGGCGGATCTGCCCGAGGTGCTCGAGCGGAATCGCGACCGCATTCGGTACACGCTCGACGCGGGCGACCTCGCGCACGCAGATGCGTTGTTCATCTGCGTTCAGACGCCGCCGACGTACTCGGGTGACGCGGATCTGTCGTTCGTGTGGTCGGCGCTCGACGACCTCCCGCGGGTCGAGCAGCGGCAGATTCTGGTGATGAAGTCCACCGTGCCGGTGGGCACCGGCGAGAAGGTCCGCGCCGCGCTCGAGGGCCGCGGGCTCACGAACGTCGGGTATGTGTCCAATCCGGAGTTCCTCGCCGAAGGAAATGCGGTGCGCGACTTCCTCAATCCGGATCGGATCGTGATCGGGGCATTCGAAGAGGAGGACGGCGCCGCAGTGGAAGCGCTCTACGGTGGGATCGAGGCGCCGATGGTCCGAACCGACGTTGCCTCGGCCGAGATGATCAAGCTCGCCGCGAATGCGTTCTTGATGACCCGCATTTCGTTCATCAACGAGATCGCGAACGTGTGCGAGGCGGTCGGCGCGGACGTGGTTGAAGTCGCGAAGGGCATCGGGCTCGACCACCGGCTCGGCCCGCACTTCCTTCGTGCGGGCATTGGCTACGGTGGAAGCTGTTTTCCAAAAGATTCACTTGCGCTCAAGCAACTCGCGTCGAACTCGGGCTACCACTTCCATTTGCTGTCGGCGGTGATCGAAGTCAACGAGTTGCAGAAGCGGCGCGTCGTGCAGAAGCTGCAGAAGCATCTCGGCAAGCTGCGCGGAAAGAAGATCGCGTTGCTCGGGCTCGCGTTCAAGGCAGGCACGGACGACATGCGGGAGGCACCGTCGCTCGTCCTCGCATCGCGCCTGTTGGCCGAGGGCGCGGAAGTGCGTGCCTGGGATCCGGTCGCGCGGCCGGGCGAGTTGATGAAGGGCGCCGTCCTCGTCGACTCGGTGCTCGACGCCGTGCGAGGCGCGGACGCCGCGGTGATCGTGACCGAGTGGGACGAGTTGCGCGGCCTCGCGTCGAAGGACGTGCACGACGCGATGGCACGGCCGCTCATCCTCGACGGGCGGAACCTGCTCGACCCGGCCGAGACCCGTGCTGCCGGCTTCGCCTACGAAGGCATCGGCCGGCCGAGCACACCGTTCGAGGCGCTGCCGGAGACGTCAGAGCCCCAGGCGAAGGTCTCCAACTAGTGCCCCTGCCAGCAATACTTGCCGGCTTCTGGCCCGCGATCACGCGGCGCCAGAGTCCACCCTCGCCCTTAGCAAGGCAGACCAGCCTTGCTGCGGTTGAGTGCGGCCTCTGGCTTGGTGCTCGCGACCCAGAAACTCGGCAGCATCACCGGCAGGGGCACTGATGGAAGCGATTATCCTCGCGGGCGGGCAGGCGTCGCGTCTCGGCGAGGCCGCGCGTGGAAACCCGAAGGCACTCGTGCCGATCGCGGGACATCCGCTCGCGGAGTACCAGGTGTCGCAGCTCGTGCGCGCAGGCGTCGACCGCGTGATCGTCAGCTGTAGCGCGGGCCAGGCGGCGCTGTTCGAGGCGAAGCTCGCGGGGCTGGGTGCGGCGATCGTCGCCGTCGCGGAGCCCGAGCCACTCGGGCGCGGGGGAGGCTTGCGCTTCGCGGCAGAACATCGCGAGGAATCAGGCCCGCTCTATGCGTTCAACGGGGACGAACTGCACGACGTCGATCTGCGCGCCTTCCTGGAGGCGCACGAGGAGCACGGCGGCGCCGCAACGATCGTCGTTGCTCCCCTCAGGTCGCAGTTCGGTGTGGTCGAGCTTGGTGACGACGACGGCGTGACCGGTTTCCACGAAGCGCCGCGCCTGCCGCACTGGGTGAACGCCGGCGTCTACGTGCTCGACGACGAGGCGCTGGCCCGTCTGCCGGAGCGCGGCGACCACGAGCAGTCGACGTTCCCCGAGTTGTCTGCGGAGAGAAAGCTGTTCGGCTTCAGGCACGAAGGCCTCTGGATCACGGTCAATACGCCCAAGGACCTGCAGCGGGCGGAGGAGCACTACGCCGCCCATCCAGAGCTCCGCCCGACGCTCGCCCGCGGCCGCAGCTAGCCCGGTCCAGTGCCAGGCACCGGACCGGTCTCGGCGGCCGCGTTTGGTAGGCGCTCGGGGAACCGCCCGGTTCCCCCAGACCCCCTCCACAGGTCCGCTTCGCGGACGGAACGCTTCGCGTTCGGCATAGAGTCGCCACAGATGGGCGTGGACTCGCCGAACCTCGAGGGGCTCGACGCGTGGGCGTTCGAGCCGCGCAAGGTTGAGAAGCCTTGGGGCCACGAGCTCGTCTGGGCAGAGACGGAGCACTACGTCGGCAAGGTGCTCTTTGTGAAGGCCGGAGAGTCCCTCAGCCTGCAGTTCCACCGCGTGAAGGACGAGTCCTGGCTCGTCCAGTCGGGCCGCGCCAGGCTCGAGCTCGGCTCGGCCGGAGAGGCGGTGCTCGGCGAAGAGGTGATCGGGCCCGGCGCCTCGTTCCATTTCCACCCGGGCACGGTTCATCGCGTCACTGCGATCGAGGACACGACCATCCTCGAGGTCTCGACGCCGCAGCTCGATGACGTCGTCCGGCTCGAGGACGCCTATGGCCGGAAGGGAACCTCCGAGCCTTAACACAGTTGTGGTAAGGTTGCCACTGTGGGTGAATTGGCCGTTGGCGAGGCCGCAGCCCAGACGGGCTGGTCGCCTCGGATGCTGCGCTACCTCGAAGGCGCGGGGCTCGTGGTCCCTCGCCGGAGCGGGGCGGGCTATCGCCTGTACGGGCTCCTCGAGCTCAATCAGCTCCGCTCCCTGCGGGAGCTCCGCCGTCGCCATGACGTGGAGCTCACGGACGTCGCTTTCGCAGCTAGGCTCGAGCGCGAGCCCGAGTTGCGGGCCGCGGTGGAGACCTGGCTGGCAGGCACGCCTCTGTCAGCCCTCGACTGGGAGCAGCGCAAGCACGAGCGCTTGCTCGCCGCCTAAATCACGGAACACTGAAAGGACTGAATGGCTACGACTAAACGGCATGACGTGAAAGACCTTGCGCTTGCGCCCGAGGGCGTGCGCCGCATCCAGTGGGCCGACCGCCAGATGCCAGTGCTCGCCGCGATCCGCGAGCGCTTCGAGAACGAGCAGCCGCTCGCCGGCTATCGCATCTCCGCCTGTCTCCATGTGACGACCGAGACCGCGAACCTTGCGCGCACGCTGAAGGCGGGCGGCGCCGATGTGGTGCTCTGCGCCTCCAACCCGCTCTCGACGCAGGACGACGTTGCCGCTGCCCTCGTGGACGAGTACGACATCGCGGTCTTTGCGATCAAGGGCGAGGACAACGACACGTACTACGCGCATATCGAGGCGGCTGTCGACCACAAGCCGCAGCTGACGATGGACGACGGCGCCGACGTGATCGGCGTCCTGCACTCTGCGCGGCGCGAGCAGCTCGGCGACATCATCGCGGGCACGGAGGAGACGACCACCGGGGTGATCCGGCTCAAGGCGCTCGAACGCGACGGTGCGCTCGGCTTTCCCGTCATCGCCGTCAACGACGCACAGACGAAGCACCTCTTCGACAACCGCTACGGCACCGGTCAGTCGACGATCGACGGAATCATCCGCGCGACGAACGTGCTGCTCGCAGGCAAGCGCTTCGTTGTGGCCGGTTACGGCTGGGTCGGCCGCGGCGTCGCGTCGCGCGCCCGTGGGATGGGCTCGCACGTGATCATCACGGAGGTCGACCCGATGCGCGCCCTCGAAGCGAGCATGGATGGCTACGAAGTGCTCACGATGGAGAAGGCTGCGTCGATCGGCGACATCTTCTGCACGGCGACCGGCGACAAGTCGGTCATCCGCAAGGAGCACGTCCAGAAGATGAAGGACGGTGCCATCCTCGCGAACACGGGCCACTTCAACGTCGAGATCGACATCCCGGGCCTTCGGTCGTTGGCGACGGAGACGCGCGAGGCACGTGCCTTCGTGGAGGAGTTCACGATGGCCGGGGGCCAGCGCATCTACCTGATCGCTGACGGCCGCCTCGTGAACCTGTCCGCTGCCGAAGGTCATCCGGCGCTCGTCATGGACATGTCCTTCGCGAACCAGGCGCTCTCGGCCGAGTACGCGATCCAGAACGCTGCCGAACTCGAGCGGAAGGTCTATCCGGTGCCGGTGGAGATCGACAAGGAGATCGCCCGCCTGAAGCTCGAGACGATGGGCGTCGATATCGACACGCTCACGGACGAGCAGGAGAAATACCTGGCCTCGTGGGACGAAGGAACCTAGAAGCAGAGGACATCGTTCGGTACGAGGAGGACGGCCCGAAGGTCGTCCTCCTCGACCAGCGCCGCCTACCGGACGAAGAGGTCGAGTTGGAGTGTCGGTCGGTGGCGGACGTCGTCGACGCGATTCGCGAGCTGGCGATTCGCGGCGCGCCTGCAATCGGCGTCGCCGCGGCCTACGCGCTCGCGCTGGCGGCCGCGCGTGGGGATGACCTCGATGAAGCCGCCGCGCTGCTCGTCGCCTCGCGTCCCACCGCCGTCAACCTGGTGTGGGCGCTCGAGCAGATGCGTGACGACCCGTCTCCCGCGCATGCCCGCGCCCTCCACGAAGAGGAAGTCGAGCGTTGTCGCGCCATCGCCGAGCACGCGGCCGAGCTTTTCGGTCAGGGCACGCGCGCGCTGACGCACTGCAACGCCGGCGCGCTGGCCACGGGGGGTTACGGCAGCGCCGTCGGGGCGCTTCGGACCGCCTGGGAGCGCGGCCTGCTCGAGCGGGTCTGGGTCGACGAGACCCGTCCGTTGCTCCAGGGGTCGCGCCTGACCGCGTGGGAGCTGGAGACGGCGGGCATCCCGCACGCGGTGATCGCCGATTCCGCGGCGGCCTCGCTCATGGCTGCGGGCGAGGTCGATTGCGTCGTCACGGGCGCGGACCGGATCGCCGCGAACGGGGACACCGCGAACAAGATCGGCACGTACTCGCTTGCGGTCTTGGCTGCGCACCACGGCATTCCGCTCTACGTCGTCGCACCGACGTCGACCGTCGACCTCGCGACGCCTAGCGGCGCCGGGATTCCGATCGAGGAGCGCGCCGCGGCCGAGATCACCACGCGTTTCCCGGCCCGCAATCCCGCGTTCGACGTCACGCCCGCGGATCTCATTGCGGCGATCGTCACCGAGCACGGCGTCCACCGGGCCCCGTACGCGCAGTCGCTCGCGGCGCTCGTATGAAGGCGCTGATCCTCGCCGCGGGCTATGCGACCCGGTTGCGTCCGCTCACGGACTCGATCCCAAAGCAGCTGCTGCCGGTCGGGGGCCGCCCGATGGTGGATTGGATCCTCGATGGGATCGAGGAGACGAGCGCCGACGAGGTGCACCTGGTTACGAACGCGCGTTTCGCGGAGGACTTCGCGCGCTGGGCCGAGGGCAAGGACGTGCAGATCCACAACGACGGGACGACGTCGAACGAGGACCGCCTTGGTGCAATCGGCGACATTCGGTTCGTCGGCCTCGATGAGGACCTGCTCGTGGTCGCCGGCGACAACCTGTTCGACTATTCCCTCGCGGAATACGAACGCTACTGGCGCGAGCGCGACGGCAGCTGCATCGCGGTCCTGGACGTCAAGGATCGGGAGTTGGCGAAGAAGTACGGCATCGTCGACGTCGACGAGAACGACCGCGTCACGAACTTCGTCGAAAAACCAGAGAATCCGCCGACGACGCTCTGCGCCACAGCGACGTATCTCTACGAGCGCGATCACGTCCGGCTGATCGAGCAGTATCTCGAAGAAGGAAACTCCCCCGACCAGCCCGGGAACTACGTCGCCTGGTTGCACAAGCGCGAGCCCGTCTATGCGTACCGTTTCGAGGGCCAGTGGTTCGACATCGGCGACGCGAACCAGCTGCTCGAGGCGGACAACAGGATGCGCCGCCAGCGCGGCCTGTCGGAACGCTCGGAATATTCACCAAGCTGACACAGACGCGTCACACCGGCTGCCCTAGCGTGGTGACGTGCTCGATCTGCTCCTGCCTCAGCGTTGCCTCGTGTGCTTTTTCCCGGGAGCGCAGGTCTGCGACGGCTGCACTGCGGCATTGCGCCGCATCGAGCCGCCACTTTGCGCGCGTTGCGGAGCGCCGACGGCCTGGCCCGTGCCCCGCTGTGGAGAATGTGCCGGGCGGCGGCTTGCCTTCGCGCATGCTCGGGCCGTGTTGGCCTACGACGACCGGCTACGCCCAGTCGTAATCGCCTGGAAGGAGCGCGGCCTGCGCCGGCTCGCCCGCTGGGCCGCGGAAGTAGTTCGTGAGTCGCTGGCGCGACCGGACGCAGCGTGTGTTGTCTTCGTCCCGGGTGATCCCGACCGCAGGCTGAAGCGTGGACACCACGCAGCCGAGCGGTTGGCGAGTGAGCTTGCCGCCGAATGGGAGCTCCCTCTGCGGCCACTCCTGACGAGAGCAAGAGGGTCTCCGCGCCAGCGAGGGTTGACCCAACACGAGCGGCGCCGGAACGTCGCGGGCGCCTTCCTCGCGCATGGCCACGTTCCCGCTCGCGTTGCGCTCGTCGACGACGTCTACACGACCGGTGCGACGGCCAATGCCGCCGCGTCCGCACTCCGGAAGGGAGGCGCCCGCAACGTCGAGGTTGTGACGTTGGCCCGCACGATTCGCATTCGCTAGGGTGAGACCTCCGGCTCACGAGGAGGCGTATGCGACTTCAAGTGAAGGGCAAGAACCACGAGGTCAGCGACACGATCCGCCGGTACGCCGAGGAAAAGATGCAAAAGCTCGACCGCCAGCTGCACGAGCTAGCGGAGGTCGAGCTCGAGCTCCGTGTCGAGAAGAATCCTTCGATCTCCGACAACCAGGTGGCGGAAGTGACGGTCCGAACAAAGGGGCCGACGCTGCGCGTCACGGAGGCGTCGACCGACATGAAGGCCTCGATCGACCAGTTGACTGAGAAGCTGACCCGGCAGATAGACCATGCCCGAGGCAAGCAGCGCAAAGACTGGCATCCACGTGACAACGGCAGCCCGGGAGGTCCGATGAGCATCCCTGACGAAGAAGAAACCGGCGAGCAGATCGTCAAGGTGAAGCAGTTCTCGGTGAAACCGATGAGCCCGGAGGAGGCCGTGCTGCAACTCGAGCTCATTGGGCACGACTTCTTCGTCTTTCGCAGCGACGACTCCGGAGAGATCAACGTCATCTACCGCCGCAAAGACGGCGGCTACGGCTTAATCGAGCCCTCGGGGTAGTGGGACTCTTCCGGCGCAAGCCGCTACACCAGCGACTTGCTGAGGAGGGCGGTCTCGTGGAGAGATCGACCGTGCCGTTGTTCACGGGAGTCATTCCCGAGGCCGGTATCCACGGCATACCGCGCGAACGGCAATACGACGCGGTCGCCACAACCGAGGCACCGGATGCGGCCGGAGACTCCGCGCGCTTCGTCGGGCTCGAGGACGGCTCGCTCCTGATTGAGGAAGGCGACGGCGATCTCACAGCGCTTGCCGACGCGATCGAGCAGCAGATCGCGCGCCCTTACCGCGCAACAGCGGTCCGGCGCGGCGAGACCACGTGGGCGGTCGCGGCCCACCGGCTCCGTGTCATCGAGTTGCCCGAGCCGGGCGGCGACGCGATCGAGCTGGTGCTGAACGGCGACGAGAAGACCCTCGTCGTGGACGGGAACCGTTCGTTCGGAACCATGCCGGAGCTAGAGCAGCTTGCCGACGGCAACGCGGTGATACGTGCAGACCGTCTGGACGGCACCCTCTGGGAGGTTCGTGTCGATCCGCTCTAGGTAGGGCAAGCTACCCTAGGTTCTATGTCCTCCCAACTCGGTTCCTTCGAGAAAGTCCTCCGCATCGGCGAAGGCCGCCGCATGAAGAGGCTGGCCGAGCAGGCGGCCTACATCACGTCGATCGAGCCCGAGTTCAGCGAGCTTTCCGACGACCAGCTCCGGGACAAGACCGTGGAATTCAAGCAGCGGCTCGAGAACGGAGAGACGCTCGAGGAGCTCCTGTTCGAGGCCTTCGCCGCTGTCCGGGAGGCACGTCTCCGGGAGTCCGACCAGCGCATGTTCGACGTGCAGCTGATGGGTGGCATCGTGCTCCATGAGGGCGACGTGTCGGAGATGAAGACCGGTGAAGGTAAGACATTCGTCGCCAGCCTCGCGCTCTACCTGAATGCGCTGGCAGGCCAAGGAGTTCACCTCGTCACGACCAACGACTACCTCGCCCATCGTGACGCGGAGTGGAACCGCGGCGTCTTCGAGCGCGTCGGCATGACCGTCGGCGCGATCGAGAACATGATGCCGTTCGCGGAGCGCAAGGTCGCCTATGAGTGCGACATCACGTACGGGACGAACTCTGAGTTCGGCTTCGACTATCTGCGCGACAACATGGCGGTCAGTCTCGACGGCGTCGTGCAACGCAGCCACTCGTACGCGATCGTGGACGAGGTCGACTCGATCCTGATCGATGAGGCGCGCACCCCGCTGATCATCTCCGGCGAGCCGGAAGCGGCGGCGCAGATCTACAACGACTTCGCGCGCATCGCTCGCTCGCTGAAAGGAGTGGCACACAATCCGCTCCTCAAGGGCGGCAACCCCGATGCGGACTACGAGTACGACGAGAAGCACAAGACGATCGCGCCGGGACAGGCTTCGATCGCGGCTGCAGAGCGCGCGCTACGGCTCGAGAACCTCTACGACCCGCGGCACTCGCAGCTCGTCAACCATCTGAATCAAGCACTGAAGGCCGAGTCGCTGTACAAGCGCGACGTCGACTACGTCATCCAGGACGGCGAGGTGAAGATCGTCGACGAGTTCACCGGACGCATCATGGAAGGCCGGCGCTGGTCGGAGGGCCTGCATCAGGCAATCGAGGCCAAGGAGGGCGTGAAGATCCAGGAGGAGAACGTCACGCTCGCGACGATCACGCTCCAGAACTACTTCCGCCTCTACGAGAAGCTGGCCGGCATGACCGGTACCGCAAAGACCGAGGAGAAGGAGTTCGTCGAGATCTACAACCTCCACGTCGTCGAGATTCCGACCAACGTGGATGTGGTCCGGCAGGACAAGAACGACCTGATCTTCAGGTCGGTGGAGGGGAAGTTCCAGGCGGTGATGCGGGATATCAAGGAGCGTCACGAGAAGGGGCAGCCCGTCCTTGTCGGCACGATCGCCGTCGAGACGTCGGAGTACCTGAGCGAGCTGCTCACGCGGCAGGGGATCCCGCACACGGTCCTGAACGCTAAGGAGCATGCGCGTGAGGCCGAGACCATCAAGGACGCGGGGCAGCAGGGGGCGGTCACGATCGCGACGAACATGGCCGGCCGTGGCGTCGACATCAAGCTGGGCGAGGGCGTCGTCGAGGCCGGCGGGCTGTACGTCCTCGCCACCGAGCGCCACGAGGCGCGGCGGATTGACAATCAGCTGCGCGGCCGTTCCGGCCGCCAGGGCGACCCCGGCGAATCGCGCTTTTACCTGTCCGGCGAGGACGATCTCGTTCGCCTCTTCGCTGGCGACCGCATCAAGCGGATCATGGAGCGCTTCAAGATTCCCGACGATCAGCCTATGGAGGCGAAGATCCTCTCCAACCAGATCGAGGGCGCGCAGAAGAAGGTCGAGGAGCAGAACTTCGTCGCGCGCAAGAACGTCCTCAAGTACGACGACGTCATGAACTCACAGCGCATGGTCATCTACGAACAGCGCCGCGCCGTCCTCGAGGGCCAGGACATGTCGGAGCAGGTGCGCGAGTGGATCGACGAGGTGATCGCGCGCGCGGTCGCGGAGTTCACCCAGGAGGACTATGCGGAGGAGTGGGATCTCGAGGGCCTCGTGAAGCAGATGGCGGTGCTCTATGACACGGAAGTAACGGTCGACGAGCTGCGCGAAGATCTGGGCGAGGTCACGCGGGAGTCGCTCATGGAGGAGTTCCAGGAGGACGCGCGCGACTCGTACACGGCGAAGGAAGAGGAGCTGACGTCCGATCTGATGCGCGAGTTGGAGCGCTTCGTGATCCTTCAGGTCGTCGACCAGCGCTGGCGCGAGCATCTCGACTCGATGGACTATCTGCGCGAGGGCGTCCATCTCCGCGCGATGGCGCAGAAGGACCCGCTCGTGGAGTACCGCCACGAAGGTCACATCATGTTCGAGGAGCTCGGCGCGCAGATCCGGGAAGAGGTCGTGCTGACGCTGTTCCACGCTCAGCTCGCGCCGGAGGAGGCCGACGGCCTGCAGCGGGCGCAGCAGGAGTCGGGCGTCAACGGCGGCGGGCTGCAGTACGCGCACGAGTCCCTGGCGGGCGCGGAGGCGATCGCCGCCGCGGGCGGCGGCGCAGGGGGCGCCACTGCGACGCTCGCGATGTCGGGCGGCGGCTCGACGTCAACCGCCGGCGCGCCGCGTCCGATCGTGAAGTCCGAGAAGGAGAACGTCGGCCGCAACGACCCCTGTTGGTGCGGCAGTGGCAAGAAGTTCAAGAAGTGCCACGGCGCGTAACCGTTCTGCGCTGAGACTGGCGCCCTACCGTCGTCTGCGGCGGAACAGTCCTCCGCGGCGCTCATCCTCGTCGTCGCCGGCCGGCTCCGACATCTCCGACCACTCGCGCTGAGTTTCCGGAGACATCTTCGACCAAGCCTCGCCGCCCCGCGTGAGCTCGTCCCGACCAGTGACCGGCTCGCGGGCGCCCTCGTGCTCCAGGAGCCAGTCGCGGGCCTCGACGAGCTGCTCTATGGCCTCAGCAAATTCGAACTCCCAGAATTCCTGCGTGGAGGGGCCGTAGAGTCGAAGCAGAACGCGGGCATTCGTAGTGCGCTCGTCGCCTCGAGCTTCGATATCGAGGTTTTCGAGGCGGAGCTCCGCCCACGGCTCTTCGTCGTACACGACTTCAGCCATCACGGTGTCGCCCTCGACCGGATAGATCTTGGTCATGGCGAACCCCTCGCGCACGCCGCCATTCTGCCAGTGTCTTCTTCGCACCGTCGGGGGGCTGTCCCTAGCCATGTCCCCGCAGGGACGTGGCGGAACTGTTCCGACCAGACATGGAGTTCGCATCGAAAGTGTGACTTTTCTTCCACAACCGGCCGGCGCGGACATGGTGGGGACAGTCCCCGACATGTCCGTGACCGTTGGCTAACATCGACGCGTGAGCGACGAAAGCGCGCAGCCGCTCGAGCAACAGCTCGAGGAGATCAGGATCCAGCTGGCCTGGGTCCGTGATTACCTTTGACCCGGATGCGCTGACCGCCCGCCGCGCCGAACTCGAGCAGCGGATGGGCGAGCCGGGCTTCTGGGACGACCAGGACCGCGCGGCCAAGATCTCTACGGAACACTCGCGCGTCGCGCGCAAGCTCGACAGCTACGAGCAGCTCACGCACGACTACGAAGACGCGCAAGAGCTGTTCTCGATGGACGGCGGGATGGAGGATGAGATCGCTTCGTCGATCGCGCCGCTCAGGCAGGAGCTCGAGCGTCTGCAGGAGCAGGCGCTCTTCAGCGGCGAGTACGACGCCGGCGACGCGGTCGTGACGCTGCAGTCCGACGTGGGCGGCACTGACGCGCAGGACTTCACCGAGATGCTGCTGCGCATGTACGAGCGCTGGGCCGATGACCGCGGCTTCAAGACGGAGGTCATCGAGGCGAGCCCGGGCGAAGAAGCCGGCCTCAAATCGGCGACGTTCACCGTCGAAGGCGAGAACGCGTACGGGATCTTGCGAGCGGAGCGCGGCAAGCACCGCCTTGTCCGCCTGAGTCCATTCGACCAGGCCCATAGGCGTCACACGTCGTTTGCCCAGGTGATTCCAGCGCCGCTGCTTGCGCAGGACGAGGACCTCGAGATCGACGAGGGGGATCTGCGAATCGACACCTATCGCGCGCAGGGCGCGGGCGGCCAGCACGTGAACAAGACCGACTCCGCGGTCCGAATCACGCACCTGCCGACAGGCGTCGTCGTCCAATGCCAGAACGAGCGCTCCCAGACCGCGAACAAACAGACCGCGATGCGCATCCTCAAGTCACGCCTGGCCGAGCTCGCCGTGGAGGAACGGGAGCAGGAGCTCGCCAGAGAGCGAGGCGTCGTCAGCATGGGCTTCGGGGGTAACCCGATCCGGAGCTACGTTCTCCAGCCGTACCAGCTGGTCAAGGATCACCGCACCGACTACGAGGTGGGAAACGCTCAGGGCGTCCTCGACGGGAACCTGGACCCCTTCATCCACGCCTATTTGTTGGCCCGAGCAGCCGGCAAGGTGGTCTGACCCCTCAGGTAGACTGGCCCGCAATTCCACGGCCGGTGCGCACCAGGAACCCGCGCCCCCTCAGAAAACCCGGTGTCGGACGTAACCCTTCAGACAGAGGAGAATCCCGCGGCAGCGCTCCCGGAGACGCAGCCGACCGAGGTACCGGTTCCGGGCCCCGGCTCGATGATCGTCTTCGAGTCCGTCACGAAGGTCTACGACCCTGACGTGAGGGCGCTCAGCGAGGTCTCTTTCGTGATCGACAAGGGTGAGTTCGTCTTCGTCGTCGGCGCCTCCGGTTCCGGGAAGTCGACGATCATACGGCTCCTGCTCAAGGAGCTCGAGCCGACCAGGGGGCGAATCTTCGTCGGCGGCCGTGACCTGACCCGGCTACGCCGTTCGAACGTGCCGCAACTGCGTCGCAACGTCGGCTGCGTGTTCCAGGACTTCAAACTGCTTCCGACGCGCAGCGCAGCCGAGAACGTCGCTTACGCGCTGAAGGTGCAAGGCGAGAGCGCCAACAACATCCGGCGCAAGGTGCCCGAGGTCATGAACATGGTCGGTCTCTCGCACAAGATGAACTCCCTCCCGGATGAGCTCTCCGGTGGCGAGCAGCAGCGCGTCTCGATCGCGCGCGCCTTCGTCAACCACCCGCCGCTGCTCGTCTGCGACGAGCCGACCGGGAATCTCGACCCCGACACCTCGGTCGGGATCATGCAGCTCCTGTATCGCATCAACCGTGCCGGCACGACGATCCTGATGGTGACGCACGATCGCGAGATGGTCGACAAGATGCGTCGTCGCGTGATCGCGCTGGAGGACGGGCGGCTCGCGCGCGACGAGCGCCGAGGGGGCTACGAGTCATAGAACGCGTCAAGCTTCTCTTCTCGGAGTCCCTGCGCTCGCTGGGCGCGAACCTTTCCACGACACTCGCCGCAACCGTGACCGTGCTGATCGGCATGTTCCTGCTCGGCCTCTTCATCGCCTTCGGCACGTGGGTTGTCTCCTGGAGCAATCACGTGAAGCGCGAGCTCGTCGTGCACGTCTACTACTGCACGGACGACACCTGCGCCAAGGAAGCGAACGCCGCGCAGATGAACAGGGTCGCGAACATCGCTTCTTCGAGCCCGCTGGTGAAGACGATCGTTCCGGTCTCGAAGGAACAGGCGCTCGCACTCATGAAGCAGAAGCATCCCGAGGAAGTCGCTGCGCTCCCGACGAACCCCTTCCCGAACGCGCTGACGGTCGTTCCCAAGCGCGGAGATGACGTGGCGAAGGTGGCGCAGCTCTTCCAGGCCAGCCCGTCAGTCGGGATCGACAAGGTGGATTACGGCAAGCAGACGACGAGCCGCGTGCTCAAGCTGGCCCACGTGATCGAGATCTTCTTCGTCATCGCGGTCTTACTCCTGCTGTTGGCATCGACATTGCTGATCGCGAACACGATCCGCCTGTCGATCTTCTCGCGCCGTCGTGAGATCGAGGTGATGAAGCTCGTCGGTGCGACGAACTGGTTCGTGCGCGGCCCGTTTATGCTCGAAGGGCTCCTGTGCGGGATCGCCGGCGCAGTGGGAGCTGTGCTGCTCCTCGTCATCGGTAAGGAAATCGCGCTGCCTTCGCTGCTCCATAGCGGGCCGCTCAAAGCCGGTGACGACGTGAACGCGATCGCCTTCTCGCTGAACGCGCTGATCCTGCTCGGAACCGGACTGCTGCTCGGTGCAGCCGGGTCCGGCTTCACCATCCGCCGCTTCCTCAAAGTCTGACCGACCTCCTAGTCGTCGAGATCGACAAGCGCGGCAAGCTGTTCGTCGGCGAGCCGTACTTCGTCCCGAACGTTCCGGTCACGATCGACCGGAAAGGCAGCGGCGACATCCGGCCCGGTGACCTCGTCGTCGTCTGCACGGGCCGTGGCCGCGCTCGTGTCGAGCGCAAGCTTGGCAAGGCGAAGGACATCCAGGTCGTGCTCGAGGGCCTGCTCGTGCACTCGGGCGTGCGCGCGGAGTTCGAGCCCTACGAGGCACCCGAGCCCGATCTGTCCAACCGCGTCGATCTGCGAGAGCAGCTCTGTTTCACGATCGACCCCGAGACCGCGAAGGACTTCGACGATGCGATCTCCGTGCAGAAGGAGGGGGACGGTTTCCGCTGGTGGGTCCACATCGCGGACGTGTCGGCCTACCTGCCCACGGGCGTGCCGCTCGATCGTGGTGCCGCCGAGCGCGCGTTCTCGACGTACGTCCCGGGGCGGGTCGCCCCGATGCTGCCGCCGGAGCTGTCCGAGAACCGTTGCAGCCTGCGGCCGAACGAGGACCGGCTCTGTCTCACCGTTGAGATGCCGCCGAACGGCGAGCCGAAGTTCTACCGTTCGGTCATCCGCAGCCGCGCGCGGCTCACGTATGCGGAAGCAGAGCGGCGGGACGCCGAGCCGGAGGTCGTCGCCGCTCTCGAGCTCACGGACCAACTGACGGCGGAGATGCGTGACAGGCGGTTCGCACGCGGCGCGCTCCGCATCGAGACGCCGGAGATCAACTTCGAGTTCGACAGCAAGGGCGGCGTGGCGCGTGCGTGGAAGGAAACCGAGCCGACTGCGCACCGCCTCATCGAGGAACTGATGATCGCCGCGAACGAAGCCGTGGCCGAGCTCCTCTCGGGACGCAAGCGTTCGGCGCTCTACCGCGTCCACGAACGGCCCGACCCGCAGGCGATCGAGCTCCTGCTCAAGAAGCTCTCGGATCTGGGTGTGCCGACGCCGCCCGCGCCGAAGCAGCTCTCGCCCGCGACGGCCGCCGCGGTCGCCGGTGAGGTGAGCGTCCGAGTCATGGACTACATCGGACGCTCGGGCCGCGGCCGGGAAGCCTTCCCGTCCCTCGTCCTTCGTTCGCTCAAGCAGGCCCGCTATCACCCTGAGAACCTCGGCCACTCCGGTCTCTCGAGTCCCGCCTACTGCCACTTCACCTCGCCGATCCGGCGCTACCCCGATCTCGTCGTCCACCGCGCCCTGCTGCGCGAGCTCGGCCTCTCCGACGACCCACCGCCCGGCGACCTCGATGGCCTCGCCGAACACACCTCGGCGCGCGAGCGAGAGGCGGCCCAGGTCGAGCATCTCGCCGACGACCTCTGCCTGGCCTGGCTCCTGGAGGCGACGCTGTACGAACGCGGTTGGGACGACCCGTTCGAAGGCGAGATCGTCGGGATGATCGCCTCGGGCCTGTTCATCCGGTTCGGCGACGTCTTCGAGGGCTACCTGCCCGCGAGACGCCTGGCCGGCGACTACTTCGAGCTCAACGAGCTGGGCACGGCGATGGCCGGCCGGCGCGGGGGAGGCACCTACCGCCTGGGAGACCCGATCAAGGTCCTCGTCGAGAAGATCGAGAAGGCCGAGGGCAAGGTCGAGCTTTCACAGGCAGGCCGCCCTAGGAGGTAGGGAAAACCGTAACGACTTCGCGCGTCTTGTAGACGAGACTCAGGAACATGAAGAAGCGACTGTTCATCACCTTGCTCGTCATCGCGGCCCTCGTCCTCGCGGGCCTCGGGATGATCATCCCGGCGGGGAGCGACTGATGCTGACCCTGGCAGTTGCTGCCCCGCTCGCCTTCCTGCCGATCGTGAGCCTCGCGGCTACGCTCCGCTGGATGGCGGTCTCGACTCGCTAGTTCAGCGGATGATCTGGAAGGTGCTGAAGCCGAGCATCTCGCCGTAGTCGACCGCCTTGCGGGCTCCGAACCCCGGCCAGACGTACCAGCGGTAGACACCGCGCGACAGCTTGTATGTGTGCCCCTGGTATTTCCACCTGTTCTTGAGGATCAGTGCAGTCTTCACCGGCCAGATGCTGAGGATCTTCTTGTTGGCTCGGAAGAGCTGCACGTTGTAGTAGCCGGCCTCCGAGTTTGCGGCCCAGCGCAGCTTAGGCGCCTTGCGCAGCCGGGCGCCGTCCTTCGGGGCCTTGAGTAGCGTTGGCCTCGGCCGCGCGGACGCCGCAACCCCCGCAGAGGCCAGGCCCTCTTCATCGAGGGATACGACCACGTAGCGGTATTCGAGCGTGTTCACGACAGCGCGATCCAGGAAGGCATCGCCCGAGCCCGTGTACACGACCTGCGCGTCGCCGCCCAACGAGAGTGAGCGGCTGATCACGACGTGATCCACCCCGCTTGGGGTCTGCCAGCTCAACCGGACTTGGCGGTCGCCGGCCTCGGCCTTCAGGTCACGGACGTCGGGCGGCGCGCCGCGAGGCGGGGGAATCGGGAGCGGAGGCGTCCCCGCCGGTGGCATTGGCAGTACCTCGATCACCGCGGTCTTCGCGACGCCGTTTCCACTGAAGTCCGATGCAGCGAACGTGACCGTGTGGACACCCACGGTCAAGAACTCGGGAGCGTCGTTACTGACTCTCGGGTTTGGGTCGACCGTGTCCGTTGCGGATGCGCCGGAGAGGAATGAGGGCACGCCATAACCCTGGGCTCCGATGCCCAGAGCTGTGTCGGCGTAGACCGCGCGGTCTCGGGGGACGATGAGGCTCGGCTTCGTCGTGTCGACGACGGTCACCGCGAACGACGCACTACTCGTATTGCCGTGCGAGTCGGAAGCCGTGCAGGTAACTGTGGTGCCTCCTAGCGGGAAGGTTGAGCCGCTCGTGGGGCTGCAACTGACAGGCTTCGGTCCTTCCACGGCATCGGTCGCTGTCGGCGCTGGGTAGCTGACGAGTGACCCCGAAGGACCGTTCGCCTCGACCACGCGATTCGCCGGCACACCGGAAAACGTCGGGGCGGCCGTGTCGATGAAGGTCACGGTGACGGTGAAGGCCGCGTTCGCCGTGTTCGTTCCGTCGGACGCCGTGCAGTTCACGGTCGTTTGACCGACCGGGAAGGTTGAGCCCGAGGTCGGGGTGCAATTGACCGCCGGCGGTGTGCCGCTGTCGTCGGTTGCGGCGACCGTGTAGGTCACGACGGTGCCTGTACCCGAGGTTGTGGCACCAACGGCCGGCGGCGGATTGGGAGTGAAGGTCGGCGCTTGCGTATCGGTGAAGCTCACTGTCACGTTGAACGTCACCTGGGCACTGTTCCCATGAACGTCGGTTGCCGTACAGGTTACGGGTGTAGTTCCGACTAGGAAGACAGTTCCCGATGTGGGGCTGCAACTCGCCGTGACCGATCCATCGACGATGTCCGTTCCGGTGACTGCCGGCCAGCTAACTGCGATCCCCGCGAGTGTGGATGCCGGCTGCGTCACAGGGGATGGTTGGGAAAGTGCCGGTGGAGTTGTGTCCGTGACCGTAACGCTGAAGTCGTCGCTCACGGGGTCGCCGTTGCCGAGGGTCGCGTCGCAATGGACAGTGCCGGTTCCAACGGGGAATACGGAGGTGACGTTGAAGTCACCCGAGCCGCCGCCTGTAGCACTACCTCCGCTGCACGTAGCAGGGATCGGATCTCCTGAGTCAGGATCGTAAGCCTTGATGTGGTAGGTCACACTCGCGCCGCTCGAGCTCGTCGCTTCGGTTGACGAGGCGTCGAACCGAAGCGGCGGTGGTGCACCGCCACCTGGGGCCACCAGCCACGCCGCAGTAACGGCGATGATCACCGTGAGCAGGAGGAGGCGCCGCAGACTCATAGCCCGTGCCCAGTGAGGATGTAGACGAAGACGGTGATAAGGAAGGCCGCCACGCCGACCAGCACGAAATCCTGCTGGTGGTCGATGACGGCCCGCCCCACTGGAGTGAACCGCACGGGCGTCCCCGGCACCATCGCGGCGAGCAGGAAGAGCAGAGCAGCGAAGCTCACGCCAGCGATGAAGAGGACACCGGTCAGCATGCCTTCCCCGCCCGCTTGCGAAGGAGTGCGTCTGGCGCCTAACGGCACGGGAACGAGAACCGAGGGCATCGGTGTCGTCTCCGCCGGCACCGTGGTCGTGACTGCCGGCTTGTTCGCCTTCTTGTGCTGCCGCTTAGCCTTTGAGACGACCCGTGGCTTCGTCGGCGTCTGAACTGGACGGGGTGCCGTGTAGGTCGGCGCGCTATAGGTTCTCGTGGGCGCGCTGTAGGTGCGCTTGGGGGCGGGGACGATCGGTTTCGGAGCCGGTTTGGGCTTCGGAGTAGGTTTCGGGGCCGGAGCTGGGTCAGGCGCCGGCTCGGTCACGACCGGGGCTGTGGTGTCGTCGAACGCGCCCAGCGGCGTTGCGCCAGCACTCACCGCGAGCGCCAGTGTTCCTCCAGCAGCGAGCAGCGTGAGCACACCCGCTGCCGCAGTCACGGTTCTCCATCTGACCCCAAGTCTCCTCACCCGAACCTGTCCTCTCCCCAGCCGACAGGCCCTGATTGTAGGGCCGATTCGGAGGACTGTCCATTTCGTGTCCGTACACTCGGAATGTGGCCAAATCCGAACAAAAGCTCGTCGTGGACAATAGGCGGGCCTGGTACGACTATCACCTCCTGGAACGGGTGGAAGCGGGTCTGATCCTGACCGGCACGGAGGTGAAATCCCTCCGCGACGGGCGCGCCTCTCTCCAGCAGGCCTACGCCGACGTCCGTGGTGGGGAAGCCTGGCTGGTCGGCGCGCACATCTCCGTCTACGACCAGGGCAATCTGGCCAACCACGACCCGGATCGGGACCGCAAGCTCCTCCTCCACCGGAAAGAGGTGGATTCTCTTGCGGGCAAGGTCGCCCAGAAGGGCCTGACGCTCGTTCCGACCAAGCTCTACTTCAAGAACGGACGGGCCAAGGTCGAGCTCGCGCTGGCCAGGGGCAAGGAGGGTCGAGACAAGCGCCGCGATATCGCGAAGCGCGAGGCCGACCGCGATATGCAGCGGGCCATCAAGTCCCGCCGATAGCAGCTAAAATCACGCCGGAAGAACAAACATACGGGGGCGACCTGGTTTCGACGTGGTCGGTTCTCCGGCAGAGCTGCAAGCCGAGGTCGCCGGTTGGCCTCGTAAATCCACCGGCAAACAAGCAAGTGCGAAGAACAATCTCGCACTCGCCGCCTAACCTAGTTAGGTAGCGACGTCGCTCCGAATTCGGCCCGTGGTTCGGGTAGCGGCGCCAACTAACGGGCTCGGCGCAGAGGGAGAGCCAATCGCCCAAAGCGCGACACTTAAGGATGGCTAGACCGTCGGTAGGGCGTCCGCCTCCGGCCGGCGGTCGAAGCTAAAGCGCGGACTACGCTTGTAGACGTTCTGTCCGGTGCGTCCGCGGACGCGGGTTCGATTCCCGCCGCCTCCACTAGCCGGAAAATCCGCCCCGCTCGGCGGGCCATGATGATTTCCCGGCGTTCGTTCTTCCCAGAGGAACGTTGTCGGCCGCGACGAGCAAGCCCGCCGCGGCGTCGAGACTCGAATTCAAGGCCTGCGAACGCACACGTGATGCCGCGCGTCACACTTCACCGTCCGGCACGATCCCCCGGCTGAAGCTCGCCACCTGCTCAGGGGTGAAGGGCAGGCGGGAGACTTGCTCGCTCAGGTGGAAGGCGCAGAACATGTGCACGATGTAGTGCATCCGCTGATGGAGATCCGACCAGTCGCGCGCGCCGCAGTCGTCGGACGCCGGCGCAGCCGGCTCGAACCGCGCCAGCAGCTCGGTGAGCTCCGCGTCGGCGGGCTCGTCGAGCGCCTCCGGGTACGCGTCGGTCAGGTGCGTCCCGAGCGCCAGCACCCGCCCCGGCACCGACAGGACCATGAACGACTCCGTGATCACCTCGCGCGCAAGCCTGCTCGCGCTCCGCTGCGCGCCTGCCGCCACGGCGCCGACGACGGCGGTGGCCGGTCGCCGGACAACCGGCCACCAACGCGCTGCCGACGGAAAGAGAGCCTCGAGCGCGCGCCGCCCCAGATCCTGCTGCGTGGCGTACGCCGCGTCCAGAGCCTTGCGAATCTCCGGCTGCAAGCGCGTCTGTTCGTGGAGACCGATTTCGAGGTTCGCGAGGACGGCAAGCTCCACGCGCGTCTTTGGATCGCGCTCAAGCCGCCGTCGCTCGTACCGCGCGAACGCCTGGCGCAAGTAGCGCTGCCCCTCGGGCGGGTCGCCGGGCCGCAGCCGGTCGAGGAAACGCTGGAACGGAGGGGAGTCGGCCGCCGCGTCCGGCGGGCAGTCGTGGAGATAGCGCGCGAACTCGAACCCGATCTCCTCGAACACCTTCAGGTTCCCGCGCGCGACGGCGTCGCTGGCACACTCGAACGCGTCGAACGGCGTGTGCAGTGCAGCCGTCAGGCGTCCGATCCGCGTCTCGGGCTGGAAAAGGCCGCGGCGCAGCAGCCGACGCCACAGGGTCGCAATTGGATGCAGCAGCCAGCGGCCGTCCCCGAGCTTGCGCCCGAGATGCTCGAGTAGATCCTCACCACGGATTGTCCGCCCCGCCTGTCGCGAGGCCCAGGTCGCGTAGGTGCACCAGTTCGCGCCCTCACCGCTTCGTGCCGCGAACGCCGCGGCGAGACGCGAGTAGCAGTGGGTGATCTCGAGGTTTCGGATGACCGAGTTCGCGATCGCCGCGATCTGCCGGACGTCGTCCACGGTCGGCACCGGCGTCGCTCGGTTCGCATCGGGTCCCACGTCAATAGCGTCGCACGCAGCAAACTCCGTCGCCGTCATCGGCGCGTCGAACTCGTCGAATGCAAGACCTCGCACAGTCGCTTAGGCTCAGGATCTAAGGCGAGATCTACTGAGAGGAGCGGCGTGACGGACTCGACGTCGGCCCGGGTACTTGGGCCTGCAGACGAGAAGACGGGCAGGCTCGGCTCGATCGGCGTGCGGTTCATAGTTGACGGCGACGAGGCGGACGGAAGGTTTTCGCTCGTTGAGCATCCCCTGCCGCCGCGAGCCTTGGCCGCTCCACTTCATCGGCACAGTCGCGAGGACGAGTACAGCTTTGTCCTCGAGGGACGCGTCGGGGCGCTACTCGGCGACGAGGTGGTCTACGGAGTGGCCGGCGACCTTATCTTCAAACCACGGGGCCAATGGCACACCTTCTGGAACGCCGGCGACGAGGCCGCGCGCATTCTCGAGCTGATCTCGCCGCCAGGCTTCGAGCGCTATTTCGAGGAATTGGTCGACCTCCTCCAGGCGGGGCCGCCCGCCCCTGGTGCGCTGGCCTTCGTCGCCGAACGCTACGGACTGGACGTCGATCTCGAAAGTATTCCGCAGCTAACCCGGGAATACGTCTGCACTTCGGGCCGCCGGCCGACTAGAAAGGCGCGTGCGGCGCTTCAACTAACCAAACATTGCAGGGTTCGAATGCGCCGCCTTAGAAGTCGCTGCCGCCGACGCGCTGCCATTGTTCGTCGGGAGGGTCGATCTCTCGATTCATGACTACCTCGGAGGCAAAGAGGCCCACGAAAGAGACGAAGACAGTGGCAGCCGCCCAGCCCAACGTCCTCTCGTCAAAGTGAACGGCCTGTGCGACGATCAGCCACACGATCGCCGCAAGAGCCATCACTTGGGCGACCGGCCGAGCGACTTCCATGCGCCTGTATACGCGACTCGTTGGTCGTGACTCGATCAGCGTTGCAGTTCCGTTTTGGAGAACCACAAAACGCCGGACTTCCCTGTCTTGAATTGTTCGCAGATCGGTCGTTCCATCACTCAGAGTCCGAGCACGGGAACCGACGAACCGGTCAGCGAGCCGCAAGGCCGTTTCTTTCTGCGCGGGCGCAGGCATCCACTGGGGTCTCCACCGTGTGAGCAAAGCCATCGAACTAATAATTGCTTACCGACGCGTTGCGTCCAGTGCGCGTTAGGGGGATTTCGCCGCAAGCGGCAACTTTCTGCAGCACCGAATCGACCTAATTCGGCACACCCGTTCGGTGGCCGGCACCGGCCCGAAGCATCCGTATACTCGCGCTGTGACCGAGGCGCCGCTCGATGACTCCGGCTCAGGCCTCGCACCCGCCGGCGACGGTTGGTTCGTCGTGAACGTGCAGGACGCCCAGTGGTTGACGTCGGAAAACGGCGAAAAGCTGCCGTCAGACTCGGAGTGCTCCTTCGAGAGCCAGGCGTTCGAGTTCCCGCAGTTCGGCATCAGGCTCCACGTCCTGGAGCCGGGCGAGCCGAACGGCCTCTACCACTCCGAGTCGGAGCAGGAGGCGTTCCTCGTTCGTCCGGAGAGTGCAGGCTGCTCGTCGAGGGTGAGGAGCGGCTCCTCCGGCCGTGGGACTTCTTCCACAGTCCCGCCGGGACAGAACACATCTTCGTGGGCGCCGGCGACGGGCCGTGTGTGATCTTGATGGCCGGTGCGCGGGCGCGGACGAGGAGACGTCCGACCCGCAGCAGGCGTACGCGCGGTTCGAGCCGTCACGACGGGAGCGGCCCTCGTACTGGGACCGCCTCCCTTGGGCCTAGCCCCGAACACAGGAGTCCAGCGTGAGAAAGGGGAGACCATGACCACACTCGAGAACCGGCCGAACACCGCACTCCTCGTCGTCGACGTGCAGAACGGCGTCGTCGAGGGGGCTCCCGAGCGCGACGCGGTCGTCACAAATGTCGGCAGCCTTGTCGAGAAGGCGCGGCGGGAACAGGTCCCCGTTGTGTGGGTCCAACACTCCAGCGATGAGCTCGAGAAGGGGAGCGACGAGTGGCGGATAGTTCCCGAGCTGACTCCGGGCGACGCCGAGCCGCTCGTCGAGAAGAACTACGGCGACTCCTTCGAGGACACCACCCTCGAGACCGTGCTGTCGGGCCTCGAAGTCGGGCGACTCGTCGTCGTCGGCGCACAGACCGACGCGTGCATCCGCTCGACGCTCCACGGAGCGTTCGCCAGGGGGTACGACGCGACCCTTGTCAGCGACGCCCACACGACGGAGGACCAGACGGCATGGGGGGCGCCGCCGCCGGACCAGGTAATCGCGCACACCAACCTGTACTGGACCTACCAAACTGCGCCGGGGCGGACGGCCGGGACGGTCGAGACCAAGGATGTCGACTTCGGCAGCACGTCCTGAAGCCTGTGCGACGCGGACGGGAACGCCTCTCGCGGTACTTGATCGGCCCTTGATCTACAACGCGCCGCAGCCGCGTTGGGCATCGCCAGCGACGCGCGGGGATCGCTGGCGCGCGCATGGCGACCGATAGCCCAACGCCCGCCGTCGCGGCGGCGGTCCAGAGTGCGGTTGGGAAGACTGCGGTCGGTTGGGAGCCGGTCATCGGGGGTGGGTATACGCGACAGGCGAAGTGGCGCGTTCGCTTTGCGGACGGGTCTACCTCGTTCGTCAAGGCCGCTCACGTGGAGCCGTATTCGACCGCGTTGAGACGCGAGGTGGCTGTCTACACGTCTGTTGAGGGTCCATTCCTGCCGCGGCCCTTGGGTGCGCGCGACGACGGTGCTCTCGTCGCCCTCGCGGTGGAGGACCTTGCTGAGGCTCACTGGCCGCCGCCGTATCCAGACGACGTTCGTCCTCTCTTCGAAGCGCTCGACGCCCTCGCCGCTACACCGGTACCGGGCGGCCTGCGAGCGTGGTCGGTTGCGAGTTCGAATTGGCGGAAGGTTGCCGAGAACCCCGAGCCGTTTCTGGCGCTCGGCCTTTGCTCTGGTGCGTGGCTTGACCAGGTGGTCGAGGGTCTCGTCCAGGCCGAGTCGCGCGTCTCATGGGCGGGCGACGACTTCGTCCACTACGACATCTACAGCGGAAACGTGTGCTTCGTCGGCCCGCGTGCGCTACTTGTGGACTGGGACACCGCCGGCCGCGGCAACCGCTGGATCGATGTTGCGTTCGCGCTCCTCAACATACGGGTGGAAGGAGCACGGCTACCCGATGTCGCGTTGCCACAGGAGGGCGACTACGCGGCGCTGCTCAGTGGGCACTTCGCCGTCGAGGCGCCGGCCCCACTGCCAGAGTGGGGCGAGGGCTCCTCGCTTCGCGAAGACATGGTCGGGGACCTTCGTCACGCACTGGAATGGACGGCCGACGCACTCGGTTTGCCCAGACCCGACGGTGGCCGTCGCTCGGGCGGGTGAGTCAGCCGAGTCCGCGAGCCCTCTTGAGGCCGTCGAGGATCAGGCCGAGCCCGAACTCGAACTCGCTCTCACTCTCACGCGCGCCGTCCTCGCCGAACGCGTTGAGGTGCTGCTCGACGTGCTCGGCGAGAAACGGGAGGTCGCCGGCCCGCAGCTCCCGGAGGAACTTGCCTGCGAAGTCTGCGAAGTCCTGCTCGCCACCGATCTCCTTCGCGCCGGCCGAATGACCGAGCTGCCACAGCGTGAATCCCAGGATGTGGCCGTCCAGCGCGTGATATGCGTGATAGGTCAGCGCGGGCGAGAAGCCGGCTCCGCGCAGTTGTCCGAGTAGCCATTCCATGTAACGCAGTCGCCCCGTACGCATCGTGCGGGTGGTGGTGGGCGACATCACGAGGCTGCACGCCCAGGGGTGGCGCAGGAGCGCTTCGTGGGCGGAGATCGCGTACTCCCGAATAGCCGTCTCCCAGTCTTCCGCGGTGGAGGGCAGGTCGATCTCGCTGACGACGAGATCGACGATGCCGTCCACGAGGTCATCCTTGTTGGCGACGTGGTTGTACAAGGACATCGCCTCGACACCGAGTGCGCGGGCGAGCTTGCGCATCGTGAGCGACTCGATCCCGCCCTGGTCTGCGAGGCGGATCGCGGCCTGCAGCACCCGTTCCCTGCTGAGTGGGGCGCGGGGCTCTGAGTTCGAGTCGGCGTTCGCAATCATCGTTGACAAGCTTACGGTGTACGTTTAACCTTACGCTGTAAACTTACACTGTATCGCAGGGGAGGAGACCATTGATGAAAGCGCTCGCGTACGACAAGTACGGCTCACCTGATGTTCTCGAGCTCCGAGACATCGAAAGGCCGGTCGTCACGGACGACGGCGTGCTCGTACGCATCCACGCGGCTTCCGTCAACCCGGTCGACTGGCACACCATGACGGGGACGCCGTACCTCGTGCGCCTGCAGGCCGGCCTGCGCAAGCCGAAGAGCGAAGTACTGGGCGTCGACTTCGCGGGGACGGTCGAAGAGGTCGGCAGAAACGTCCAGCGGTTTCAACCGGGTGACGAGGTTTTCGGCGCCAGAAATGGGTCGTTCGCCGAGTACGTATGCGTTCGCGAGGAACGAGCAGTGGTGCAAAAACCGGCCAACGTTACGTTCGAGCAGGTGGCAGCCGTGCCTGTGGCGGCAATCTCCGCGTTACAGGGTCTTCGCGACAAGGGACAGATCCAGCCTGGGCAAAAGGTCCTGATCAACGGCGCGTCGGGGGGCGTGGGCACGTTTGCCGTGCAGCTTGCCAAGTGGTTCGGAGCGGAAGTGACCGGGGTCTGCAGCACGAGAAATGTGGACATCGTCCGATCGATCGGCGCAGACCACGTCATCGACTACACCGAAGAGGACTTCACTCAGAGTGGTCACCGTTATGACCTGATGCTCGATGTTGCGGGGAGCCGGTCGTGGTCGGATTGCAGCCGAATCCTGGACGACAAGGGGACCCTCGTAGTGGTCGGAGGTCCGAAAGGGAATCGTTGGATCGGTCCCCTGAGTCCGGCGCTCAAACTACGTGTCGGTTCGGTGGCCGACAGTCGCCGTGTGGTGGCTCCGTTTCTGGCGAAGATAAACAAAGAGGATCTGGTGGTCCTGCAAGAGCTTCTCGAGGCCGGAACAGTCAAACCGGTCATCGACAGGCAGTACAAGCTGAACGAGGTTCCCGAAGCGCTCAGGTATCTCGGAGACGGACACGCCCAAGGAAAGGTTGTCATCAGACTTTCGTAAGCGCAGACCCCGTGAGTCGTGCGTCTGCGATCGCATCTCCTGCGGCCTGCGCGGCGCGGTGTCCCGTGACGGCTCCCAGGAAGTCGTTTCGTTGTAGGGCATACAGCTGAGAGTCGACGATCGCCTTCACGGTGGCGGTTCGCGGGACGTTGCGCAGCAAGGCAATCTCGCCGAAGTAGTCGGCTTCGCGCGCGGTCGAATGCCGGCCGCCCGCGTCGATGTCGAGCTCACCGTCGCCCACGATGTAGAAGCGGTCGCCCTCTTCGCCTGCGCGGATCACGAGGTCGCCGGCGGACACCGAAATCGGGATGAGGCTGGACGCGACGCGCTCCTTCGTCGCGAGCGAGAGCGGTGCGAACATCGGCACGCGATCGACGAGCTCCAGTTCGGTACTCGGCACCACGGCTCGGTCTATCTCGATGAGACGCCGGTAGGTGATGAGCATCAAGAGAGGGAGAATCGATCCGACGACAAGGAATGCCGAACGCGGTCCGATTGCGGTGACGACCGCCGGCGCCGCGATCGACCCGATCGCGACGGCGCCCATCGCCAGCCCCCAGATCAGCCCGAATACGCGCGTCAACATCTCATTGGGGATGATCCGCTGGAGGAGCGTGAACCCTGCGACATCCTCGATGCTGTTGGCGGCACCTACGATCGCGAGCAAGATCATCATCGCTGCGAAGTACGGCTGCGACGCAATGAGCGTGATCGGCACACCCCAGAACACGAGAGAAAGACCGAAGGGAACGGCGAGCCGCCGCCCGCCCAGAGTCATCGCTCCGATCGCTCCGATCAGCCCTCCGACGCCGATAGCAGCGGTCAGGTAACCGACGTCGGCCGCCCCTCCGTGGAGTACGCGAAAGGCTGCGACGACGATCAGGACATTCAGGCAACCCCGCACGAAGCTCTGCGCGACCATGAGTGCGACGACAAGTCGGGCTCTGGGTGTACGTGCGACGGTCCGAAAGCCGGCCGTAACCAGTCGTCGAACGCTCTCGTGGTCGGCTGCGCTGGTGAGTTCGATGGAGCTCTCGACCCTGACGCGTGCCATCAGCACCGCACCTATCAGGAGCAGTGCTGCGCCAGAGACGAACGCGAGCCCGACATCCGCCAGTGAAACCAGCACGCCTGCGAGCAACGGCCCAATCAGGGTCCCGATGCTCTCGATCGTCGATGTGGCTCCATTCGAGGCGATCAACTCGTCGGGTGTGCGCACGAGAGATGGCAGCAACGCTTGCAATGCCGGTCTGATGAGGGTGGAGGACAGGCCGACGAAGGCCGCGAAGACGAACACGAGCGTTCTGTTTTCCGCAAGAGCGGCCGCAGCCGACGCGGCGAGGGCGAGCGCCCCGACGAGCATCATCACCAAGAGGAAGCGCTCCCGACGAAAACGGTCGCCGAGCGAAGCTGCGAACGGAGCTACAGCGGCGGCGGGCAACAATCGAACCAGCCCGGCGATCCCGACAGCCGAAGTACCGCCCTGCTGGTAGGCGAATACGCCGAGCGCCACGAAGTGCGCCCATTCGGTTGCAATCGAAGCGCCCCAGGCGAGCTCGACACGTCGAACGTTCTCGTTTTGAGCCGCAGCACCGAGAGCCGAGACCACTTGGAGTGGCCGAATCACAAGCGAATTGAATCCCTTCTCCCCGTTCGGGACAAGGTGCTGCGCCCGTCGATGTCTAGGACAAACCGGGACAGAACACTTTCGTGGCCGTCAGGGCGAACCCTGGGCGAGCACGGTGTCCATCGTCTGCATGATCGAGACGCTCTCGTCCAAAGGCATCAGGGGGCTCTCGAGGAGTCCCTCGCGTAAGCAGCGGGCAACTTCGTCGGCCTCGTTCCAGAGACCGCCGCCCTCATGCGGGGCGGCGGATTCGGTCCGCTCTCCCGACCGTGAGATGAGGGTGAACGAGGTCGGCGCATAGAAGTCGCCGTCTATCTCGATGCGGGCGTCGGTGCCGATGATCGCCCCGCGGGTCGGGCTCTTCGCAAAGAGCGTGCAGGTCAAGAGTGCCTGTGCACCGCTCGCATATCGGAACAACATCGACGTTTGCCCATCGACACCGGTGAACGCCGGGTCGATGAGGGTCACGATCCGGTCTGGCTTTCCTAGCACCATCGACGCGAACGAGACCGGATAGACGCCCAGATCCAGCAGCGCGCCGCCTCCGAGCTCCGGGGCAAAGAGTCGAAATTCGGGGTCTTGTGCAAACCACTGCCCATGGTCAGCGGTGACCGTGACGATGTCTCCGAGGGCCCCCTCGGCGAGCAGGCGGCGGATCTCGGCGATATGGGGAAGGAATCGCGTCCACATCGCCTCCATCAGGAACAAGCCCTGGGCGCGAGCGGTGGACACCAGGTCTTCGGCCTCGGCGGCAGTCATCGTGAATGCCTTCTCCACGAGCGCGGGCTTGCCGGCGTGCAGCGCGAGCAGCGTGTTCGCGTGGTGCATCGGATGCGGAGTCGCCACGTACACAACATCGACGTCTGGGTCAGCGACTAGCGCCTCGTAGCTCGCGTGTCGGTTGGGAATGTCGAACCGATCGGCGAATCGATTCGCGGAGTCCAGCCGGCGCGACCCGACCGCGGCCACCCGACCCGAGTCGGTGAACGACAGATCGGCCGCGAAGGTCTCGGCGATCCCGCCCGTTCCGATCAGTCCCCAGCCCAACGGTTCGTTCATAGGTTGGCCTCCTCGTAGGTCGTCGCGTCCGAGGATAACTTCTGCACGTTGCAGTCAACTCAGGAGCGAGGCAATAGAGTTGCGCGCTTACCGCTGACGGTCAGGAGGCGATACGCATGTCATCCAATGGAAACAAGGAACTGATCCAGCGCTACATCCACGCGATCGATGCCAACGAAACGAGCGACTGGACCGTCCTCGACGAGTACATCGCGGAGGATTTCGTCGCGCACAATCCCGCGATTCCCGGCGTCAGCCTGGACCGTGAGGGAATGAAGCAGGCGGCAGAGATCTTCCGGGTAGCGACGCCCGGCAGACATGAGATCGGGCTGCAGGTCGCA
>JBBRZA010000025.1:0-35303 GCA_038237145.1 Gaiellales bacterium
AGATGCTCGCGCGCGGGCGTCGGCTGTTGCAGCTGGCGGCGCAACCAGCGCAGGAGACTGACCTGCACTGCGCGGTTCACTCCGGGAGCTTGACCGCCAGCGTGTCGCCGTTCACCGACACCGAGCCGCGAAGTGCGCGGATGACGATCACCGCGACGGCGGCGCCGAGATCTCGCAGCTCTTCCCCGAGGAGAACTGGTCCCGAAGACGGAGTGACAGGTGAGATCGTGAGCGTCGCGCCGTCAACGCGTAGCTCGACCTGCTCGAGCCCGCCGTGACGCAGCGCTGCCTGCGCCAGCGCAGAGATTCCGCGCTGAACGGCGTCGACGTCGACCGCGACCTCTGCGCCCTCCCCCGTGACGACCACGCGCTCTTCTCCCAGGTGCTCGGCCGCGCCGCGCGCAAGCTCGAGCGTGTCGATCGGTTGCAGCGCCGGCTCGTAGCGTCCGCCCTCGATCCGCGCGGCCACGCCGAGCTCGTCAAGGAGCTCGGCGAGCTGAAGCGCAGCGCTGTCGATCATCTCCATGTAGCGCTGCTTGGGCTCGCCGAGATCGCCCATCCGGACGAGCGTCTGCGCGAAGCCGTGAATTGTCGCCAGCGGCGTGCGCAGGTCGTGAGCGGCAAGCGCGACGAGCCGCGGGAAGCTGGCGTTTGGATCCCCCACTGGGCGGCCTGACACTAACCTGTCGTGCATGACGGAGTCACGCGAGCTCCTCGACGACCTCCAGGCCTCGATACCCGAGGTGAGGCTCGGCCTGTCGCGAGCGGGCGTCCAGGGCGTGGCCAAGGCGATCCGCCTCAGCTGGGGCGGCGCCGAGAAGCTCATCTCCGCGGAGATCGACTGTTTCGTCGACCTCGACCCGAGCCAGAAGGGCGTGCACATGTCCCGCTTCCCGGAGCTATTCGGGGAGGCGATCGACGAAGTCGTGATCGGCGAGGCCTTCCTCGTCGAGGAACTGGCCGAGCACATCGCGCAACACATCGTGGGTCGTCAGAAAGCCGGCCGCGCCGAGGTGCGGATCGCCGCGCGGTATCCGCTGAAGCGGCGGACGCCCGTGACAGGCCTGGCGACGCAGGAGATGATCTCGATCGTGGGCATCGCGGCCGCGACCGAGTCGCGCGTGCGACGGGTCGTCGGCGTCGAGGCAACTGGGATCAACGCGTGCCCGTGCGCGCAGGGGCTCGTGCGTGGCAAAGCGTCGGAGCGGCTGCTCGAAGCCGGGTTCGAGACGATGGACGTCGAGCGGATCCTAGAGCTCGTCCCGCTCGCGACACACAACCAGCGCGGCCGCGGCACGCTCTACGTCGGCAGCGATCATCCGGTCAACGCCGAGCAACTTGCGGGCATCGTCGAAGGCTCGATGAGCTCACCGATCTACGAGCTGCTGAAGCGGCCGGACGAGCTGTTCGTCGTCGAGCACGCTCATCTCCAGCCCCGTTTCGTCGAGGACTCCGTCCGGATCTCGCTGCAGTCGACGCTCGAGCGCTATCCGGAGCTGAAGGACGAGGACTTCGTGCTCGCGCGCCAGCTCAACTTCGAAACGATCCACGCCCACGACGTGCTGGCGGAGCGCTACGGAACCGTTGGCGAGCTGCGGGGTGAGCTGCGCGAAGGTGAGCCCGCCACACGGCACACCGAGCTACGCGAGTGGCTCGCGGGTTCCTAGTCGCCTGAACTTGAAGCGGTTTTCCGTGCCCGCGCGCAAGCGGGCGATGTTCTGGCGGTGCAGCACCAGGACCGCGGCGGCCGCACCGGCCGCGAAGGCAATCACCGGCCAGGGCTCACCCAGCAGGGCGGCCGCGACCGGCAGCGCAAGTGCTGCGACGATCGAGGCCAGAGACGCGTAGCGGAAGACGAGGAAGACCGCGATCCAGACGCCCGCGCCCACTGCGCCGATGACCGGTGCAACGCCGAGGAACGCACCGCCGCAGGTCGCCACCACCTTGCCGCCACGTCGCCAGCGCAGGAACAACGGCCGCCAGTGCCCGAGCATCGCCGCAGCGCCGGCGAGCACGCCCGCGAGATGCGACACCATGAGCGTCGCGACGAGAGCCGGCACGAAGCCCTTCGCCGTGTCCAGGAGCACGACGGGCAATCCCAACCGCCAGCCGTAGACACGCCACACGTTCGTCCCGCCGATGTTGCCGCTGCCGTGACGCCGGATGTCGTCACGCTTGACGAGCCGCGGGAGCCAATACCCCCACGGCATCGAGCCGAGTACGTAGCCGGCAACGATGAGCAGAGCAGTTGTCACGCGAGCTCCTTGGACATGAAGACGCCGCGCTCAATGAAGTCCAGCGAACGGTAGAGAGAGCGTGCGACATCGTTGCCGCCCCAGACGTTCAGGTCGATTCCCGGCAGCCCGACGGTGCGGGCCTCTTCCTCCAACAGCTGCATCGCCCGGCGGCCGAGCCCGCGGCCTCGAAAGCGCTCGTCGATCTCTATGTCGTAGAGATAGCACCGCGGCCCGCCGCCGTCCGGAGGCTGCCGTTCTGCCCAGAAGAGCTGCCCGACGGTCTCGCCCGAGTCGGCATCCTCGAGCACGGAGATGCGCTGATTTGGCTGCCTCGCGCCGGCTGGGAACAGGGACGCATAGTCGCTTTCGGTCTTGGCCGCCGCCCGCTCGGGAGGAAGACCTGCCTCGTTGACGAGCGTGCGCGTGTACTCGCGCTTCCCCCGCTCGATGAAATCAGGCAACTCGTCGTCGCGAAGCGGCCGAAGCCGGAGGTCCATCTCTACGTCTGGATCTGGTACTTCGACACCCAGTCGTTGACCGTCGACCAGTCGAGGTTGTCGAAGAACGCATCGATGTACGAGGCGCGGTCTGTCTGATAGTCGAGGAAGTACGCGTGCTCGTACACGTCGAGCGCGATCAGCGGCGTGGCATTCCAGATCGGATAGGTGTTCTGCGCGTCGCCTACGTAGTTGAAGAGGTGGCCCTCATCCCAGTCGTACGCCGTCCAGGCCCAGCCACGGCCGGCCATCCCGGTGGCCTTCAGGTCGGCGCGCCAGTTCTGCAGCGAGCCGAAGTCGCGCTCGATCAGGTCGCCGATCAGCCCGGTCGGGTCACCGCCACCACCCCCAAGGTGCTCGAAGTAGATCTCGTGGTTCTTGATCCCGCCGATCGCGAAGGTGAGGTCGACCTTCAGCGCGCGGAGCTCCGAGTAGACCTGGTTCGCGCTGGAGGCATCGACAGCGTCGAGCTTCGCGAGGATCTCGTTCCGCTTGTTCACGTACCCCTGGTAGAGCTTGTAGTGGGCCTCGATCGTGGCACGCGAGATGCCTTCGAGCTCGTAGAGCTCGGGCTTCAGCTCCCGGGCGGTGATCTCCTCGAATTTGAACGCGAGCGACGTCATCTCTCCCTCTCCTCGACTAGACCGGCGCGCGGAGCATATCCTCGGTGGAGAAGCCACAGAAGGAGCCACCGATGCCCTACGAGGTCCCACCTCTCCCGTACGACTACAGCGCGCTCGAGCCGCATATCGACGAGCAGACGATGCATCTCCACCACGACAAGCACCACCAGGCCTATGTCGATAACGCCAACAAGGCGCTCGCGGGCACCGAGTGGGAGGACCGCCCCGTCGAGGCGGTGCTTGCGAACCTGGAGATCCTGCCGGAGGAGATCCGGACCGCCGTCCGCAACAACGTCGGGGGCCATGCGAACCACAGTCTCTTCTGGGAGATCATGAGCCCGGACGGCGGCGGAGAGCCGAGTGGCTCACTCGCCGACGCGATCAACGACACCTTCGACAGCGTCGACGAGCTGAAGAAGCTCCTGAACGACACCGGCGTCAAGCGCTTCGGCTCGGGTTGGAGCTGGCTCGTCTACGACGGGACCGGGCTCGCCGTCTATTCGACGGCGAATCAGGACTCGCCGATCTCGATCTCGGACGTGCCGCTCCTCGGCATCGACGTCTGGGAGCACGCCTATTACCTGAAGTACCAGAACCGCAGGCCCGAGTACCTCGAAACCTGGTGGAACGTCGTCAACTGGGATGCCGTCCAGAAGAGGTTCGAGAGCGCGGACAAGTAGTCCGCGCTCTCGGAGGCGCTTAGCTGCGGATCGTCGTGCTCGCGGATGCGGCGTGGCAGCTGCCGGCTTGTGCCTGCGTCAGGTATGCCCGGACGCGCAGTCGCACGCGGATCTTCGCGCGGAAGGTCGCAGTGGAGACGCTGGTCGGGTTGATCGGCGTCACCAGAGTCGGACCGGCGCGTAGGACGACGGAACGGACGGTGATCCAGCGTCGCTTCAGCGAGCTGTATCGCTGGAACAGGACGAACTTGCCCGTGTACGAATCCGCGGCCAGCACCGTGACTCGGAACTTGCGTGGCGCAAGCTTACGCAGTGTTACCTTCGGCCGAACCTTCACAAGCACCTGCGAGCTCGAGGAGGAGCGGAACCGGGCCTGGTAAGTCGTGTTCCGATGTGGCTGCACCGTCAGCGTGTAAGCACCGCCCGTCGTCGTCGAGACGGTCGTGAGCTTGGTGAGCGCGGCTGCGCCGCACTCCTGTGTGAAGACGTCGACCTTTTGATTCGCCTGACCCGACGCCAGCTGTCCGGTCAGCGTGGCGCTACGACCGTAGAGCACGACCTTCGGGGCCGCGGTGAGCGAAAGGGTGCTACCGGGTGGCCCGGCCGTCACGTTGATGGTTCCCTTGAAGGCGGCGCCGTTCCTGTTCGGGTCGCTCACACCGTATTTCCCGACGGTGCGGAACGTACAGGTCGAGCTCTGACCCGGCTGGATCACGAGATTCGCGGTGCACGTAAATCCAGTGGTTGGTTTGAGCACGAGCTGATGAGCGACCGTGTCCTGGTTTGTGAACACGACCGAGTCACCGGTCGTGATCGTCAACGTCTTGGGCACGTAGCCGTTGCCCGTGATTGCCAGCGTCGTCGTCGCGGCCGGTGCGGACGAGGCGACTGCCGCGCCGAGAACGAGTCCCAGCAAGAGAAGTCGTTTCATAGCTTCCAAAACCCCCTGAAGTGAGTTGCGTCTTATAGAAGACGCAATTCACCTCGATGACTTGCGCTCTGCCTAACGCTTGACGACCGGCTGCGTTCCGCTCCACGAATCGATGTAGCCGGGCGGCATCTCGGTCGCCGGCATGTAGATCCGGATCGACCAGCGCCCGCGCGGGATCACGGAGCGGACGAACTTCATCCCCATGATCCGGCCGGACTGCTGCCCTAGCTGCAGCCGGCGGACGTTGATCCACGTCCGTGCCAGCGTGAAGCGCTGCAGATAGACGAAGCGGCCCGCGAACGACTGGCCGGCGGTGACATAGAAGTGGAAATAGCCCGACCGTGAAACGAACGGCAGCTTGATCACCGGCTGGACCTGCACGCCGACCGAGCTCTCGGTGCCTTTCCACTGGGCCTGGTAGGTCGTGTTGAGCTGCGGCGTGACGCTGAAGGAGAACGCGCCGCCGCTCGTCGTCTGCAGCGTTGCGACCACCTGCTTGGTGGTCTGACCGAACGGGAGCGCCGTCAACGTGACCGTCTCGCCGGTCCGCTTATTGGACACCACGCCGCTGAGCGTTACCTGCGTCCCGAACTTCACGACGGGCGCCGAGACGGCCAGCGTCACTGCGGGCGGCGCACCGCGGACGGTGACGGTTCCCTTCAGGGTCGGATGGAGGCCGTCGTGGTAGCGGAACGTTCCGCCGCCCCGAAACACGTGGCTATACGTCTTGCCGGGCTTCAGGATCGGCGACGCGAACGAGCCGCCGTTCGCGACGACCTGGTGATCCTTCGTATCCGTGTTCGTCCAGGTGACGGTGTCGTCCTGGTTGATCGTCACGGTGGCCGGTACAAATCCCGTGCTCTTGATCTGAACCGTGGTCGTCGCCGTCGACGCCGGTGCGGCCAGCACCAGCGCCATCCCTGCCACGGCGATCGGAATGAACCTGCGCATCGTGGAACCCCCTGGTGTTTTCTGGCTTATTCCCTTGAGACGTACGTTTCCCGTAAGGGGTTTTTAAGCGTTCGGTATGGGTCGTGGTTGTGGAAGGGCCCCTCCGTCTGCTGCAATCCAGCAGACGTGGAATCCCGTAGAGACCCCGAGGAGATGGGCATCAGTGTTGCCTTACCTGCTGCCATGCCCCATGGCGGCCGCCGGGAAACGACCGGCGAGGACCCGCGGGAAGACCGCGGGCTGACCGACGCCGACCTGATCAGCCGTGTCGCGCGGCGCGACGCAAACGCCTTCGAGCTCCTGTATCGGCGCTACGCCCGGCCGGTCTTCGGCCTTGCCCTCAGGCGCCTCGGCGACCGGATGCGCGCCGAGGACGCCGTGCAGGAGACGTTCGCCGCGGTTTGGCGTTCCGCGCGCACGTACCGGCCGGAGCGCGGCGCCGGGGCACCCTGGCTTTACGCGGTCGCGCACAACGCAATCGTCGACAGGAGCCGGAATCGCAGCGAGCCACCGGCCGAGGTGCCCGAGACCCCGTCGTCGGAGCCAACTCCGGCCGAACGCGCCGAGGCCTCCTACGTCTCCTGGCGGGTGCACCGCGCGCTCGAAGGGCTTTCTGCGAAAGAGCGCGACGTGATCGAGCTCGCCTACTACGGCGAGCTTTCTCAGAGCGAGATCGCCGACTTCCTCGGCATCCCGCTCGGCACGGTCAAGACGCGTACGCGCGCCGGGCTCAGCCGCCTCGCCGACCTACTCGAAGGGGAGTTGCAATGACGCGGGCGCCGGACTTCGACGATCTGGTCGGCAGAGACATGCCGGACGAGGAGCGCGCGCGCCTGCTGCGTGCGCACCAACTTCTCATTGAGGCCGGGCCTCCCCCGGAGCTCTCGCCCGAACTGGACTCGGCGACTTGGCTCGAGGAATCCCAGATGCCGCTGCTCAGGCCGAAGCGGCGCCGTCCCCTTTTGATCGCGGCTGCGCTCGCAACGGCGATCGTGATCGGCTTCGTGCTCGGGCAGTCCACGAGCCCGAGCTCGAGCACGAGCTCAACCGTGCGCGTCGTGAAGCTCGCGGGGACGAAGTTCGACAGGGACGCGCGGGCGAGTCTCGAGCTCGGCAA
This sequence comes from Gaiellales bacterium, assembly GCA_038237145.1. Taxonomy (GTDB): domain Bacteria; phylum Actinomycetota; class Thermoleophilia; order Gaiellales; family Gaiellaceae; genus 3-1-20CM-4-69-9. The sequence goes on from JBBRZA010000025.1 coordinate 7,037, forward strand.
GGCGGACGCAAGCGGCAACTGGCCGATGCTCCTCCACGCACGCGGTCTGCAACAGCTGCCCGAGGGCGGCTACTACGACCTCTACCTGACGAAGGGCGGGAAGCCGGTCGTGCTCTGCGGCACCTTCAACGTGAAGGGCCGCGAGATCATCGTTCACTTCAGCGCGGCCTACGACCTCAATCACTTCGACAAGGACGGCTGGGTGATCACACGCCAACTGCCGGGGAACCACGACCCGACCGAAATCGTCCTGAGACCGACCGCGGTCTAGGGCGCGACGCGGTCCGCCGCTACGAACGCGGCGTGCGTGACCGGCATCTTCGCCGCGAAGAACTGCTCCACGGCGTCTGCGTAGCGGCGAATCTCGCGCTGGGCCGTCTCGGCGGCACGGAGTGAGACGAAGTTCATCAGGGCACGCGCGTTCACCGTCCAGAAGAACTCCGTGTACGCGCCGACCGGCATGACCGAACGAGCCAGCTCGCGGGCGACACCGGCCTCCACGAGTCGCTCGTACGTCTCGAAGGCGTGGTCGTAGACCTCGCGGAACTCCTCTCGCGTCCGCTCGGCGAGCTCCGCGTCTACAGGCTCGAACGAGTAGGCGCCCGGCTTGCCGACCTGGCTGCGCACGTCTTCGAGCTCGGGCACGTAGAAATCGTCGGTCGCCTTCGCGTAGCGCATCGAAAACTCGTTGAAAGAGCCGACCCGGTGGCGGAACCACTCGCGCGCGACGAAGATCGGCGCCCGGATGTGGAACCGGAACGAGTTGTGCTCAAAAGGTGTCCCATGCTTATCGCGCATGAGGAAACGGATCAGGCCAGCGTCCGACTCGTCCATCTCGTCCTTCCGCCGCGCAAAGCTGACGCGCGCCGCATTCACGACCGAGAGATCGGTCGCCATCGCGTCGTCGAGCCGGACGAAGCCGTGGTCGAGGACACGGATGGCGTCTTCGGCTATCACTCTGTCTGTCGTGGCCACCGGTGAATCGAGTTTAGCCGCGGTGCATGTCGGCACCTCGGGCTGGTCCTATCCCTCCTGGAAGCCGGGGTTCTACCCGGCCGGCACCGATGCGAAGGAGTTCCTCCGCTTCTACGCGGAGCGCTTCGCCACGGTCGAGCTGAACACCACGGGGTACCGGCTTCCCGGCGAGGAGCAGTTCGCGCGCTGGGCCGAGCAGACGCCGCGGGGTTTCCGCTTCGCGCCCAAGCTCGCCGGCAACCGGCCGCGCATGCTCGCGGAGTTCGGGCCGCGGGTGCGTGCGCTCGGAGACCGGCTCGGTCCGATCCGTGTCCAGCTGATCAGCGCCCGCGACGAGGGGATGATCGAATTGATCCTCGGCTCGCTCGATCCAGAGCTCCTCCTCGCGTTCGATCTCGCGCATCCATCATGGGACGGGATCGAGCCGCGGCTTGCACAGGTAGGGGCCGTGCGGATCAACGATCTCGATCACGAGGCGCCGTTCCGGTACGTGCGCTTTCGCGATCCGCCGTATGACGACGAGGCGTTACGGGAGTGGGCCGACCGTCTACGAGCTGTCGACGTGCCGCTCTATGCGTACTTCCGGCACGAGGACGAGCCGACGGCGCCGGCGTACGCCCTACGCCTACTGGAGCTGCTCGATCAGTGAACGTGGCACTTCTTGTCGGCTCCGGCGACGGAGTCCTGCAAGGCGTTCTGTTCGTGTTCGTACGCGACGTCTGCGGAGCTGTTCGGGTTGAAGTCGTTTAGGCCGGAGACCGTCGTGCTCACGTCGGGCGTCACGCCGGGGCCGATCGCGGTCAGGCGGTACTTCGCACCGTTGCCCGGGCCGCGCGACGTGAACTTGTAGAAGCCGTAGCAGAAAACTCCGGTCGGCTGATGAGCCAGAAAGGCGTTTTCGCGCCGCCAGCCCTTCCCGTAGCGCGAATCCAACGTGTCGACGTAGACGTTACGGCCGTAGGCGTCGAGCGGCGAGCCGACGCGCGTCGCCGAGAAGCCGTACACGGGCTTGCCGTCGTAGGTGAGCCGCCCGAACAGGTGGTGGTAGCGGCCGCCGTAGACCCAGTCGGTCCAGACGTCCAGCGTCGCTATCGCGCTCGACCAGTGGGAGAGATGGAGCTCCCGTGTGCCCAGCCCGCTATGCGAGCGGCCGTCGAAGTTCGGAAGCGTCCTACGCCAGGATTGGAGCGCCCAGTAGGAACCGTCGGGCGCGGCGCAGGCTGCTACCTGGAAGGCAAGCTTCGGCCCGTCGTAGGCACGACACTGGTTCCTGAAGGAGGTCCAGGACCGGCCCGAGTAATCCTTCCGGAACCCGACTTGCGGCCGGCTCTTCGTCGGCTGGCGCGCGTTGACCGCTCCCCAGGCGCGGACATGCATGACGCGTCCGCCAACCTTGTAGTACGTGATCAGCGCCTGACCGTTCGCATCGACGCCGAGCCTGACGGCATGCGCGTTCCGGTCGATGATCTCAGAGGCCGACGCGGACGCAGGCACGAGCAGGAATGCGCAGAAAGCGACGGCGAGGCTCCTCACAGCTGTATTTTCGGCATTGAAACTTGGAAGCTTGAACGAGGGACTAGAAACGTGCCGCTACCCCCAGATGGCGCTCGTAGGCCCCGGTCTCCAGGATCTCGACGATCTGGTTGACCGTGAACCGAAGCTCGTCGTCGGTGTTGTAGTAGTGCGGCCCGAGCCGTAGCCCGGCGTCCGGCCGGAAGTCGCAGAGGATCTGACGCTCGCCGAGTTCCTTGTGCACGGCTTCGAACTGCGGCGTGCGCACCGTGACGGTGCCGCCGCGACGGGCCGGGTCGCGAGGGCTGCCGACGTCGAAGCCGGCCTTGTCGAGCAGGTCGATGAGGAGCTGCGTCTGGCGGACCGAGTTCTCGCGGATGCGGTCGACGCCGATCTCTTCGATCAGGTCGTAGCCTGCGGTCGCGGCGTAGAGGGCGGGGACGTTGGGCGTGCCGGTGAGGAAGCGCGCCACGCCGTCCGCATAGTCGAGCTCGGGCTCGAAGCTGAATGGACGTGCATGCGCTTGCCAGCCGACGAAGGTGGGCTCCAGCACGTCGGCGAGATCCGGGCGGACGTAGAGCCAGCCGTTACCGGGCCCGCCGCAGAGCCACTTGACGCTGCCGCCGACCGCGAAGTCGACGTTCAGCGCGGCGACGTCGAGCGGAACGATTCCGGCCGATTGGTACGCGTCGAGAACGACGCGCGCGCCGACCTCGTGTGCGCGGCGGACGATCGCAGTGACGTCCTGGATCTCCGCGGTCTTGAAGAGGACGTGCGTGATCGGGACGAACAGCGTTCGTTCGTCGATCGCGTCGACGATCGCCTGGTCGTCGTCGACGACCACGACATCGAGCTCGGGCTGCGCCTGGTACAGGTAGCGGACGCTCGGGAAGTTGCCCTCTTCGTAGACGACGCGGCTGCGGCGCGGATCGACCGGACGGAAGCAGGACACGATGATCGCCTCGGCGACCGCGACGTTCTGATGCATGACGGTCGACCCGGGCGGCGCCCCGATGATGCGGCCGACCTGGTCGCCGACCGTCATCGGCATCTCCCACCAACCCTCGCCCCAGGCGCGGATCCCGCGCTCCCTCCACATCCGGGCGAACTCGAGCAGGCGTTCCTCGGCGGCGGTGGGCATCGCGCCGAGCGAGTGGTTGATGAGGTACGTGGTGTCGCGGAGGATCGGGAACCGGTCGCGGTACTCGGTCAGCTCCATGCCGCGCAGCCTAGTCCGGAAGCGGGGCGACTTGTACGGCCAGTCTCGGTGTCAGACACCGTGCCGTCGAAGTGCGACCCGATGTGACGGAACACGCGCCGATCCCCAGTTCAAGCCGGTTTCCCGTAGGCCAACGAGGACACGGCTTGGGGTCAGACACTGTGACGAGAGTGTGACCTAGCTCAGGGTGCGCTCTGCCGGGCCGATGTAGCGCGCGGAAGGACGGAAGAGGCGGCCCGTTTTCTTCTGCTCGAGAATGTGCGCTGACCAGCCGGCGACGCGCGAGCAGGCGAACATCGCCGGCGCGAGCGGCGGCGGGATCTCGGCGATGTCGAGGACGACGGCCGAGTAGTACTCGACGTTCGTGGCGAGGACACGGTCCGGGGAACGCTTCTGGAGCGCTGCGAGCGCCGCGCTCTCGAGTTGCTCTGCCACCTCGACGTACGGCGAGCCAAGCTCCTGCGCCGTCCGCTTGAGGATGCGTGAGCGAGGGTCCTCCGCACGGTAGACGCGATGACCGAAGCCCATGATGCGTTTCTTTTGCGCGAGCGCGTCCTCGACCCACTTCGCCGCATCGCCCGTGCTCTTGACCTCATCGAGCATCGGCTTCACGTAGGCCGGGGCGCCTCCGTGCAACGGGCCGGAAAGTGCACCGACGGCTGAAGAGAGGGCGGCGCCGCAGTCGGCACCGGTCGACGCAACGACACGGGCGGTGAATGTCGACGCGTTCAAGCCGTGCTCCGCTGTGCAGATCCAGTACGTGTCGATCGCCTTGACATGACGAGGGTCCGCCTCGCCTCGCCACCTGAGCAGAAACTTCTCGGCGGCAGTCTTGCCACGCGAAACGACATCGTCTGGGACGATGTCGGTCTTACCGTCGGCGAGACGCGCGGAGCGCGCAACGATGGACATCATCTGCGCCGACAGCCGGCCGAGGTCTTCGCGCGCCTGCTCGTCGGAGATCTCGTTCAGCTTCCCGAGCTTCCACTCGCCGGCGAGCCGCGCCGTCTCAGCCTGGAGGTCGGCCGGCGCATTGCCCGTGAGGCGCGCCGGCTCGTACGGCTCCGGATCCGGCATCTTCGAGTTCAGGTCGTTGTCGACGAGGAGGCCCCAGACGTTCTCGTAGGGAACCTGGCCGACGAGCGGCTCGACATCAACACCCCGGTAACGGAGCGACCCGCCCTCGCGGTCGGGCTCCATGATCTCGGTCTCGACGGCGACGACGCCCTCGAGCCCCGGTTTGAGGTCGTTGTTGCTGCTCATGTCAGTTCCTCCAGGTCGATCGCCAGCCCCATCGACCGTCCCTTCGCGGCCGCGAGCACGAGAGCCGCTGCGGCGACATCCTGGACGGCGACACCGATTGACTTATACAGGGTGATCTCGTCCTGGGAGCTGCGTCCCGGCTTGGTACCCGCGACGAGCTCCCCTAGCTCCGCATGGACGTCCGCCGGGCTGACGCCGGCAAGCTCTGGCGCTCCCGCCGGAGGTGGTGCCAACGCGGAGTCACGCGATTCGACGACGAGCAGTGCGTCAGCAACGGTCTGCTCGTCCACCTCGCGTCCCGCAGGATTGAGTCCGACCGAGTTGACGTGAACGCCGGGCGACAGCCACTCTCGACGCACGATCGAGTCGGTCGAATGGGTGGTCGCTGCGACCACGTCGGCATTTCGGATCGCTTCTTCGTACGAGCTCACTGCGCGTGCATGCGGGCCGATCTCCTGCGCGAAGGCCTCGGCTCTCGCCCGATCGCGGCCGGCGACGCGAATCTCGGTGAACTTCCGCACTCGTGGCAGCGCGCGGGCGTGTGAGTGCGCCTGAACTCCGGTGCCGAGGAGCGCGAGCACCTCGGCGTCCTCGCGGGCGAGGAGTCTCGTCGCTAGCGCCGAGCCCGCGGCTGTGCGCGTGGCCGTGATGTACGTCCCGTCCATCAACGCCAGCGGCGTGCCGTTCTCCGGATCGAAGACCACGATCACTGCCTGGTGCGTGTGCCGGTCGGTGTTCTGCGGGAAGAGTGTCACGAGCTTGCAGGCAAGCCCGGCGGAGGGAAGGTACGCCGGCATCACCCCGAGCAGTCCCTGCCGCTCTTGCACCATCGCCGCGATCCGCGGCGGCATCGATGCCTCGCCCGCGCTGAGGTCTCTGTGCGCGTCGGTGAGCGCATCGACGAGCTGGTCGAGGTCGAGCAGCTCGCGCACCTCCGCTTCCGAGAGGAAGATCACGAAAGCCGCTTGAGGAGGCCGAGTGCTTGCTGGTTCCAGGGAACCCGGTGCGTGACTCCCGCTCCGCCGACCCGCCCACGGTTCGCGAGGTACCAGTCGTACGTCTCGATCAGCGCGTCGCGGTTCGACAGTCGCGGGTGCCAGCCCAGGAGCTGCTGCGCCTTCGAAACTTCGACGAACGAATCCTTGTGCGCGGTCTTGTAGTGCCACTCGGCGAGCGGCGAGACGCGCAACAGCTCCAGCCCGCGGAGCGCGATCTCCGCCGGCTTCACGGGGACGGGCTGCAGCCGCGATGACGAACCCGCGTGGTCGATCAGTGCCTGCAGGTCGGACCGCACCGTGCCGAACTCCGTGGCGCCGATGTTGAACGTCTCCCGGGCAGCCGCCGGCTCCTTTGCGGCTCGCACGATGGCGTCGACGAGATCTTCGACTGCGAGGAGCTGGTAGCGGTTGTGACCCTTGCCGAGCGTGTAGATCCGGCGTCCCTCTCGGATCCAGTCGAAGAGGATCTCGAACACGCCCAGGCGTTCGGCGCCGATGAAGGTCTTGGGGCGGACGATCGTCGTCTCGACCGCCGCCACGCGGCACAGTCCCTCCGCATCGATCTTGGACTCGCCGTACGAGCCGACGCCGACGAGCGGGTCGTCCTCCTCGATCGGATGCTTCTCCGGCACGCCGTAGACCGCGGTCGACGAGATGAAGACGACGCGGCGGACGCCGGCGTCGTCCGCTGCGCGCAGGACGTTCTCGGTTCCGCCGACGTTCACGGAGCGAATCGACGCGCGAGAGGCCTGGATCGGCAGGGCCGCGGCGGCGTGCACTACCACGTCGGCTCCTTGAACGAGCTTGGCGACGCTGTCGCGATCGCGGGCGTCGCCACGCAGTTCGTCGACGGAGCGCTCGAGCTCGGCGTCGCCCAGCGGGACGACGTCGAGAGTTCGTACCTCATGCCCGTCGGCGAGCAGCCGTCGAGCAAGGTGCAGGCCGAGAAAGCCCGCGCCGCCGGAGATGGACCAGAGCATCTACCTAGGAACGCTACTCGCCGCAGGCGGCGTGGGCGCAGCCTGAACCGGCGGCTTCGCATCCACGAGCACTGCGGCTGCCAGCAGCACCGCCATGCCGACCATGCTCTCGCCGAGGAGACTGCCGCGCAGCCGCGGTATGGCGCTTTCGCCGCCGCGCGCAACCGCCGGCACGGCGACGAGCTTGTGCAAGCCACCCCACGCAAAGGCGAGCGAGACGAGCCCGATCTTGACGAGCAGCACCTGGCCGTAGCCCGTCGTCCAGAGGTCGTCCAGGTGCGGCAGCCGCAGGATGCTGAGGTAGATGCCCGCGAGCAACAGGACGCCGACGCACACGGTCGCGAGGCGCGAGAACCCGAGGAACGCCGCCCGTCGCGCATCTGGCATCAGCGGCCAAACGACGACCACGAGCATGACCAGGCCCCCGATCCAGAGACAGGCCGCCGAGAGATGTGCCCAATCGGCGAGCGCCGACTTCCACGACGAGCCGGCGTCGGCGGCGGAGTGGCCCGAAAGCGAGAGTCCCGATGCAGACGCGAGGCCGACCAGGAACGCCGGCCATAGCAGGACTGCGCGGTCCGTCAGCCACGCAAGGAACAGGAGAGCGGTCACGAGCGCGAAGCCGAGCGTCATCGCGATGAACGCCGTCCCGAACCTCGACCGCGCGATGGGCGAGAGATCGCCGTAGAGCAGCCGGCCGAAGGGAAGCTGCAACGCGTCCTCCGCTCGGAGGATGAACGCTGCGATCCCGACGTTGAGCGTCAGCAGCGCGCCGATCCCCGTCACGGCATAGAACCGCTGCTCCGCGCGAGCGGGCAGACGGTCATGCAGTACCAGGAGCCTGAACCCCAGCCCGCCGACGAGCAGCGCCAACGCGAGGAAGTACAGCCAGCGCACGATGTGCTCGCTCCTCGTCGGCCCCGATGCTCCAAACGCCTCCGTCGGGGGCGGTGCGAGCGCACGAACGCCGAAAGTGAACACGCCCGACACGACGTGCCCATCCCCGGACATCGCGTGCCAGCGCACGGTGTACGCGCCCTTTGGCAGGCGTAGTAGCCACGCCGTCAGGTAGCGACCCTTGATCACGAGTCGTTGCACGCCGACGCTGCCGCTGGACGAATAGAGGTGCACGGAGCCGGGCAGGCTCTGCACGTACTGGTCGAACCGAAGCACGACTTTCTGAGGCGACGCTGGGAGCCGCTCGCGAAATCCCGGCGTCGTCTGCTCGAGCGTCGCGTGCGCGAACGCCTGCGCCGGAAAGGCGAGCGCCAAAGCCGCGGCGGTCAAGAGGAGCCGCTTCATCGGCGCGGCGTCCCTGCAAGCTCCGAGATGTGCCCGAAGATCGGAGCGACATCGCGATCGCAGTACAGCATCACGGAGATGACCACGAACGTCAGCGCAAATCCGGTTGCCACGGCCTGCGAACGCGGGCGCAGGCAACGAGCCAGCGGGAGGATCGCACTGACGAGGAGCGTCCACCCGAGCAGGTGATGCAGGAACGCGGAACGCTGGAAGAGCCACGCGTTTTGCTCGTGGACGAGGAAAGCGCCGCCGGAGACAACGAAGGCAGCAGTCATCCCCAGGCGCCACCACCTACTTTGCAGCTTGCCGCGAACGAGCGCGAGCTCCGTTGCGCCGCCGAGCATCAACACCTGTGCCCACGCCCCATGCGCGAGCATGTGGATCGCCGAGTTCGTGTAGAAGGTCATCACCGGCCACAACAGGACGCCGAGTGCAAACGCGATCCCGGGCCACAGGTACGCCCGCCACGCCCGCCGCCGCCACACCTCCGTTCCGACCATCGCCTCGCCGAGCAGGCAGAGGCCGAGCAGGAGGAATCCCGTCGCGAACAGCCAGTGAACGTGCTCACTGGGCGGCTGCATGTTCCTCCTGTTCCAGGTCTTCCAGGAGACCCGGCACGACGAAGAACTGGAAGAAGAGCCCCACGGCGATCACGAGCAGCGGGGGCTCCACCAAAAGCCACCAGAAGCCCTGTCCCTGCGGATGCAGCAGCGTGATCCGGTCTGGCTGGACAAGAGCCCAGACGACGCCGGCGAACGCGGTCGCCGGCCCGACTGCGGACATGATCCGCGCCCGCGTGGTGGCTCGTTGTAACGGTCGTTCGAGTTCGGTGATGAGTTCTGCGTTCACGACACCCTCCTCCCAGAGTCGAGGTCAGTGCACAAGGACCTGCGAACGCCGAAAGCGCCGCAGGGCTAGGCAGGCGCGGGAGGAGGCCTGACTTCGAACGCAAGCCCGAAGAGGCTGCGCGGAGTGACGAGCTCGCCGACGGTCGGGCTCGGGGCGGGAAGGCTCGCGCCCAGGAGACGTGACGCACGCGCTGCCGTGTCGCTCGCATAGCTCTCGTAATCGGAGAGCCAATTTTCGACCGCGCGATAGACAAGCGCGACGACGACCGAGAGAACTGCGAAGACCGGCAGCGCGGCAGTGTGCAGCCACGGCGCCAACAGCGGCCAGCGGCCTGCAGAGATGCCCTCCGCGTCGACCTGCACCAGGTAGATGAGCGACGTGACGACAAACGACCCGAGCCAGAGACGCGCAGACAGCTCGATCCGGAAGCGTGGCGCGTGGCGCGCGACGGGCGAACCGTGCGCGGCGAGCAGCCGGCGTGCGCCGCGCGCGACCGTGCGGGCTTTGACGAAACGCCACGCGACGCGCGCCAACATCAAGGCGACGGCGACCTTCAAGACCGCCAGCAGGATCGGGTAGTACTGGGCGCCGGAATACGACGTCTCGACATGGCGGCCGAAGTCGAGTCGTTGCGCCAGGCTGCGGCCGGTGAGCTCCGCTACGAGCGCTAGCAGGAGGAGCGCGAGCCGCGCGAGACCATGTTGGTGCCGCCGTGCACGGTCCATCTCACCGACAGTGTGCGCCTCTCACCGCACCCTGCGCAACTCGGCCAGGAACCCCCGGTTACGCGACTACGGTCAACATCCACTCGTTGCTGCAGCGATCCTCGAAGGCGACGAGGAAGATCCGCTGGTACTGCCCGAGGCAGAGGGAGCCGTCGCTGAAGGGGATCTGCTCGGTCCGAGGGCCGAGCAGCATCGAGACGAGCCTCGTGCGCTCCTCGGCCTCGAGGGGGATAAGTCGCTCGAGCAAGCACTCGAGATCGGTGAAGAAGCCGCTTTCGCGTTCCTGCACCCGGATCAGCGACGGGTCCCCGTTCGGCGAGACGAAGGCGATGCCGCTGCCTCCGGTCGAGGCGACCTCGCGCCGGACCTCGTTCGTGATGTCGAGCACGGTCAGGTTCGGCAGCGCAGCCGCGATCGAGACGGGGATCTCGACGGACGTCACGCGGACGCAACCTCTCGCGGCAGACGGAAGTGCACGTCCTCGCGAGCAACCGTCACCTCGACAACCTCACCGTATCCCAACGCTGCGAGCCGCTCGATGGTCGCATCGACAAGCTCGCCGGGAGTGGACGCGCCGGCCGTGAGCCCGATGACCTCGTGCCGTGAGACCACGTCGTCTCCAAGCTCGCTCTCGCCGTCGATCAGCTCCGCTTCGGCGCCCGCGATGCGAGCGACCTCGACGAGCCGCTGCGCATTCGAGCTCGTCTGCGAGCCGATCACGAGGATCAGAGTCGCCTCTTCGGCGAGCCGCTTGACGGCGTCCTGGCGGTTCTGAGTGGCGTAACAGATGTCATCCGCGCCCGGACGCGTGAGCGTACCGAAGCGCTGTTCGAGTGCGTCCACCGTTGCGCGCACGTCGTCGAGCGACAGCGTCGTCTGGCTGATCACGGCGACGGGCCTCCCGTCCGACTCGAGCCGGGCAGCTTCTTCCGGCGACTCGACGACCACGGTCGAGTCCGGGCGCTCACCCTGCGTGCCGATCACCTCGACGTGATCGGCGTGCCCAACGAGCGCGACGAGATGGCCCGTGTCCGCGTAGCGGCGCGCCTCCGCATGGACCTTCGAGACGAGCGGACAGACCGCGTCCACGACACGCAGACCGCGCTTCTCGCAGTTTTCGCGCACCGCGGGCGCGACGCCGTGCGCGGAGAGCACGCAGATCTCACCAGCGGGAATCTCGGCCTCGTCGTCGACGAACACGGCCCCGAGCCGCTCGAGACGGCGCACGACATGGTCGTTGTGCACGATCTGGTGCCGGACGTAGATCGGTGGGCCATGCTCGGCGAGCAGACGCTCGACGATCTCGATCGCGCGGTCGACACCCGCGCAAAAGGAACGCGGAGCCGCAAGCAGCACCCGTTTGCTCACGCGATCGCCTCGAGGCCCTTGAGCGCGCGCCGGGCACCGGCCGCTGCGCGCAGCGTCACCAACGGCTGCCGCGCGAAACCACGCAGGAAGCCGAGATAGTCGACCTCACCGTCCGCTGTCGCGCCCTCGGCAACCCCGCCGAGCCGGTGCGTCGGCGTGTCGCTGATCGCGCGCAGGCAGCCGACGAGGCGGCCGCTCCGCGCGAGCGCGCCAGACTCCATGTCCACCGCGTCCGCCCCGGTCTGCGCGTGCAACCGTGCACGCTCCGCGGGATCGTCGACGATCCGGCTGGCGCCGAGGATCGTCCCGGTCCGTGCCGGGGAAGCTCCGAGCGGACCGCCCTCCCAGAGGACTGTCCCGGACTCGTCCACGACGCGCGTCGCGTCGATGACGGTGCCGACCGGCAGTTCGCCCGAAAGCGCTCCCGCGATCCCGAACGACACCAGCCGTCCCTCGGGCACCCCCTTCGACGCCCCGAGCCCCACCACCGCAGTCTGTCCAAGCCGCCGCGCGATGCGCTCCTCGACGGTCATGGCGCAGGCGAACGTCAGCCCGTCAGCGTCCAAGCCATGCTCCTTGCGCCCTCCTTGAGCGAGCTGGCGGCCTCGTACGCGGCCGAGGGCTCGAAACCGGAATGGATCGCACAGTGCTCGCAGCGAGGATCGTTCCCCGGCCCGTAGTCCTCCCACTCCATGCCTTCGAGGAGCGCGTCGTAGGTCGGGAAGATCCCGTCGGTGAGCAGGTAGCACGGCCCTTTCCAGCCGTACGGGTTACGCGTGATCGATCCCCACGGCGCGCACTTGAGCTTCCGCTCGCCGGTGAGGAACTCCTGGTAGATGGGTGTCGCGAGCCAGCGATAGCCACGCTCGCGGGCGACGGTGCGGATGACCTTGAACTTCTCCTCGTGCTCGGCTCGCGTCATTGTCAGCGCCGGATCGATCTGGGAGTACTGGTAGCCCGGGGCGATCAGCATGCCGTCGATGCCGACATCGTCGGTGAGGTAGCCCATCATCTCGATGACGTCCTCGATCGACGTCTCCTTGAAGATCGTCGTGTTCGTGCTGACGCGGAAGCCGGCCTCGCGCGCCTTTTTGATCGCGTCGACGGCGACGTCCCACAGACCCGGGTAGTCACAGATGTAGTCGTGGATCTCGCGCATGCCGTCGAGATGGACGACAAACGTCAGGCGATGGTTCGGCTCGAAGACGTCGAGGTACTGCTCGAGCCGCAGCGCGTTCGTGCAGAGGTCGATGTTCTTCCCGAGCTCGAGCATGCCGGCGACGACGTCCTCGATCCCCTTGTAGACAAGGGGCTCGCCCCCGCAGATAGACACGACCGGAGCCGGGCACTGCGCACCCGCGTCGATGCACTCCTCGACGGTGAGCCGCGCCTTGTTCGACTCGTACTCGCGGATCTTCCCGCAGCCGATGCAGGCGATGTTGCACGCGAGAGTCGGCTCGAGCATGAGGACGAGCGGGTAGCGCTCCCCTTTGCGCTGTTGGGCGACCACGTACCGGCCAATCTGGACGGTCGAGCGAAGCGGGAACTTCATCCGTTGAGCCTTTCTCTGAGGCGCCCGAGCGCGAGGAGCGGGAAGGTAAGCCGGTACAGGTGGTAGCCGATCATGAAATCGAGGGGAAAGCCAGTACCCGTGTAGTGTTGCTCGTCCCAATCACCGTTAGAACGCTGGCTCTGGCAAAGATACTTGGCTGCCCGCTGCGTGGACAAACCTCTCTCGGCTCCGCCGGCCACGTACGCCAGCAGCGCCCACGCGGTCTGTGAGGGAGTCGGGGCGCCACGGCCGCGCCGGGCGGGATCGCGGTAGGAGAGGATGTCCTCACCGAAGGCTCCGCTTGGTTGCTGGACCGAGTCGAGCCATGCGAGCGCGCGCTTGACGGCCGGATGCTCCGGAGGGACGCCGCAGGCCTCCAAAGCCGGCACCGCAGCACCGGTCCCGTAAACGTGGTTCACGCCCCAGCGGCCGAACCAGGAGCCGTCCGGCTCCTGCTCGGCGAGGAGCCAGTCGAGGCCGGACGCAATTGCCGAGTCGTAGCCGGACTCGTGGCCGAGCGCCTCGAGGGCGTGGGCGGTCACGTCTGCGGTCGGCTCGTCCGTGACCTTGCCGAAGTCGCAGATCGGGAGCTTGTAGAGCCACAACGCCTCATTGTCGGCGTCGAAGGCCCCCCAGCCCCCGCTCCGCGACTGCATCCCGACCGTCCAGTCGAGGCCGCGCCGGACGGCGTCGTTGCCCAGATCGAGCTCGCGGAGTGCCGACGCGACCACGGCCGTGTCGTCGACATCCGGGTAGAGGTCGTTGTCGAACTCGAAAGACCAGCCTCCCGGTGGGAGCTCGGGCCGGCGGATCGCCCAGTCGCCGCGGACCCTCACCTCTTCGCCGAGCAGCCACGAGCCCGCGGCCTGGAGCCGGGGATCGTCGGCCGGGACCCCCGCAGAGCGCAGCGCGAGCACCGAGAGCGCCGTGTCCCAGATCGGCGACTGACAGGCCTCGGGCCGCAGGCGGTCGCCGTCGCGGACGAGGAACCTGTCCCAGCCGGCGAGGCCCCGCACGAACGTCTCGTCCTCGAAACCGTGGCCGAGGGCGGCCAGCATGACCAGCGACCACACCCACGGCGGCTGGATCCCGCCCCAGGAGCCGTCGGCCTCCTGCCGCTCGCGCACCCAGTGCTCGGCGACCCTGACCGCGCGCCTGCGGCGTTGCGAGAGGCGTGGCGTTCCTGACGGTGCGGTCTTCCGCCCGCCGATCTCGCTCAGGTCGATGGCGCTCGGCCGGACAGGCTGAAGCGCCTCGACCACCGACAGCGACACCATCGTCTGCCGGGCCCAGCAGGCGAAGTCGTAGACGGACAGCGGGCCGTTGGCCGGTAGGAGGATCAACTCCACCGGCACGTGCGCCAGCCGCCGCCAGGGCCACTGCCCGATCAACGCGAGGAACGCACGAGTGAAGATGCGCGCGCGCGCGACACCGCCGCTACGCCGGATGTATTGCCGCGAAGCTTCCCCGGCATCGACGCCAGCGAGCTTCAACGCCGTGTACGCCTCCACCGTGACCGACAGATCCGCAGGGCCATCGAACCAGATCGACCACGTCCCGTCGGCGCGGCGGCGCGCGAGCAGCTCATTCGCAAGCAGCCGATCCGTCTCCGCGTCGCGCAGGCCGAGGAAGTGGAGCAGGAACAGGTGCTCCGCGATCATCGTCGCGTTCGACTCGAGCTCACCCTTCCACCAGCCGTCGGGATGCTGAAGCGAGAGCAATCGCTCTGCGCCGAGCTCGACGGCGGTGTCCAACCCGGTCAACTCCTGGACGACAGTCACGCAGCAACCTTAGTTGTCACATCGGACAACAGCCGCGCAGCCGCGCGTCCGGAACGAACCGCGCTCTCCATCGTCGACGGCCAGCCGGTCGCGGTCCACGCGCCCGCGCGAGTGACATTGGCACGCGAGGTGAGCGGGCCCGGCCGGCGCGAGGCGGTTCCCGGACGGAGGGCGACCGTTGCGTGCGGCTCGCGGCTGACTCGCGACCAAACGACCTCGGCGTGACCGAGACGCTCGGTCAACTGGGAGGCGACGTGATCGACGAGCTCGCGGCCGCGGATCTCCATCAGTTCGGGCACCCCACTCGACACTACCGTCAGGTACTGGCCCTGCGCGGGCGGCTGCCCGGTTAGCGCACCGCGGTCGAAGACCCAGTGCGCATCCGAGCCGAGCAGCGCTGCCAGCGGTGTGCGCAGGAGCGGACGGTCGAACAAAAGATGGACGCTGACGATCGGCGACGGGTCGAGATCGGGCTCCGCTTCGCCGAGCAGGCGCGCCGATTCGGCGGGTGGCGTCGCCACCACGATCACATCGGCGTCGAGATCGTCGAGGTCGTCGACCCGCACGCCCGTCTCAACGGCCGCACCGCCGTTCTCGAGCGTCCGGCGCGCCGCATCGCCGTGCATCCGGCCGAGCGGCTTCGCCGGCAGCACGAGCCCGCCCGCGCGCCGGCCCGCCAGCAGCGCCGTCTGCACCGTGAAGATCCCCATCGCGGCACTTGCCTCAGCCGAGGGCAGGTTCAGGGCAGGCCGGATGAAGACGTCCCAGAACCGCTCGATCGCGCGCTCCGATTGACCCTTGCGCAACAGGAAGTCTGCGAACGTCTCGTCGTCGTGCGCAGCAGGATCGAGCCCGCGCAGCGCGAGCAGCTGCCAAACGAGGGGACGCTCACGCAGCGGTAGGTGCGCGTAGCGCGCAAGCAGGGTCGAACCGGGAGAGATCTGGGCCCAGCGGCGGCGCTCGTCTACGACGGGAAGGCTCAGGCGCATGCGGCGGACGGAGCCCGACTCGCCGATCCGCTCGAGGAACGCGAGGTACTCGGTGAAGCAGCCGAGGGCGATGTGCTGCCCGTTGTCGGGCGGCGGCGGCGGATCGCCGTCGCGCTCAGGAAGTGTCTGCACGGCACCGCCGAGCGTCGGCCTCGCTTCCAGCAGGGTGACGTCGTGCCCCGCGTCCAGTAGCTCGAGCGCTGCCGCGCAGCCCGCGAGACCGCCGCCCACGACCACCGCCTTCACCGGCGCAGCCCTTCGCCGACGATCCGCAGCTTCGTCAGCGCCGACAGGTGCGGCGGGCCGTCGAAGACGTCGAAGCCTCGCGCCTCGATCCGGTCGAGCGTCGCACGGTAGAGACCGGCGAACGTCGAGACGCAGAGAGCACTGCGGCCGTCGACCAAGCGCAGCAGCCCGAGGCCATCCTGCAAGTGCACGCGGGCGCGCTCCGCCTGGAAGGTCATCAGCGCTCGCCACCCATCCGTGGCGCGACCCGCCGCAATGTCGTCCTCCGACACGCCGAAGGAAGCGAGCTCGTCCTGCGGCAGGTAGACGCGGCCGAGCTCCCAGTCTTCGCGCACGTCGCGAATGATGTTGATCAACTGCAACGCAATCCCGAGCGTCTCTGCCCGCTCGACGTCGTCGGAGCCGTAGACGGCGATGCACGCGACCCCAACCGCGCCCGCGACTCTCGTGCAGTAGCCGCGTAGCTCTTCGAAGTGCGCGTACCGCGTCTGGTCGAGGTCCTGCAGCCCCCCGTCGACGAGTGCGTGCAACGCAGGGTCAGGGATCGGGAAACGGCTGCGCGCGTCGGCGAGTGCGACCGACATCGCGTCGCTGCCCGGCGAGTTCAGACCGGCGCGTATCTGCTCGAGCTGTTCCCGCTTCTGGTCCGACGGCAGGTCGCCGTCCGCAACGTCGTCGACGCGGCGCGCAAACGCGTAGATCGCGGCGATGGCTCGCCGCTTCCCCCGCGGCAGCACCATGATCCCGTACGCGAAGTTGCGCGCCCGCCGCCGCGTCAATCGCTGAACCTCCGCGTATGCCTGCGCGGTAGTCACCGTGCGAACGCTGCCAGTACCAGCCGAGTGCGTGACGGACGCGGCCTCTGTGTGAACACGTCCCACTGTGCGGACTCGAGAGCATCCAGCGCCGCCAACCCGCCGCGCGCGAACAGCCCGACCGCCCGTCCCATCCGGCCGCCGATCCCGTCTTGCAGCGCGCGTCCTCCGGCGAGCAGACCTCGAGCCCGCGCCGCCTCGTACCGGAGCAAGTCGAGGAGCTCGGGGCTCGGGCGGTCAAGCGTGGTCACGCCGAACCTGCGGCGGTCCCCGAGCGGGAGGTAGATGCGACCGAGCTCGAGGTCGCGCGGCACGTCCTGCAGGAAGTTGACGAGCTGCAACCCGGTGCAGACGTCGTCGCTCGCGGCGACGAGCTCGCGCTCGCCGTCCAGACGCAGCAGGCCCAGCACCAGACGGCCGACAGAGTCGGCCGAATGGCGGCAGTACTCCTTCAGGTCGTCCCAGGTCTCGTACTCGGTGATGCGCTGATCCATCCGGTTCGCCTCGATCAGCCGCAGGAACGGCTCCCGCGGAAGCGAGAACTCGTGGATGGTCGGCGCGAGCGCCTGCAGGACCGGCCACGAGGGCTCCCCGGAATAGCAGGCGCCGAGCTCCCGCTCCAGCTCGTCGAGCGCGGCGAGGCGATCGCCCTCGACCTCGTCCCCGAGCATGTCCACGAGCCGGGCGAAGCCGTAGAGGGCGCGCAGGTGCGGTCGGAGGCGACGCGGGAACAGCACCGAGGCAACCGGGAAGTTCTCGGTCCGCGCGCGGCGGGCTACGACGGCCACTTCCATCCCACAAGCCTCACTGGCCCGGCCCCGCTGGTCAACCGGCCCCGTTTGCCTAGGGAGGGCCGAAGGTGCTTCAATCACGTAGCGACGCACCCGCCCAGACCCAGCTGCGGGCGCTCGTAAAGCCAGATCCAGGAGAGCCGTTGACCGACCGGGGAAACAACGCTGGAGACGGCCTGCGCAAGCACCCTGTGCTTGGCGTGGACACGGTGGGGACCGCCTGCGTGGTTCGTCTGGGCGGTGAGCTCGACCTTTACAACGCGGCTCAGGTGCGCTCTGCGCTCGCCGACGCGTGCGCCGGCGCCCAAGCTCCGGAGCGGATCGTCGTCGATCTCGGCGAGGTCGAGTTCATCGACTCGACCGCACTCGGCGTACTGATCGAGACGCGGACGAAGCTCGACAATCGCGACGGGCTCCTGCTCGCAGCGCCCGGCCTCGAGACGCGGCGTGCACTACAGATCTCCGGTCTGGACCAGCTCTTCACCGTGCACGACACGGTGCCGGAGGCACTGGGCGCGAAGGTTTAGACAAGCCCGGGGGCCTCTGCCATTTCCGCGGGCTTGATGAGGGTCAAGGCCGCGATGAAGGCGAGGGCGGCGAACACAGCCAGCGCCCAGAACGCCCACGCGTAACCACCGGTCAGTGCAACCGGCACTGCCTTGTGGTCCGCGATGAGCGAATTGAAGTGCGTCGTGAACACCGTCGAGGCGACGGCGACGCCCACCGCACCGCCGATCTGCTGCGACGTGTTGATCAGGCCGGACGCAGGGCCGGCCTCCCGTTCGACCACGCCTGCGAGCGCAGCGATGGAGACCGGTACGAACGAGAACGCGAACCCGACACCGACACCGACCATCACATATCCGGGCAGCAGGTCGGACACATAGCTGCCGTGCACCGGGATCTGCGAATACCAGATCATCCCTCCGGTCAAGGAGCAGCCGAACGCCAGCGCACGCGTTTCATTCGGCCGCGGTCGTCTCCACAATTCGGGGAACGTTTCGTAGGCAGCCCTTGTCGGCGGCTGCGGTTTCGCAGCAGGGTCATGAGCGCGAACTTCCATACACGTGAGATGTGTCGGTCGTAGACGAACGGCCAAAGCCTCAGGTTCACCGTTCACGATGAGCGAAAGCAGGTCGTCGTCCGCCAGATGGGAGAGGTCTGCAGCGGCCATCACTGTCAGTTGTACGCACGGCGATCACGGTGAAACATGGGCTAGCCTGGTTCGCGAACCCGTTGGCAGCGTCCTGAAATGACGGCGTGTGCGTGGATTGGTTCAGTCTGGACGCCCCAACTGGGACGCCCAGACGGAACCCGTTAGAGGAGTTACTGCTAGTTGCCGGAGATGCCGCCGCAGGCGACAGGCAGGACAGCCTCGAACAGCGTGTCGTACCCGCCGACGGGGCCGGTGGAGTTGCCATCGAGAGCCAGCCCGTGTACGACGATGTGCAGTGAGCCGAGGCTGTCGAGGACGTTTTGCGGAATCGTGAAGGTGCGGTTGTAGTTCAGGTTGCCGTCATCATCGGCCACCGGAAAACGCTCAAGCGCAAGACCACTTGTCGCTGAGGTGTCGCCTGTTGTCGTGAACGAAACGTCGATCGGTCCGTAGAAGGGGGCGCCCTCTCCGAGGTCGATCAGGCCGTCGCCGCTCGTGTCGGCCGAAGCGGGCGGGCACACGTTTGTGACGCCTAGATTCCCATGGATGTGCATGGCGTGCGGAAGGTTCGGCGTCAGGCCGCGAACGTGAATGTTGACGTGCACCTCTGTGCCCGTCACCTTGAGGCTCGCTGTACCGGTCACGTTCGAGCCGCGGTCGGCGCTCGAGTTGTGAGGGATAGGAGCAAGCGTCGCTTCAAACCGGGTCTTGGCGTTCGTCGCAAGAGCGACGGTACTCAGTACGGACGCGACCAAGATGGCCGTCCCGACATACAGCAGAAGTCGTTTCCGGAACACAGTTGATCCTCTCGGTTGATTGTGGTTAGTTCGTCGGCGGAGACGAATCGGTTCAGCTTCGGGGGACTTTCCCGAGCGCTCGCAGTCGAGACTCGTCTCCTTGGAGCCACTGCCTTTCGCCGCGCTGCCTAGGAAATGCGAGCCCCCGCGCGCTGCATGCTCTGCGAGATTCTGCCTGCCGCGTATTCGACCGCTTGTTTCGCCGTGTCGATCACCGCGCCCATCCCGAAGAACTCGTGCGTGACGCCGTCGAACTTGCGATGCTCGACGTCGACGCCTGCCATCTGCAGCTTGTCGGCGAGGAGTTTGCCGTCGTCTCGCAGTGGATCGACCTCGGCGTTCACGATTGTGGTCGGCGGGAGCCCTGATAGCTCCGCCTCGGAAATCGAGAAAGACGGATCGCGCGGCGGATACGTCTACCCAATCGAGCTCGTGCCGGTAAGCGATCCCGCGTTTCACCATTGCTCGTAGCTTGTACCTTGGAATGCCGGATCGCCAGGCCGGCGCCGGGCCCCGGGGCCTGGCTAGACGAGAAAGCTCCACGTACCTACCCGGGCGCTTCACGTGCTGAGCCAGACTCGGGATGAAGCTGTGGGCCCGAGTGACAGCTGCCGTTGCATATGCGCGACGTCTGGCCTCGCGGCCCGCTGCGCGCAAGCCGCTCAGGTCAGCGCGTTGACGATCGCGTGGAACCCCTCGCGATGGTCGCGCGTCGCCGCGGGGTCGAGCGGGCGAGGCAGGCTCGAGAGCTTCACGATCACGAGAGAGGCCTCGGGGACGATCCAGAGGAATTGCCCATAGATCCCCGCCCCGTAGTACGTCCCGGCCGCATCCCCGGTGCACCACCAGCCGGCGCTGTAGCTCCCGTTCGGATAGGCGACGGCGAAGTCGATCTCGCTGCCGATCAGCGATGGATCGCCGTTGTCGCGATGGCGTGCCGCCCAGTTCGGAGGGGTGGCCCGGAAGCCGTCGACCGTGCCGCCGTGGAGCATCAGGTAGCCGAAGCGTGCGAGATCGCGGAGCGTCGTCGACACGCCGCCGTTCGCGAACGCGAACCCGGCGCTGTCGACTGTGATCGAGGCTTCGTGCTCCGCACCGATTCGGGACCAGAGCGCGTCGGCGAAGAGATCTGTGTAGCGGCAGCCGGTCGCCCGCTCGAGCACCCACGCGAGCGTGTCGGTCGTGGCCGAGCAGTACTGGAACTCGCTCCCGTGCGGCCTTCCGTCGCCGACGAGCGCGCGCAGGAAGAGGTATGAGTTCTCGGGGTCTTCGGCACGGCGCGGACGCCAGCCTGCGGCGCGGTCCTGAGCCTGCACCTCCGACGCCGGGTCCGTGTAGTCCTCACTGAACCGCACGGAGGCCGTCATGTCGAGCAGGTTCGCGACCGTTGCGTCGCCGTAGGCGGAATCCCATAGCTCGGGCACGTACGCCCGCACAGGAGCGTCGAGCTCGACCACGCCGCGCTCGACGAACTCGCCCGTGAGTGCACCACAGAACGACTTCGAGATCGAGTGCAGGAGGTGCCGCGTCGCGGGCGTCATCCCGTTCAGGTAGCGCTCGTAGCGGACCCGGCCTTCGTGGAGGATGAGGAAGCCGTCGGTGTACGTCTCGCTAAGGAACTCCTCGAGCGTCGATGCGCACGCGACGCCTCGGATGGCGAGGCCGTCGAGCCTCTCGAGATCCGTCGGCAGTTCGAACACCGGCCCGTCGCCGCGCGACAGGTTCGCGGTCGGCACGAACTCGGACGCGTGTTGGAAGCTCCAGCGGTTGTGCGGGCCCTCTTGCCAGCTCGCGAGCGTGACGTGCTGCGCGGGCGGCGGCGGCGCGCCCTGCATCAGGGCGAGATCCGCGGCCGTCGCGGGGCTGCTCGCGGAGACCGGCGTCTTCACGCGGCCTCCTCCGCGAAATGGCAGGCGGCGGCGTGACTCTCGCCGCGCAGCGCTGGGTCATCGGTCTCGCAGATTTCCGGGCTCCCGAGTTCTCGACGCAGCGGACAGCGCGTGTGGAAACGGCAGCCGCTCGGGATCGCCCACGCGGGCGGCGTCTCGCCGAGGAGCGGCGGCGGCGCGTCGAGGCTGGCGGCCCCCTTGCCGCGTGTGCTGCCGACGAGCGCGCGGGTGTACGGGTGCCGGGGCGCTGCGAGCACTTCCCGCGCGGGCCCTTCCTCGACTAGGCGGCCGAGGTACATGACGCCGATCCGGTCGCTCAGGTGCCCGATAACCGAGAGGTCGTGCGAGATGAGGAGGAAGGAGAGGCCGTGCTCCTTCCGCAGCTCGATCAGCAGGTTCAGGATCTGTGCCTGCACGACGATGTCGAGCGCCGAGGTCGGCTCGTCGAGGACGAGGAGGCGAGGCCCGGTCGAAAGCGCTCGCGCGATCACGACGCGCTGGCACTGGCCGCCGGACAGCTCGTGCGGATACCGCTCTATGAGCGTCGGCGAGAGACCGACCTCCTCGAGCAGCTTGGTGACGCGCGCCCGCAGTGCCGCGCCTTTCGCGAGCCTGTGCGTCACGAGCGGCTCGGCGACGAGGTCGCGCACGATCATCCGCGGGTCGAGCGCTGCCGTCGGCTGCTGGAACACGAGCTGCGTCTCGCGGCGCATACGCCGAGTGGCTTTGCGATCCGCCTTCGTCAAGTCGATGCCGTCGTAGGCGATCGACCCCGCCGTCGCGGCCGTCAACGCGAGGATGCAACGGGCGACGGTCGTTTTACCCGAGCCCGACTCCCCGACGAGGCCGTACGTGTGGCCCTGCTCGATCGTCAGGTCGACGCCGTCGACGGCTCGCACCCGTGGGCCGCCGCGCCGCCGCGGCGGGAAGTCCTTGACGACCGAGCGGAGCTCGAGGAGCGCGCTCACGTCTCCACCTCCCAGCGGTAGCAGGCCACCTTGCGCCCCGGCAGCACCTCGGCTAGCGGCGGGCGCACGGCGCACTCCGGCACGACGAGCGGGCAGCGTGGCGCGAACGCGCAGCCGACCGGATCCTCGAGGCCCGACGGCACGCTCCCGGAGACCGCGGGCAGCGGCGTCCCCGGCTCCGCGTGACGAGGCAGCGCCTGGAGCAGCGCCCGCGTGTACGGGTGGAACGGCCGGACGAGAAGCTCGGTCGCCGGACCCGACTCGATGACGCGACCCGCGTACAGCACCGCGACTCGGTCGCAGAAGTCGCCGACTAGATCGAGGTCGTGGCTGATGAAGAGGACGCTGAACCCGTGCTTGCGCTGCAGCGACCGCAGCAGGCGCAGGATCTGCTCGGCGAGCGTGACGTCGAGCGCCGTCGTCGGCTCGTCGGCGATCAGGAGGCTGGGGCGGCAGAGGATCGCCATCGCGATCATGGCGCGCTGCAGCATCCCGCCCGAGAGCTCGTGTGGGTAGAAGCCCATCGTCCGCTCGGGGTCCGGGAGCTCGACCTCGCCGAGCACCTCCGCCACGCGGCGCGCGCTCTCCTTGCGGCGCATGCCCATGTGCCGCTCCAGCACGTGCTGGAGCTGCCGACCGATTGGGAACACGGGGTTGAAGCTCGTCGCGGGGCTCTGGAACACCATCGAGATCCGCGCCCCGCGGATCGACCGGAGCTCCCGCTCAGGGAGCGTCAAGACGTCGCGACCGTCGAACACGATCCGCCCGGTCGCAGTCGCGTTCGTCGGAAGCATCCGGATCACCGAGAGCCCTGTGAGCGTCTTGCCGCAGCCGGTCTCGCCGACGATCCCCATCGCCTCGCCGCGACCGAGCTCGAGGTCGATCCCGCGCAGCGCGTGCGAGGCGACCCGGCCGTCACGCACGAAGTCGAGCCGCAGGTCGTCGACGCTGAGCAGCGCGCTCACGTCGCGCTCCGCGGGTCGAGGATGTCGCGCATCGCGTCGCCGAGGAGGTTCAGTCCGAGTGTCGTGAGGAAGATCGCGAGGCCGGGGAAGGTCGCGATCCACCACTCCGTCACGACGCTCGTGCGTCCGTTCGCGACCATGAGGCCCCAGTCCGGGGTCGGCGGCTGCGCGGCGAGCCCGAGAAACGACAGCGACCCGATTGCGAGGATCACCGTGCCGGCGTCGACGGTCGCCTGCACGAGGATCGGTGTCGTCGCGTTCCGCAGGATGTGCCGAAGCAGAATGATCGGCTCACGCACGCCGAAGACACGCGCCGCGTCGATGAACGGCGCCTGTCTCAGCGACTGCGTCACGCCGCGTGCGAGGCGCGCGTACCAGGGCCACCACGACACTGCGAGCGCGAGGCTCGCGTGAATGAGGCTCGGGCCGAGCACCGCCGTGATGACCATCGCGAGCAGAAGCGGTGGGAACGAGAGGAAGAGGTCGGTGATGCGCATGAGGAGCTCGTCGATCCGCCCGCCGCGGAAGCCCGCGACCATGCCGAGCGGGACGCCTACGAGCACGGCGAGCAAGACGACTGCAACCGCGACGAGGAGCGCCGGGCGCGCCCCGAAGATGACCCGACTCAGCATGTCGCGGCCGAGGTGGTCGGTGCCGAAGAGGTGCGCCCAGCTCGGGGCGAGCTCGCGCGCCCCGACGTCGGTCGCGCCACGCCCCTGCTCCGCATTCGGCGCGAGCCACGGCGCGAGCGCCGCCGTCAGCAGGAAGACGAACAGGACGAACGACCCGAAGAGCGCCGCGGGGTCGCGGCGCAGCGTTCGCTGGGTGCGCGCGAGCATGCCGGTCGCCGCCGGCGCGATGGCGTCGGGCTCCACCCACGGCACACCAACGCCGGTCGTCATCGCAGCCGCACCCGCGGGTCGAGCCTGGCCTGCAGGAGATCGACGACAAGGTTGATCGACAGAAAGCCGATCGCGCCGAACAGCGTGATCCCCATGATCACCGGGTAGTCGACGTTCAGGAGCGCGTTCGTCGCGAACTGCCCGATGCCCGGCCAGTCGTACACCAGCTCGACGAAGAACGTCCCCGTGAGCAGGTAGGCGAACGAGAGGCCGATGACGGTGAGCGTCGGCGCGAAGGCGTTACGGAGCGCAAGCTGCCACAGGATGCGGCGCTCTCGGAGACCGAATGTGCGCGCGGTACGGATGTAGTCCTGGTTCAAGACGTCGAGCATCGATGCTCGCGTCATTCGGGCGACGAGTCCCGTGGGGTAGGCGGCGAGCGTCAGTGCGGGGAGCACGAGGTGCTTCGCAGCGTCGCCGAGCGTCGCCCAGCGTCCGGCAATCGCCGCGTCGATCAGGTTGAAGCCGGTGTGGTGCGGGATCGGATTGAGGACCGAGGTGGTCAGGTCGAGCCGGCTCGTCGGCGGCACGAGCCCGAGCTTCCCGCTGAGGAAGGCCTGCATGAGGAGCCCGAGCCAGAAGATCGGCATCGAGATCCCCACGACGGAGCCGATGCGCACAACCACGTCGATGGGCCGGCCGGTCATCCGGGCCGCGAGCACGCCGAGCGGCACGCCGACGAGGACGGCGATCGTCATCGCGCTGAGAATGAGCTCGAGGGTCGCCGGCAGCCGGTGCATGATCCCTCCGAGGACCGGCTCCTTCGTCGCGAGGGAGCTCCCCCAGTCGCCCTTAAAGAGGTCGCGCATGTACGCCAGGTACTGCACGGGGACCGAACGGTCGAGGCCAAGCTGCTTCGTCACGCGCGCGATCTCCGCGGGCCGAGCGAGCGGTCCGATGTAAACTGCCGCTGGATCCGATGGGATCACCCTCGCGAGGACGAAGGTGATCGTGGTGATCGCGAACAGGGTCACGATCGAGCTGAGGAGCCGCCGGCCTATCCAGTGCAGCACGCGACGGCTCCTCCTCGGGGCCGGAAGCTTTGCCTAGCCCTTCTTCTTCACGTTGTAGAAGAAGGCGACGAACGGATAATTGATGTTCATGACGCCGCGAGCGGTGAGGCCCTTGGGAACGAGGAGCGCGACCCTGGCGTCGAACAGGTACGCGCCCGGCGCCTCGTTGTAAAGCATCCGCATCGCCTGGTTGTACTTGGACTGCGCCGCCGCCTCGTTGGACCCGGTAATCGCGGCGCCATCGTCGACGAGCTTGTCGTAGGTCTCGCTCTTCCAGTAGCTCAGGTTGAAGAAAGGCTTTTTGCTGCTGTGGAAGAGCGACCACAGGTTGTCCGCCCCGGCGTCGCTATAGGTCGGCCAGTAGAGGAGCAAAAAGATGTCCTGCGCCTTCGTCGGGTCGGCCTTCGCCTGCGCCCACTGCTGGTTGAAAAGGATCGCCTTCAGGTTGACTTTCACGCCGACTTTCTTGAACGCGTCCTTGATGAGCGGGGCAAACCGCGCTTCCGCCTGGTTCTCCGCGGCGTAGGTCAGGTTCAGCGTGAACTTCCCACCCTGATGCCCGGCCCGCGCGAGGAGCTTGCGCGCCTTCGCGAGGTTCTGGTGGTACTGCGGTGTGGTCTTGCTCCACGGGAAGATGCCCTTCGGGACCGGCCCCCGCGACTGGGTTCCGAGCCCGTAGGCGCCGACCTTCACGATGTTGGCGTAAGGCATCGCCCACGAGAGCGCCTGACGAACCGTCTTGTTGTCGAGCGGCGCCCGGGTCGTGTTGAAGAAGGCGACGTAGGTCTCCGACGTAGGCGCCACGGTCTTGGTGAACTTGCCGCTCGCAACGAGCTTCTTGAGGTTCTCGGATGGCGGATAGAAAGCAAGGTCGATCTGGCCGGAGGTCAGCATCTGCTGCTGCGTGATGGCCTCGGGCGTGATCTGCACGACGACATTCTGGAAGTGCCCTTTCAGGCCGCGCCAGTACTTCTGATAGCCCGCGAGCACCACCTGCGTCCCGGCAGTGTAGGACTTGAGCATGTAGGGGCCGGTTCCACACTCCCTGCCGGAGGCCCAGTACTTCGAGTCCTTCGCGGCCGCTTCGAGCGCCGACTTGCAGACGATCCAGGCGTCGTATTCCGATGAAGCGACGAGGTCGATCCGCGCCGGGGCGGACGCGTTGATGATCACAGTCGAGGCATCCGGCGTCACGACCGATTTCAGCGCCGACCAGATGAAGGAGGCACCGCCGTGATCGGCCGCCGCCTCGATCGACGCCTTGACGTCGGCCGAGGTGACGGGGTCGCCGTTGTGGAACGTCACGCCCTTGCGCAGGTGGAACGTCCACCGCGTGCTGTCGCCGTTGTGCGACCACGTGGACGCGAGACCCGGGGTGAACGTCGTCTTGCCTTTTCGCGTCTGGGTCGCCCAGATCAGCGGCTCGTAGACGTTCGCCATGTAGAAGACCTCGGTCGAAAACGACGCAATCGGGTCCCAGGTCGTCACCGCGGCAGTGGAGGAGACGCGCAGGAGCTGCAGCGAGGCATGTCGCTCGCCCGACGCCGTCCAGCCGGCCGTCGCGGCGGCGAGCGCTGCCGTCAGGATCACGACCGAGAGACCGAACCGAAACCTGCCACGCATATGACCATCTCCTTAGTTCCAGCAAGAGGTGAAGAGAGAAATCGCAGGTCAAGTCTCCGCCAGTCGAACGGTGTCGGTCAAGGACACAGTTGGGTCTGCGATGATGCCTCTGAGGCATAGGTGGAGCTCCGGGTTCTTCGTTACTTCCTAGCTGTCGCCGACCACGGCTCGGTCACCGCCGCCGCGGCTCATCTCCACGTGGCGCAACCCGCGATCTCGCGGCAGCTGCGCGCGCTCGAGCGCGAACTCGGCGTCCCGCTCTTCGTGCGGGACGGCCGCGCGCTGCGCCCGGGAGCCGCCGGACGTCGATTCCTCCCGATCGCACGCGACCTGATCGCTCGCGCGGAGACGGCCTCGGCGACAATGACCGCGCTCGCCAAGGGACTGAACGTCCCGCTCGTCGCGGCCGCGAACGCGACCACGATCGCGGACGTCATTGCGCCGTTTGTCGCCTCGCGCGGGCCGTCGTCGTCGACACCGACATTCGTCGCAGCCGGGGCGGACGCCGCCTACGAGGCACTTGGCCGCGCCGAGGTGGACGTCGCGATCTCAGTGAACCCGCCGCCGCGCGGGACCGCGTCGCTCGCGGTCGCCGCGTTTCCTATTCTCGCCCAAGTGCCGCCGACGCACCCCTGGGCGTCGTTGAGCGAGGTCTCGCTCGACACGCTCCTGCAACAGCCGCTCATCCTCCTCGACAAGACCTTCGGCACGCGGCGGATGTTCGACGCAGAGGTCGCCCGCACGAACGCCGCCTACATGATCGCCGCCGAAGTCGCGGTCCCGGAGGTCGGCCAGGCGCTCGCGGCGGCGGGGCGCGGCATAGCGGTGCTGAGCGACGAGCCCGCGTACGGGCTGCACGCGCTGTCGGTCGTCGGCGCCGACGGACACCTGAGGATCCGTTTGAATGCCGCCTGGAACCCGACGCACTACGCGGTCGACTCAATCC
This sequence comes from Gaiellales bacterium, assembly GCA_038237145.1. Lineage (GTDB taxonomy): Bacteria > Actinomycetota > Thermoleophilia > Gaiellales > Gaiellaceae > 3-1-20CM-4-69-9. The sequence continues at coordinate 34,661 of JBBRZA010000025.1, forward strand.
GCGAGTTCGTTTCCTCCCTCGCCGCCTTCTGCGCTGGGCCGCCGCCGCGGGACTAGCCTCAGTCTCGTGGCCGACCCCGGTCCCGTGCCCGGGCCGCCGCATCGCCGAACGCCGGCAGCAGGCCGCACGGGAAGTAGAGCATGATCACGAACGGCACCGTCTACCACACCTACACGGTGATGGCGCCCGACCCGTTCGTCGCGCCGTACTACAGCTTCCTGCTCGAGCGAGCGCCGAAAGGCCAGCCCGCCGAGCCCCGCGCCTGGCGGAAGGATGAGTACCCGAATGAGTGAGATGGAGCCCATGGACCTTCCCTGTGGGGTACGGAAATTCGGTTCTCACGCTGCGAGGCCGTATTCGTGGATCAGTCCGCCGAGGCGATCTCGGCGCTCAACGTGGTCTGTTCGAGGTGAGAGGGCGAGTCGGGGTGTCGGCCGTCTCGGGTCAGGTGGCGTGAGGTTGAGCGCTCGGTGCGGCCGGTGGCCGTTGTAATGGTCGACGAAGACGAGGAGTGCCCGCTCGAGGGCGGCGGTTGACGATCAGGAGCCAGTCGAGGCATTCGGATCGGACGGTGCGGATGAAGCGTTCGGCGACCCCGTTCGCCTGCGGCGCTCGGACCGGCGTCCGGATGATCTCGATTCCT
>JBBRZA010000026.1:0-34707 GCA_038237145.1 Gaiellales bacterium
GGCCCGAACATGATGACCCGCAACGCGTATGCGCTGAACATGGGCTATGTGATGGAGCACGCTCCGGTGAAGCCGGAGCGCGCCATCCTCGAGGCGAACATGGGTGGAGACAAAAAGCCGTCTCACCGTTACTTCGAGCGGGGCGGGCACGGGAAGACCGTCCTCGTTGAAGCGACGCTGAGCGAGGAGGCAGTGCGACGTGTCCTCCGCACCACGGTGGACGACCTGCTCGAGCTCTCGTTCGCCGGGACGCACGGAGCAGTCGCATCGGGCATGCAATCGGTCGCGTTCACGCCGGCGTCGGCGATCGCCGCGATCTTCGCAGCGACCGGCCAGGACCTCGGCATGGTCGGGACAAGCTCGATGGCGCACGGCACGGCTCGCCGCGTCGACGGCGGCATCCAGTGCGGGCTACGCCTACCGGGGCTCGAGGTGGGCACCGTCGGTGGCGGGACGGCCTTCCCGTACGCACAGACGTGGCTCGAGCTGATGGACTGCGCCGGCGCCGGCAAGGTGTATCGCTTCGCGCAGATCGTGGCCGCAGCGACCCTGGCGCTGGAGATCTCCGCCAGTGCGGCAATGGCCACCGCCGGGTCCGAGAACTTCTTCAAAGCGCATCATGAACGGGGCGGTCTGCGCTCTTCTTAGGACTTGAGGCAGATGCCTCAAATGCCGATATTCACTGCATGCGAGGCGTGCTGGTAGGAGCGGTTCTGATCTTTGCCTTGATGCTGGTCATCAAGGACGGCCGCGCATCGCGCAACCTCGGTCTGACCGGCAGCTGTCATGCCATCACCGCGCCGAAGGGCCAGGACGGCGCCTGGTTTGGCTGTGTCGCCGGCAAGCTGGAGGGCGCCCCCGATCTCACCAGGCAAGGCTGCAAGTCGATGAGCTTCGTCGGCAAGCGCGAGCACTGGCGCTGCCCCGCCGGAATCAAGACCAGCCACGACACCTGAACCGCACTGTTGCGGTTCCGGCCGACTTTCAGCGCGTGCCGATCTCCATTCCGAACAGGCGCGGCAGCGCGGCCCCGAGTCGCGCCGGTAACGGCGGCCGGCGGCCCTCCTCGTCCGCCCGTTCGCAGGCAAGGATTGCCGACCGCACGAGCGCGCCGCCGAGATGCTTGAGCGGCTCAGGGGGCAGGGACGCCACGCGGCGCGACGCAAGCGGCAGCGCAGTCCACTCGTCTTCGCGCTTCTGCACGAGCGACGCAAGGATCTGACCGCCTAGCCACGTCGGGCCGACGCCGTGCCCTGAGTACCCGACGCCGTAGTGGATCCGCTTGCCCTTCACCGTCCCGAAGAAGGGAAGGTGGTCGGCGGAGACGTCGATCGGTCCTCCCCAGGCGCGCTCGATCCGCGCGTCGGCCAGCCCCGGCAAGAGGCGACGAAGACCGTATTCCGCTCGCGCCGCGGTCGGGTCGTCCGAGGTGAAGCGCGCGTCCACCCGGCCGCGAAATCCGATCGGGCCCGAGCCACTGCCCATCAGCACGCGTCCATCCGGGGTCGTACGGAAGTAGTGCAAGAACATCCGCCCGTCGTAGACCGCCTCGCCGCCGGTCCAGCCGATCTGCTCCAGCAGCTCCGGGACCGGCTCCGTCAGGACGACGTACGAGCCGAAGTTCGTCACGTGGCGCGCCACCGGCCTCCACCCGGTCGCGGCGACGTTGACCGCGACGACGATCTCCGGAGCGCGAACGGTACCGCGCGGCGTCGCCACATGTCCGGCACGAATGCTCAGCGCAGGGGTGTGCTCGTACAGCTCGATACCCGCATCCATCGCCGCGCGGCGTAGTGCGTGCACGAGCCGTGCCGGCTGCACCGTGGCGCCGTCCGGGAAGTAGACCCCTCGACGGAAGACCGGCGAGCGGATTCGCTCGGCGACCCCGCTCGGGTCGAGTGGCACCGCTTGCTCCGCTGCGCCCACTGCGGCGGCAGCCGCGACCGCGCGGTCGACGGCAGCGTCCTGCCCCGGCGCCGCCGAGACCATCATCGTCCCTGACTCACGCAGCCAGACATCCTCCCCGTGCAACTCGCAGAAGGCGCGCACGGCGGGCACGATCCGCTCACCCGCACGTGCAAGCTGCACCGCACGCTCCTGTCCGAGCAACGGCAGCAGATCGGCGAGCGCCGCCCAGTAACCGTGCAGGAAACCCCCGTTGCGACCACTCGGCCCGGCACCGCAGGTCTCCGCCTCGACCAGCACGACCTGCAGCGAGGGATCGCGCTCCTTGAGCGCGAGGGCCGTCCACAGGCCCGTGTACCCGCCGCCGACGATGCAGACATCGGCGGCGATGTCGCCTTCCAGCTCGGGCGCCGGCGTCTGACGCCCAGCCTCGTCGAGCCACCACGGCGGGAGGCGAGGAGCGACTGAAGGAGCGGTCACGCGGCCGCGGCTGCTCGTTCGCGGCGCATCTGAACGAAGACGTTCAAAACCATGCCGATCACAGCGACTCCGAAGATGGCAGTACCGATCACGTTCACCTGCGGCGGCGCACCGATGCGCGCCGCGCCCCAGACGAAGAGAGGAAATGTCGTCAGCGAACCGGAGTTGAAGTACGTGACGACGAAGTCGTCGATCGAGATCGCGAAACAGAGCAGGAGCGCCGCGAGGATCGCCGGCGCAATCAGCGGCAACGTCACCTTCCGGAAGGTGGCCCATTCGTTCGCGCCGAGGTCCATGGCCGCCTCTTCGAGGTGACGGTCGAAACCGATCAACCTCGCCTTCACCGTCACGACCGCGAAGCTGATGCAGAACATCACGTGCGCGATCAGGATCGTCCAGAAGCCGAAGACGACGTTGAGGTTCAGGAAGAGCGTGAGTAGTGAAGCGCCGAGAACGATCTCCGGCGTCGACAACGGGAGGAAGATCAGGATGTTGGTGGCGCCGCGGCCCCGGAAGCCGTACCGGACGAGCGCGAGGGCAATAAGCGTTCCCAGGACCGTCGCGACAAGGCTTGCGAGCAGCGCGATCTCCAGCGAGAGGACGACTGCGCTGCGGATTCCGGGAACGCCGTCCCAGTATTTCCAGTTGTCCCAGGTGAACCCTTGCCACGTGAAGTTGAACTTGCCGGTCGGATGGTTGAACGAGAAGGCAATCACGATTGCGATCGGAAGCAGCAGGTAAGCAAAGAAGAGGAACGAGTACAGCGTCAGGAGGTGGTGGCGGACGAAGGCCCAGGCCGCCGCGAGGAGACCACGCCTCGGCTGCGTCGCCACCGCGACGGCGCTCATACTGCAGTCCCTGTCAACTGCTCCGTCCCGACCGCGCGCGCATAGACCGCCACCGCGACGAGGATCGCCGCCATCAGGATGAAGGACATCGATGCCGCCGCCGGATAGTCCGTCAGCTCCAGGAACTTCGACTGGATCACGTTGCCGATCATGTGGTTCTGCGGGGCACCGAGAAGTTGCGCGTTGATGAAGTCTCCGGCGGCCGGGATGAACGTCAGGAGCGTACCCGCGACGATGCCCGGGAGCGAGAGCGGAAGCGTCACGCGCACGAACGCCTTCCAGCGGCTGGCGTAGAGATCATGTGCAGCCTCGAGCAGCCTCTGATCGATCTGCTCCAGGGACACGTACAGAGGTAGAGCCATGAAGGGAAGGAAGTTGTAGGTGATGCCCGTGACGACCGCCGTCGATGTCGCCAGCAGCCGCCCACCCGCCCCGAGCACGTGGAGGTGCTGGAGCGTGTGAACGACGAACCCGTGGTCGGCGAGGATGGTCTCCCAGGCGAGCGTCCGGATCAGGTACGTCACGAAGAACGGCGCCACGATGAACAACAGCAAGAGGTTCTTCCACCGACCGCCACGGAACGCGATCCAGTACGCAACGGGATAGCTGAGGAAGAGCGCAAGCAGCGTTGCGATCCCTGCGTATTCCAGCGAACGAACGAACTGGCTGTGGTAGTCCCGAAGCGCGTTCCAGTAGTTACCCCAGGCCCACGAGAAGGAATAGCCGACGTCGAAGTTCCCGGACTGGAGCGACTGGTAGGCCAGGAAGCCGAGCGGGACGACGAAGAACACGCTCAGCCACAGGATCCCCGGCGCCAGCAGGAGATACGGCGTGAGCTGCCTGTGACGGTGGAAGTAGCCCACGAGCTGGCTAGCCCGAAATGAGGTTCTGCCAGGTCGTCAGATACTTTTGGTTGTTCAGCGCGTTCGAGTCGAAGATCTTCACGCTGTCCAGCATCTTCTTCGTCGGGAAGATGAGCGTGTTATTCGCGACGGATGGGTCGTACTTCTTCGCCCACTCGCCGGCGCCTGCGACCGGTGGGATGTAGTAGATGCCGGTGATGTTCCTCTTCGGATCCCCGGCCTCCATCAGGCCCTGGACCTTGGGGTCGTAGACATAGTTCATGTAGACGCACGCCGTGTAGACGTTGCCGCCCTTCGGGATCAGCATGTTGTCCGTCCACAGAGCGCCGCCGTCCTTCGGCACGTTCCAGTGGATGTGCTTGTTGCCGAGCTGCGCGATGTCCCCCGACCACGACATTGCCGCGGCGAGATCGCCCTTCGCGAGCGGCGAGGTGTAGTCGTTTCCGGTGAACTGCCGGATCTGCTTCGAGTCGACCGCCTTCTTGATCCGGTTGAAGGCGGCGTTGAACGACTTGTCCGTCACCTTCGTCGGGTCGTCGCCGTTCGCGAGCATCACGATCGTCAGCGCGTCGCCCATCGAGTTGAGACAGGTGATCTTCCCCTTCAGCTTTGGATTCGTCAGCAAGTCGTCGACAGACAGGATCGGGTCGGTGAGCTTGTCGTTGTAGGCGATCCCGGTCATCCCGGATTGCCAAGGCAGGCTGTAGTCACGGTTCGGGTCGAAGCTCGGGTGACGTTGCACTTCGAGCAGGTTCTTCATGTTCGGAATCGCCGACTTGTCGAGCTTCTCGGCCCAGCCCTTCTTGATCATCAGCGCGAGGTAGCGGTCGTTGTCGGTGAGGACGACGAGGTCGCGGTCGATCGACTGACCACGCGACAGCCGGCCCTGGATCTTTCCGAAGTACGAGGCGTTGTCGTTGATGTCCTCCTTGTACTGGACGTGTGTGCCGAACTTCTTCTCGAACTGCTGGAGCGACGGATGCGAGTGCTTCTTGTTGTTCGTGTCCATGTAGTACGTCCAGTTCGAGAATCGGAGCGTCTTCGCGAGCTGGTGCGACGCTGTGCTCGACGCTGCCTTCTTCGACGTGCCACCACAGGCAGCGAGCAGCCCGGGGACGGTCAGTATGGAACCGCCAGCGGCAGCACGCTCGAGGAGCTGCCGGCGGGTGAGGACGTGGGTCATTCGGATCCCTCCCTGGAATCGACGACGAAGGTGGATTCTGGGCTCCAGCTCAGTATGAGTCGCTGCCCGGGTGCGGCGCCGTTCAGACCAGGCGACGCGTTCTGTCGGTAAACGGTCATTTGTCCGCACTCGGTGTCGACGATGTACTGCGTCGCGACACCGACGTATGCCTGCTCGGCGATCGTCCCGTCGAGCGTGTTCTCCTGCCCACCCCCGAGCTCGATCTTCTCCGGCCTGATGCCCACTGCGACCTCGCCCGTGCGCCCGGCCAGGGCCTGCGCTCTGACACGCACCTGCGGGCCGCCGTGCAGCCGCACCGTGTCCGGGCCGGTCACTGTTCCGGCGATCAGGTTCGAGGCACCGAGAAAGCTCGCGACGTAGGCAGTCGCGGGCGTCTCGTAGAGCTCCGTGGGCGTGCCCAGCTGCTCGATCCGGCCGCGGTTCATGACAGCGATCTGGTCGGCCATCGTCATCGCCTCCTCCTGGTCATGCGTCACGTGGATGAACGTGATGGCGACGTCGTGCTGGATTCCTTTCAGCTCGAGCCGCATCTGCTTGCGCAGCTTGAGGTCGAGCGCGCCGAGCGGCTCGTCCAGCAGAAGCACCTTGGGCTTGTTGACCAGCGCCCTCGCGAGTGCAACCCGTTGCTGCTGGCCACCAGAGAGCTGACGCGGCTTTCGCTTCTCCATCCCCTCCAGGCCGACCAGACGGAGGATCTCGTTGACCTGTCCGGTGAGCGTCCCGCCCTTCACCCCGCGGCGGCGGAGCCCGAAGGCGACGTTCTCGAAGATGGAGAGGTGCGGGAAGAGGGCGTAGGACTGGAAAACGGTGTTGACATCCCGCTTGTAGGACGGCAGCCCGCTGACCTCCGCGTCGCCGAGATAGATCTGGCCCTCGCTCGGCTGCTCGAAGCCACCGATCATCCGCAGCGTGGTCGTCTTGCCGCAGCCGGACGGTCCGAGCAGTGCGAAGAAGCTGCCGTGCTCGATCTCGAGGCTGAGCCGGTCGACCGCGACGACGTCGTCGAATCGCTTCGTGACGTCGACGAGCCGGACGTCGGCGTTTCCCGTCGCCGCGACGGTCACCGGTTCACTCGGTGGGTGGCCCCGTCAGGCGCGCCTTCCAGGTCTGCAACGCGCGTCCACGCTTCGCTGAGAACATCGCCGAGGATCGAGACGATCTGGTCGAACTCCTGCTGGCCGGCGACGAGAGGCGGCGAGATCTGGACGACCGGGTCGCCGCGGTCGTCGGAACGGCAGATCAGCCCACGCTCGAACAACCGCGGTGAGAGGAAGCCTCGCAGGAGCGTCTCGCACTCCTCGTCGTTGAACGACTCGCGCGTGTCCTTGTCCTTGACGAGCTCGATCGCGTAGAAGAAGCCTGTCCCCCGAACGTCACCGACGATCGGCAGGTCGAGCAGCTGCTCGAGCGTCTGACGGAAAGTGTCCTGCGTCTCCGCAACGTGCTCGACGATGCGCTCCCGCTTCATGATCTCGATGTTCTTCAACGCAATCGCCGACATCACCGGATGCCCGCCGAACGTGATTCCGTGGGCGTACATGCTCGTGTCTTTCATGAACGGCTCCATCACCCGGTCGCTTGCGACGACCGCGCCAATCGCCCCGTAGGACGAGGACAGCCCTTTTGCGATCGTCATGAGGTCGGGCCGGATGTCGTAGCGCTCCGAACCGAACCACGCGCCCACCCGCCCGAAACCGGTGATCACCTCGTCCGCACAGAGCAGGATCCCGTAGCGGTCGCAAATCTCTCGCACGCCTTTCCAGTATCCCTCCGGGGGCGTGAACGATCCACCCGCGTTCTGCACCGGCTCCATGATCACCATGCAGACAGTGTCCGAGCCAGTCGCGATGATGGTCTGCTCGAGCTCGTCGAGCAGAAAAGCGGTGAACTGCGCCTCGGTCTCGTCGGGCGGCCGGTGGTAGCGATTCGTGTTGCGCACGTGCAGCACCTCCGGCACGAGCGGCTCGAACGGCGCACGGATCTCGGGGATGCCGTTGATCGAGAGCGCGCCCATCGTCGTCCCGTGGTAGGCGACGTGGCGGGAGATCGCCTTCCAGCGCCGACCGTCGCCGCGGGCGGTGTAGTACTGACGCGCCAGCTTCCACGCCGACTCGACCGCCTCGGAGCCGCCGGACACGAAGAAGAGCCGGTTCAGGTCGCCGGGCGTGAGCGATGCCACCTCCGAAGCGAGCTCGATGGCGCGCGGATGGGCGTAACCCCAGTTCGTGTAGAACGGCAGCTCGCGCATCTGCGCCGCCGCTGCCTCGCCGACCTCCTCGCCGAATCCGTAGCCGATGTTGACGGAGAACAGCCCTGCAAGTGCGTCGAGATAGCGCTTGCCCTTCGAGTCCTCGAGATAGCAGCCGTCGCCGCGAACGATGATCGGCACCTCGGCGTCCCGGTAACCCCCCATCCGCGTGAAGTGGAGCCACAGATGATCGCGTGCTGCGCGCTGGAGGTCCAGCGCCTCGGGTGCTGTAGTCGTCAACTGTCCTCCTTGACTCGTGTGCCCCAGTCGTAAAGCTGCTTCACCATCTGCAGGTACAGGAATGTCTCGGTGGAAACGACTCCGTCGAGCGCGCGCATCCGGTTAGTCACCTCGAGGAGCTCGCGACGGTCGGTCGCCACGACCTCGACGACGAGGTCGTACTGACCCGCGGTGACGACGACGTAGTCCGCCTCGATCCAGCTCGCGATCTCGTCGGCCACGGGCTCGGGCGAGCCTGCGGTCTTGACGCCGACCAGCGCCTGCTCGAAGCCTAGGCCGAGCGGGTTCGTCACTCCGACGACCTGCAGGATGTCCTCAGCGCAGAGCCGGGCGTAGCGTGCTCGGATAGTCGCCTCGGAAACCCCGAGCCGGGCGGCAATGGCGCGGAAGGACTCCCGGCCGTTGGCCTGGAGCGCTTCGATGATCCCCTGGTCCAGGCCGTCGATCAGCGGCGGGGCGCTGATGGGGCCCCGGCGAGGCTCGGCCATAGCCGGCTGCGCGATCGTTCTACGCAAAGCGAGGCGATTCGTACCATGCGGTGCGCATTCGGTCAACGCAGGCCCCTACTTGATCTCGCATTGCGAATGTTGGATGCTCCCCTCGCAAACCATCGGGGGAGGAGTGGGGAATGGCGAGAACACCGCTAGCGCAGCGCGTAGAGGACGCGTATGCCGAGGTCGTGGAGAGTCGGACGACGCGACGCGAGCTCGTGAAGCGCACGGCCGCGGCAGGGGTCGCACTCGCAGGTGCGGGCACGATGGGGCGCTTTGCCACGGCGGCGTACGCCGCGGGGGCGGGCCGCGTCATCATCGTCGGCGGAGGCCTCGCAGGCCTCACCGCCGCGTACCGATTAAAGCAGTCGGGCGTGACGGCGGAGGTGCACGAGGCGTCCGACCGCCTGGGCGGCAGGTGCTGGACGCTGCGAGGGGCCTTCGACGACAACCAGATCATCGAGCACGGCGGCGAGCTGATCGACCAGGGCCACACGCAGACCCGTCACCTCGCTAAGGAACTTGACCTCACGCTCGACAACCTGCTCGCGGCGGAGGAGAACGGTACCGAGCAGACAAATTGGTTCGACGGCGAGCGCTACTCCTACGAGGAGGCGACCGACGACGTCAAGGCCGCGTGGCAGAAGATCCACTCCGACGTCAGCGCCGCGAGCTACCCCACGCTGTGGAACAACTACACCGAGCGCGGCTTCGAGCTCGACCACATGTCGATCGTCGACTGGATCAACGAGACCTTCGACGGCGGCATCGATTCGAAGGTCGGACAGCTCCTCGACGTCGCCTACACCATCGAGTACGGCGCCGACTCGGCGGAGCAGAGCTCCCTGAACCTGCTCTACCTGCTCGGGTACTCCGGCCAGGGCCAGCTCCGCATCTTCGGTCCCTCGAACGAGAAGTACCACGTGCGCGGCGGCAACGATCAGATCCCACAACGGCTCGTCCAACGCGTCGCCGGGCAGATCACGACAGGGTCCGAGCTGATCGCGATCCGCTCGACGTCCGGTCGCCGCTGGGAGCTGACCTTCAGGCAGGGGCTCTCGACTCGGAAGATCGTGGCCGACCGCGTCGTGCTCGCGCTGCCGTTCTCGATCCTGCGCTCGTCGGTCGACTTCACGAAGGCCGGGTTCGAGCCGCTCAAGGTGACCGCGATCCTCGAGCAGGGGATGGGCACGAACTCGAAGCTTCACCTTCAGTTCCGTAGCCGTCCCTGGCGCGGCCTCGGCTACAACGGCGAGACGTACTCCGACCGCGGCTACCAGAACACGTGGGAGGTCAGCCGCGCTCAGCCGGGCAAGTCGGGGATCCTCGTCGACTACACCGGCGGGAAGATCGGGGCGAGCTTCGGGAGCGGGACGCCCGAGTCGCGTGCGCAGGAGTTCCTGGCGCAGGTCGAGCCAGTGCTACCCGGTGTGACGAAGGCCTGGAACGGCAAGGCGACGATCGACTTCTGGACCGGGTACCAGTGGACGAAGGGGTCGTACTCGTACTGGAAGGTCGGGCAGTACACGAAGTTCGCCGGAATGGAGCGCGAGCGACAGGGGACGTGCCATTTCGCCGGCGAGCACACGTCGATCGACTTCCAGGGCTACCTGAACGGCGCCGTCGAGTCGGGCGAACGCGTCGTCGACGAGATCTTGGGAGACCTCAAATAAGCCTGATGGCCGTCCACGAGACGACAGCAACCGAACGGGTCGTCGCCGACCGTGAGCGTTACGTCGCACGCGGCGTGGCGACGACCCCGCTCGTCGTCGCCCGCGCTGAAGGCGCGCGCATCTGGGACGTCGACGGCCGCGACTACGTCGACTTCGCGGGCGGGCTCGGTTGCCAGAACACCGGCCACGGCTTCGCGGCGGCGGCGATCCACGAGCAGGTCGACCGGTACCTGCATCAGTGCTTCATGGTCGGGATGTACGAGCCGTACGTCGAGGTGTGCAAGCTGCTCGGCGAGACCTGGCCCGGCGACCGTGAGACGAAGTCGCTGCTTTTGAGCTCCGGCGCAGAAGCGGTCGAGAACGCCGTGAAAATCGCGCGCACCGCGACCGGGCGGCCCGCTGTGATCGTGTTCGACCACGCGTTCCACGGCCGCACGAGCCTGACGATGGCGATGACTGCGAAGGTCGTCCCGTACAAGCAGGGCTTCGGTCCCTTTCCGAGCGAGGTCTATCGCGCGCCTGCGCCGTACCCGTACCGCGGCGTCTCGTCGGACGACGCGATCCACGGGCTCGAGTTACTGCTCAAGCAGGACGTCGATCCTGCCTCGGTCGCCTGCGTCGTGCTCGAGCCCGTGCAGGGCGAAGGTGGCTTCGTCGAGATGCCCGAGGACTTCCCGCGCCGGCTCAAGGAGATCTGCGAGACCCACGGGATCCTCTACGTCGACGACGAGGTGCAGGCCGGTGTAGGACGGACTGGTCCCATGTGGGCGATCGAGCACTACGCCGTCGAGCCGGACCTGATCGTTTCGGGCAAGTCGCTCGGCGGCGGACTGCCGCTCGCCGGCGTGACCGGCGGTAGCGAGCTGATGGACAGCGTCCACCCCGGCGGCCTCGGCGGCACCTTCGGCGGCAACCCGCTCGCGTGCGTGGCGGCGGTCGAGGTGCTCCGCGAAGTGAGAACAGACTCCTTCCGCACGCGCGCCGACGAGCTGGGCGCACGGATCCGTGCTCGCCTCGAGCAGCTCGCAGCCCGAAATGCCGCCGTCGGCGAGGTGCGCGGCCTCGGGCCGATGCTCGCTCTCGAGCTCACCGAGCCGACGCCGGACCTGGCCAAGGCGGTGACGTCGGCGGCACGCGACCGCGGCCTCGTCCTCCTGTCTTGCGGTATCTACGGAAACGTCATTCGCATCCTCGTCCCCCTTACGATCGACGACGCGCTGCTCGAGCGTGGACTCGGCCTGCTGGAGGAATCGCTTGGCGACGCCCGCGCTGGCTGAGTCGGAACCGGCCGCACATCCCTTGCCTGCGGCCGAGATCGATGTCCGCCTCGAGGGCATCCGCAAGACGTACGGCGACGTTGTCGCAGTCGACCGGGTCGACCTCGAGATTCCCGCCGGCGAGTTCTTCACTCTGCTCGGCCCGTCCGGCTCCGGCAAGACAACGACGCTGCGATTGATCGCCGGCTTCGAGCGGCCCGACGAAGGTCGCATCGAGCTCGGCGGCGCCGACGTCACGAACCGGGCGCCGTACGAGCGGGACGTCAACACTGTCTTTCAGGACTACGCGCTTTTCCCGCACATGACCGTCGCCGAGAACGTCGCCTACGGCCTGCGCGTCAAGCACGTTCCGCGGGCGGAGCGCAAACGTCGCGTGGAGGCGATCTTGAAAGTCGTGCGGCTTCCAGAGCTCGGAAACCGCAAGCCCGTTCAGCTCTCCGGCGGGCAGCGGCAGCGGATCGCGCTCGCGCGCTCGCTCGTGAACACGCCGAGGGTGTTGCTGCTCGACGAGCCACTCGGCGCGCTCGACCTGAAGCTTCGGCAGGAGATGCAGATCGAGCTCAAGCGCATCCAACGCGAGGTCAACGACGTCGGCATCACTTTCGTCTACGTCACCCACGACCAGGAGGAGGCGCTCACGATGAGCGACCGCCTTGCGGTCTTCAACGAGGGCCGGATCGAGCAGATCGGCGCGCCGGCCGAAGTATATGAACGTCCCGCGACCGAGTTCGTCGCCGGCTTCGTCGGCGTGTCGAACGTGCTGGAGCGGGACGGCAAGAAGTTCACCGTACGTCCGGAGAAGATCCGGATGCATTTCGACGAGGCCGGGGACGGCGAGCTGGGTCGCATCCGCGACGTCGTTTACGTCGGCATGTTCACGAGGTACGTCGTCGAGCTCGACTCCGGGGGCGAGCTCACCGTCGTCAAACAGAACCTCGAGACGTCCTCCCAGGAGGCGCTCGAGTCCAGGGGTAGGCGGGTGCGCCTCGAGTGGCGTCCCGAGCACACCTTCGAGATCCAACGAGGAGGAGAAGCATGAGGAGGATTCGCAGGATTCACGTACTCGTCGCCGCGCTCGCCGCGGCGTTGTGCGTGCCGGCGTCGGGAGTCAGCTCGGCCCAGGGAGGGCCGACGATGATCACGAAGGCCGGGAAGAACGAGGGCGCTCTCAACCTGATCGCCTGGGAGGGATACACACAACCGCAGTGGGTGAAACCGTTTACCAAGGCGACCGGCTGCAAGGTACGAGCGAAGTACGGCGCCTCCTCCGACGAAATGGTGACGCTGATGCGGACCGGTCAGTACGACGCCGTCTCGGCCTCGGGCGACGCCAGCCTGCGGCTGATCCTCGGCAAGGACGTGCGCGGCGTCGATCCGAAGCTGATCCCAGACTACAAGAACTTCATTCCCGCGCTGAAGTCGCCGTCGCACAACACCGTGAAGGGCGTGCACTACGGCATCTCGCTGCAGTGGGGGCCCAACACGCTCATGTACAACACGAAGAAGGTCAAGCCGAAGCCCACGAGCTGGGGGATCCTCTACAGCTCGAAGTACAAGGGCAAGATCACGGTTCCCGACAACCCGATCCAGATCGCCGACGCGGCGCTCTACCTCTCGAAGACGAAGCCGGCGCTCGGGATCAAGGATCCGTACGAACTGAACGATGCGCAGTTCAAGGCGACCGTCGACCTGCTGAAGAAGCAGCGGCCGCTCATCAAGAAGTACTGGGCGTCCGCCGGTGACGAGATCGATCTCTTCAAGAACGGCGGCGCGGTCCTCGGAGCGTCGTGGCCGTACCAGACCAATACCCTCAAGGCCGCAAAGGCGCCCGTGAACGACCTGATCCCGAAGGAAGGCGCAACGGGCTGGGCCGACACGTGGATGATCTCCTCCAAAGCGAAGCACCCGAACTGCGCGGTCTCGTGGATCAAGTGGGTGTCGACAGCGAAGGTGCAGGCCCAGCAGGCGATCTACTTCGGCGAGACGCCGGCGAACACGAAGGCGTGCAAGATCATGGATCAGCTGTCTAAGGGCTCGTGTGCCCAGTACCACGCCAACGCCACTGCGTCCTACTTCAACTCGATCAAGTTCTGGAAGACGCCGCAGAAGGACTGCGGCAACGGCCAGAGCAACTGCATGGACTACACGAAGTGGCAGCAGGCCTGGACTGACATCAAGAGTTGACGTCTCAGGCGCATGGAACGGCGGGTCGGCCTCGGTCGGCTCGCCGTCGCCTCTCCGCCGCGCTCTGGCGGCGGCCCTGGTTGCGCGCGGTCGCGTTGCTGCTGCCGCCGCTCGGCTGGATGCTCGTCTTCTATCTGGCTGCGCTGGCCGTTCTGTTCGTGTCGGCGTTCTGGAGCATCGACTCCTTCACCGGCAAACTCACGCACGTCTGGACGTGGGCGAACTTCGACACGATCATCCACGACGCGACCTATCGCCAGATCGCATTCCGAACGATCTGGATGGCGGTCGCCGTCACTCTGACGGACGCGCTGATCGCGTTTCCGTTCGCGTACTACATGGCACGGGTGGCGACGCCGCGGCTGCGGACCGTCCTCTTCGTGCTCGTGTTGCTGCCCCTCTGGTCGAGCTACCTCGCGCGGATCTACGCCTGGCGGTTGATCCTGAACCAGGACGGCGCGCTCAACTGGTCGCTCGCGAAGGTCGGACTGCCCCAGCAGGACTGGGCGTTCACGAACACCGCGATGTGGATCGTGTTCTCCTACATCTGGCTTCCGTTCATGATCCTCCCCGTCTACGCGGCGCTGGAGCGGATTCCCGACTCCTTGCTGGAGGCGTCCCGCGACCTCGGCGCCCGTAACTGGACGACCTTCCGACGCGTGATCGTGCCGCTCGCGCTGCCGGGGCTCGCGGCCGGCTCGATTTTCACGTTCTCGCTGACCCTCGGCGACTACATCACGCCGTCGCTCGTCGGGAACGTCGACTTCATTGGGAACGTCATCTACCGCAACGTCCTCGGCCTGACGAACAACCTGCCGTTCGCGGCCGCCTATGCGACTGTGCCGCTGATCGTGATGGCGATCTATCTCACGCTCGCCAAACGGCTCGGCGCGTTCGAGGCTTTGTAATGGAAACCCGCGCAGCACGGTGGTCGCTCGGCGCCTGGACACTGTCCGTCGTGCTGTTTCTCTGGATCCCGCTCGTCCTCATCTGTGTCTACGCGTTCAACTCGTCCAACATCCAGAGCTGGCCGATCGCCGGGTTCAGCACGAAGTGGTTTCACGCGGCTTGGCACAACGAAGAGGCCCGTAGCGCGCTCGTCCTGTCGCTGAAAGCCGCCGGCATCGCGACTGCGATTGCGCTGGTGCTCGGGACTGCCGCGGCGACCGCGGTCAGCCGCTTTCGTTTCTTCGGCCGGGACGCGATCACGTTCCTGCTCGTTCTGCCGATCGCGCTGCCGGGAGTCGTCACGGGGATCGCGCTGAACTCCTTCTTCAACAACAACCCGATCCACGGATTGACGCCTTCGTTGTGGACGATCGTGATCGGCCATTCGACCTTCTGCATCGTCGTCGTCTACAACAACGTCGTCGCCCGCCTGCGGCGCACGCAGACCTCGCTGACCGAGGCCTCGATGGACCTCGGCGCGGACGGCTGGCAGACCTTCCGCTTCGTCACCTTTCCCGTCATCTCGACGGCGTTGGTCGCCGGAGCGCTGTTGGCCTTCGCGCTTTCGTTCGACGAGGTGATCGTCACGACCTTCACCGCCGGGGCCCAGAACACCCTGCCGATCTGGATCCTCGGGAATCTCCGGCTGGGCCAGCAGCTGCCCCAGGTGAACGTCGTCGTCTTTTTCGTCATAGTGATGACCGTGATTCCCGTGACGATCGCGCAGCGCCTGACGCGCGACACGGGGATCCTGCGAAGGAGATAATCGTGAGCACCACCGTTTCCAAGCACCAGAATTTCGTCGGCGGCGAATGGGTCGATGCCACCGGCGGCGAGACCATGGAAGTGCTGAACCCGGCCACCGGCGAGACGATCGCGGAGGTGCCACGCTCGAGTGCCGACGACGTCGACCGGGCGGTGCAGGCAGCGAAGAAAGCCCTGCCGGAATGGCTCGAGACGACGCCGGGCGAGCGAGCCGAGATGCTCCTGAAGCTCGCGGACGCACTCGACCAGCACGCAGACGAGATCGCCGAGCTCGAGTCGCAGAACGTGGGTAAGCCGCTCTCGTACGCGAAGGACGAGATTCCGGTCGCCACGGACAACATCCGCTTCTTCGCAGGCGCGGCGCGCCTGCTGGAAGGCAAGTCCGCCGGTGAGTACATGCGCGGCTACAGCTCGTGGCTGCGCCGCGAGCCGATCGGGATCGTCGGCGGCATCGCACCCTGGAACTACCCGCTGATGATGGCCATCTGGAAGCTCGCGCCTGCTCTGGCAGCCGGCAACGTTCAGGTGCTGAAGCCGTCCGAGCAGACACCGCTCACGACATTGCGATTCGCACAGCTGGCCGGGGACATCCTGCCGGCCGGCGTGCTGAACGTCGTGACCGGCGACGGCGTGCCTGCCGGCGAGGCGATCGTCAAGCATCCGGATGTCCGGCTCGTGTCGCTGACCGGCGACGTCGAGACCGGCAAGATCATCGCGCGAACGGCTGCGGACACGCTGAAGCGCGTTCACCTCGAGCTCGGTGGGAAGGCGCCCGTGGTCGTGTTCGACGATGCGGATCCTGCGGCTGTCGCAGCAGGAATCAAGATCGGCGGCTTCTGGAACTCCGGCCAGGACTGCACGGCGGCCTCGCGCGTCGTCGCCGGTCCGAAGATCTACGACCGGCTGCTCGAGGAGCTCGTCCCCGCCGTCGAGTCGTTGCACGTCGGCGACCCTGCGGACGGTGACGAGATCGAGATGGGGCCGGTGATCTCGAAGTCCCAACAGGAGCGCGTGCTCGGCTTCCTCGAACGTGCCAAGAAGGCCACCGTCCTCACAGGCGGCGAGTCGAACGGAAGCCGGGGCTTCTTCGTCAAGCCGACCGTCGTCGTCGACGTTGGCCAGGAGGACGAGATCGTGCAGCGGGAAGTCTTCGGTCCGGTCGTGACCGTGCAGCGGTTCGCAGACGACGACGAGGCGCTCGCGTGGGCAAATGACGTCAACTACGGGCTGGCGGCCTCGGTTTGGACGCGAGACATCGGGCGAGCGCTGAACGCCGCGCGCAAGCTCCAGTTCGGGACGGTGTGGATCAACGACCACATCCCGCTGGTGAGCGAGATGCCGCACGGCGGGTTCAAGCAGTCCGGCTACGGCAAAGACCTGTCGGCGTACTCGCTCGAGGACTACACGCAGATCAAGCACGTGATGGCGAAACTCGACTGACATGCGTGACAGTTCCGTTTTGGTGTCTGACACCAGCCGTCTGGAGCAGTTGCGCTTGGAGAGCGGTACCGCGGCGTGCCGACACACTTCCGGCACGGTGTCTGACACCAGGACTGTCTCGTGAAGGCACGCCCGCTTCCGCCTGGCGGGACGATCGGCGTCGCTGCCGCGTCCAGTCCGTTCGAAGAGCGGTCGGAAATCGACCGTAGCGTTCGCTGGTACGAGGAACGCGGCTACCGCGTCAAGCTGGCCGAGGGCGTTTACGCCCGCGATGACTTCGTCGCGGGCGATGCCGCGGCTCGGGCACGCGACGTCAACGGGCTCTTCGCCGATCCCGAGGTCGACGTCGTGCAGCTCCTGCGCGGCGGCTACGGCGCCTCACAGGTCGTCCCCCACCTCGACTACGACACGATCGCAGAAAATCCGAAGCCGCTCGTGGGCTATTCCGATGTCACGGCGCTCCACGTCGCGATCCGCCAGCGCACCGGGCTCGTGACGTTCTACGGGCCCGGCTTCACGGGGATGGGCAGCCCGAAACGCGGCGACTGGTCGAAGGAACGCTTCCTGCGGGCCCTGACCGATCCGGAGCCGCTCGGCGAGGTGCCGGGTCGCCCGGACGATCCCTACGTCGGCGCGATCGGCAGCGGCAAAGCGACAGCTCCGCTCGTCGGCGGCTGCCTCTGGCTTCTTCGCGAGACGCTTGCCACTCCCTGGGAGGTGGACCTCGACGGCGCGATCCTCTTCTTCGAGGACGTGCACTGCCCGCCCTGGCATGTCGACGGGATGCTGACGCAGCTACGGAATGCCGGGCAGTTCGACCGGATCGCGGGTGTGGTGATCGGCGAGATGTACAAGTGCGAGGAGTACCGGCAACCGGAGCCGTGGCTGCGCAGCCGCTCGATGGAGGACGTATTCGAGCATCACCTCGAGCCGCTCGGCGTTCCGATCCTGCACAACCTTCCACTCGGCCACGGCGACCATCTATGCACGATCCCACTCGGCCTCAGCGCAACCGTCGACGCGAATACGCACACGTTGACGTTTGCGGAACCGGCGCTGGAGTCTATGCCCGAACGATCCCGGCGCGACCCGGCCCCAGCCGCATCCCGATAACGGCTTCCGCGGCCGAGAGGCTCGGCCCGAAACCCGTGACCGCAGCGAGGAAGTGCCGCCTGTCAAGTGCATAGAGCGTGGCTTCGGTCCGCGCCTTGACGGTCGCCGTTCGCGGAACGTCGCGGAGCAAAGCGATTTCACCGAACGAACCACCGGGCCCGAGCGATTGCACAGGCTTGCCGTCGACGTACACGTCCAGGGCCCCATCCTTGATCAGGTAGAAGAGGTCACCCGGCTCGCCTTGCCGCACGATCTCCTCGCCGGCCGGCGCGTGCACTTCCTCGAGCGCGCCGGCAAGCTGTTCCAGCGTCGACCCGGGTAAGGACGCGAAGATCGGATTGGCGCGGAGAAGCTCGAGCCGCTCGACTGGCACCTCCGAAGCCCGGTCGATCGCATTCAGCAGCGGCCACGCGGGAATCACGACCAGCGGCAGCAGGGAGCCGGCGACGATCAACGCCCCGCGCGTTCCGAGCCAGTTGAGCAGAAGCGGCGCGGCGATAGCGCCCAGCGCGGAGGTGAGAAGCAGGACGCTTTCCAGCACTCCGAAGACTCGGGCCAGCACGTCATCCGGCGCCGAGCGCTGCAGCAGCGTCATCCCCGACACGTCGACGATCGTGTTGCCGATGCCGACGACCGCGAGCAGAACGAGCACAAAGGCCTGATTGGGCCAAACGGCGACGAGAGCGATGGGTACGCCCCAGATGAAGATCCCCAGGCCGAAGTCGGCCGCTTGCCGCCTGCGGCCAACGAGCGCGGCCGCGGCGAGCGCACCGAGCAGACCGCCGACGCCCACAGCCGAGTTGAGGAAGCCGACGCCTGCCTGGCCGGTACCGAGCAACTTGAGCGCGATGACCACGATGAGCACGCTGAGCATTCCGTCGACCAAGGTCTGGGCAGAAAAGAGCCCCACCAGGAGACGCATCCGCCGCTCGCGCGCAATCGTGCGGAAACCCGCGAGCAGCTCGTCGAGGACCGAGACCGCCTCGCGCTCACCCTGCTCCTTTGCTTCGGCGCCGGGGCGAATCCCGGCAATCAGGAGCGCCGACCAGAGCATGGCGGCACCCGTAATGAGAAAGACGACTCCAGTCCCGGTCGCGGTCAGCAGCAGCCCTCCGATCGCCGGCCCGCCGAAGATCCCGACACTCTCGATCGTGCTCGCTGCAACGTTCGCGGCAGTCAGCTCCTCGGGCGTCCGGGCCAGCGAAGGGATCAAGGCCGCCTCGGCCGGGCGAAAAGCCGTGGCCGCGACGCTGACGAGGCCGGCCAGGAGGTAGACCACGATCGGCGGGGCATCGGCGAACACGGCCAGGGCGGCACCTGCAATCAGGGCCGCCCGTGCGAGATCCGAGCTGGCCATTACCCAACGACGGTCGTAGCGGTCGCCGAGGATTGCCGCGAAAGGGGAGGCAATGGCCGCAGCGAGCCAGCGGGCCAGCCCGACGACGCCCACGGCCGTCGCGCCACCCTGCTCGTAGGCGTAGACGATCACGACGATCCCGTAAGCCCAGGTGCCGACGATCGACGCCGCCCAGGCGAGCTCGATCCGGCGCAACGCCTGGTTTCGGAAGACGTCCCGGAAAGCCCGGCCGGACTCCGCGAACTGCCCCAGGAATCGCCGCACGGAGCGCAGAATCTCATCCCGGCTTGTGTATTTGAAGGGGAGCAGGGAAGATTCCGGCTGACTGGACCGTCCAGTATGTGAAACGGCAATCAGCCGTCGACCTTCTAGAAGGAGGAGTTCATGTCCGAGGATCGTCTCCTACAGGGTGATGAGGACGTTGAGGCCCACCGCAAGAAGAACCTCACCGACGAGCCCGCATCCGAAGACGAGTCAGACGACGTCGAGGCGCACCGCAAGAAGAACGCGACCGACGAGCCCCCATCCGACGACGCTTCGGATGATTTCGAGGCCCACCGCAAGCGGGCCTAGCCTGCGTTCCGTCTCCTGACGAAGCCCGGGCATTGCCCGGGCTTCGTCGTTCTAGAGCAGCTTTTCGAGCTCCGCCAGAAGTCGCAACGCAGGCTCTCGCGACCCGTCCTCGTCATTCCTCAAGCGTTCAAGGGATTCGGCCACCCGCGCGAGGACCCCGAGGTCCCCCTCGCCCTTCAGGGCGGCCTGCGCGAGGCGCGCCCGCTGGAGTAGATCGAGCCCGATCGCCGCCTGGTTCGCGAAGAGCCCGAGCAGTTCCATCTCGACAAGCGTGAACTTCGACTCGGAAGGGCGATCGAGGACCTCCAGAACTCCAAGCGCCCGTTCCTCGTGGAGCAGCGGAACCGCCATCAAGCCTTTCGGGACGAACCCGGTGCTTTCCGCGGTCTCCCGCGAGAAGCGTGGATCCGTCAAGACGTCCTCGATAACGAGCGGCTGCCGGCTGACGAGCACGAAGCCCGCGATCCCCGTGCTCGAGGGGAAGCGCTTCCCGATCAGCCCTTCCGATGCCTCGTCGGCCGCGGCTTCGAAGACGAGTTCGTCCGTTTCTTCGTCGAGGAGCAAGATCGAAGAGGCCTTCGCCTTGAAGATCGCACGCGCGACATCCACGATCGATTGGAGTAGCGCGCGATATTGGTCCTCCGAGCCCAACACGCCTGCGGCGACAGCTGCTCGGAGCTCGTCGCTCACGCCCCACCTCCCACGTTCGTCGCCGTGAGGTAGAGCGCACTCTTCAGCTGGAACGGCGTCAGCTCGGGGTGCTTCGAGAGGATGAGCGCCGCGATACCTGCGATGTGCGGAGTCGCGAAACTGTTGCCCGTGCAGACGAGACGCCCGCCGCCGTTCCACGCGACCTCGACGTCGACGCCGCGGGCGAAGAATTCAACCGGGGGAGCCGGGTTGTAGTAGTAGGCGTACGGGTCTTCCTGCTCGTGGCTCCCGACCGAGATGACGCTCGAGAAGCGCCAGGGATAGCTCTCCACGGGCATGTTGTGGGCGGACGCGATGAGCATCGTGCGACGGAAGTATGCGGTGTCCGCGAGCTCGTGCAAGAGCGAGGCGAACTTCTGCTTCGTCGTCGAGAGGCTCATGTTGATGACGTCGTAGCCCTGCCCGATCGCCCAGCGTAGGCCCTCCAGCAACACGGCGCCGCTGCCCGTGTAGCCGGCCCCCAGCACCCGTACGCTCACCAGCTCGCAGTCCGGTGCCAGCGAGCGAACCACCCCGGCGCACGCCGTGCCGTGCCCGCAGAGATCTCCCTCGGTGTCGTTCTCCTCGATGATCGCCTCGTCACCTTCGATCGAGATCGCAACCGATTGCTGTACGTCGCCCACCATCGGGTGGCCCGCTTCGATGCCGCTGTCGAGGACGCACACCCGTGCACCGGCTCCGGTCGCCCCGCCCCACGCCCACTCGCGCGTGATCTCTCCGGGCCACTCCTCCGGCAAGGCGATCCGCTCGGCCGCCTCCGCGGAGAGGCTCCAGGCTGGAAGTTCCTCGCTCACCCCTGCAGCGTACGAGCCACGCCTGTGGGAAGGCAAGGGCCGTCCAGCCCGTCGTGGAGGCAGAGTGCTTCCGCTTTCGTCTCAAGAGATCGCCCGAGCTCGCCACGCCGACCTCCTTCGCGAGGCGACGCACGAGCGACTGGCCGCAAACATCCGCCAGGGGGTCCAGGATCAAGCGGCCGCGGCGAGGACGGGAGCTCGCCGGTGGATGTCTGCTGTGCGGGGGATCCTCGCGCGGCGGCCGGCGGTTCGCACCGCCTGATCTACTCCCGCGTCGCCCGCGCCGTTTCAGCGGCGCGGGCGGCTTCCTCCACCAGCTTCGCCGCCTCGAGGACGCGCGGATCGCTCGCCGAGGCCGTGAGGTTCACCGTCACCAGCTCCGCCGCGACGCTCGCAGCCGCCGCCGCGAGCAGCGCGGCCGCGACGGCATCGGCGCGCAACGCCGGATTGCCGCTGTCGGCCACCGCGATCGCCAACTGAGCGACGTCGTTCGCGACCCGGACGATCTGGAGCGGCGGCTCGGCCGCCTTCGCATACGCCTGGCCCAGGGCGAAATCTCGCCGCTCGCCCTGCTCGTCGCCGGTCTCCGCACGGGCTCGGAGCGCCGCTTCGTACTGCTCGGCGTCCGCCTGCGCGAGCGGAGCGGCGCGATCGCGCAGGCACTCCGCCTGCGCCGCGGTCCCTGCCGCTTCGGGCCACGTGTCCCCGGAGCCGCGAGCCACCTTCGCCAGGAGCCCGGCCGCGATCGCAGTCACCAGTGCTGCGGCCGACCCTCCGCCGGGCGTCCTGCCCTCGGCCGCGATCTCGTCGAGGAATTCCCGCAGCCGAAGGTCGAGCAAGGCCATGCGGGCATTGTCCTCGAAGCGCTACTTCGACTTGAAGCGAAGCTTCAGCACGTCGATGACCGCGGGATCACGCTCGTAGCCTTCGGCCTCAAGGGCAGCCTCGAGATCCACCACGAGCCTGGCCCTGAAGTCGGCATCCGCCTCGGCGCGAGCGACGATCTCGTCGAACTCGGCCTTGGCCAGCGGCAACTCCTGGGCGGCGCGCACCCAGGCCGCCGGCGCCGGGGGCAGAGCCCGGATCAGGCGTGCGAGACGCTCTTCATTGAAAGCGGTCATCGAGAACTAGACGGAGTATCTCCCTCGGTTCTTCCCTCGAGGAACTCACGCAGCCGGCCGAGGCACCTGGAGATGCGGCTCGCGATCGTGCCGGCCGGAAGATCGAGCGCCTCGCCGATCGTGCGATAGCTCTCGTCACGTGCGAAAAAGCGGTCGAGAATCTCCCGGCAGTGCTCGGGCGTGGCGGCGAGAGCTTCCTGGACCGTGAGCGCATCCTCGAGCATGGTCAAGGTTTCCTCCGACCCGACGAGCTCGAGCTCGTCGTCCGCGGTAGGGCGCTCGCGCGAGGCGGCGCGCAGGCGGTCGATACACAACCGTCGCGTGAGCTGGGCGAGCCACGGCTTGACTGCGGCGTCGTCTCGCAGCTTGTCGAGGTGCTCGTACGCGCGCGCGAACACCTCCTGGAAGACATCCTCGGCATCGGCGTCCGGTAACCGGAAGGCCTGAACCGAGATGGCATACACGTAGCGGGAGAACCGGTCGACGAGCTCGGCCCACGCCTGCTGATCACCGGACCGGCAGCGGGCGACGAGCTCGCTGTCGCTCGATATCTGGGCCATGCCGTGGATTCTGACGGATGGCTACGCGGTCACGCGGCAGGTTGTTGCCCGGCATCCTTGCCGAGCTGTTTCGACCACCATTCGGATTCACGGCGGTCGAAGTTGTCCTGCAGCTGTGCGACGTACGTAGAAAGGTCGCTTTCGCGCGTCGAAAGGGCGGCTTCGAGCTCGGCGCCGGCCTGCTCGCGCTGCTCGAGCCGCTGCTCGCGGACCTCCAGCTCGGCCTCCATCTGGGCCTCGCGCAGGTTGAGCGCGGCGTCGCGCTCCTCCAGCTCTTTGGCGCGGCTGGCGAGAACCTTCTCCCGTTCGTCGAGTCCTTTCTCCTTGCCCTCGTAGCGGCTACGCGACGCGAGGATCGCCTGCTCCGCCTTGTTGAGAGCCGACTCGCGGGCCGACAATTCGTCGTCGCGCTGCTTCAGGCGGCGCTCCGCGAGCTCGTCCACTTCAGGCTTGCGCGCCTCCTCGGCGGCTCGCCGCGCGGTTGCTTCGAGCCGGTGGAGCTCGGCCTCGCGGGCGATCAGCTCGGTCTCGCGCTGCTCGATGCTGTCGAGCTTGGCGATTGCGTCCTTCGCGACCGCATCGCGTTCCGCAGCCTGGCGCTCGAGGTCTTCCATGCGGGCAGTGAGCTCGCTTGCCCGAGTCGATAGCTCGAGCTCGCGTTGGTCCAGCTCCCGGGCTCGAGCGACTAGTCGCTCGTCACGGCCGCCTGTGGCGGCCACGTCCGCCTCGCGCTTGTCCACATGCTTCTCCCGTGCCTCCAGCTGCGCGCGAGCCTGTGCGAACTCACGGGCGTCGGCTGCAAGCGACTCTTGAGCGGCTCGCAGTTCCTCTTCCCTGCCCTTTGTCTTCTCGGCCGCTGCGGCCCGATCCGCCGCCTCACGTTCCAGCTGCTCGACACGGGTCTTGACCTCGCTGGCCTTGCTCGAGAGCTCGAGCTCACGCTCGTCGAGCTCGCGCGCTCGAGCCGTCAGCTGCTCTTCGGTCCGCCCCGCTCCGACGGCCAGCGCCGATTCGTGCTTCGTGACGACGCTCTCACGCGCCTCGAGCTGTGCCCGCGCGTGCGCGAGTTCGGCTTCCGCGGATGCGAGCTTCGCACCGCGTTCCGCGAGCGTCTGCCCGAGCTCCTGCGCCTCCTCGAGCTTCGCGCGGGCCTCCTGGACGGCGGCTGTGTGCGAGGCGGTTTGGCGCTCCAGCTGCTCGATCCGCACCGCGACGTCGCCTGCCTCCTTTGACAATGCGAGCTCGCGGTCGTCGAGCTCACGCGCTCGGGCAACAAGCCGGTCGTCGGTGCTCACGCTCTCCGTCTCGATCTCAGCTTCACGCTTCCCGAGCACCTTCTCGCGCGCGTCGAGCTGGACGCGTGCTTGAGTCAATTCGCGTTCGGTCGCGGTCAGGCTCGATGCGCGCTCGGCAACTCTCTTCTCCAGGGCCTGCGCCTGCTCGTCCTTCACGCGCGCCTTCTCTTCGCGCTCCTCGAGTGCGCGCATGAGCTTCGCCTGGCGCGTCTCGGTCTCCCCCGCCGCCCCCGACACGCGCGCTTCGGCTTTGGCAAGGTCTTTTTCACGCTTGGCGATTTCGTCGAGCTTCTGCTTCAACTCGGCTGCTCTGGACGCGCGCTCGTCGTCACCGGCCTTTAGCTTGTGCACCTTCACCTCGACGAGCTGCTCGCGCTCTGCGAGCTGCGCCTCCAGCTTCGTCAGCTCCTCCTTGGCTTCGAGCAAGCCGTCCAGCTCGGCGAGCCGCTCGGTGATTCGGCGCTCGCGGTCGTCGAACTCGGCCTGGGTCTCCGCCAGTGCCGCGGCACGGCGATCGAGCGCGGCCGACTGCTCTGCGAGCTGCTGCTCGAGCTGCGCATCACGGCCCGACGTGTCCAGCTGGTCGCTCAGAGACGAGCGCAGCTGCTGTTCGCGCGCAAGTGACGCGTTCAGCTCAGCGCGAAGGGCCTCGGCCTCCGTCTCGACCTCGGCCCCGGCCGCTTCGATGACGGGCTCAGCGGCCGCAATCGCTTCCGCCGGCGAGCGAGGTTCAGGGGGCGTCTCGCCGGACTGGAGCTTCGCCCTCAGCCCGGTGCCGAAACCGCCTTCGGTGCCATGTTCGGCCACTGACACCACTCTCTCCCTAGAAACTGAAGAACTTCGAGAGGTTGAGGAACGCGGGCCCGAGCACGACGAGGAACATCGCCGGGAAGATGAAGATGACCGTCGGGAATAGCATCTTGATCGGTGCTTTCATCGCCTTCTCCTCGGCGAGGAGCTGTCGCTTGAGCCGCGTGTCGCCGGCCTGAACTTTGAGGATCCGGCCGAGCGAGATGCCCAGCTGGTCGGCCTGGATGATCGCCCGCACGAAGCTGGCCATCTCCTGCGACGAGCTACGCTCCGACATCTTCTTGAGCGCCTCGCTCCGGCCTTCGCCGATCTGGATCCCGCCCAGCGCGAACTCGAACTCCTCGATCAGCGGGCCGTCCATGTGCTCGGTCAACTTCTGCACTGCGCCGTCGAAGCCCAGCCCGGCCTCGACGCTCACCGAGAGCAGATCGAGCGCATCCGGGAGCTCAGCCGAGACCGCGGCCTGACGGCTCTTCACGCGGCTGCTGAGGTACAGACCGGGAGCGAGCGCTCCCAGGGCGCCGAACAGGAGCGCGAAGAGGAACATGTACTTCGGCGCCACTGCGCTTCCGAGCACAACGCCGAGAACGATTCCGCCGAGGCCGAGAATGCCCTTGGCACCGATGATCGTCGTCGGGGACGTCCTGCGCATACCCGCCGCCATCAGCTTGTTCGACACGGCCTCCACGGAAACACGCGGATTGATGCGAAGCACTAGCCGGGACGCTTTTGCCACGAAGGGGTCGAGCGCACGCTCGCGGAAGCGTGGGATCTCCTTCCCGGTGACGGTGCGGAGGCGGCCGTAGTTGGCAGCGCGGTGCACGAGGTTCCGCCGGGTTCGCATCGGCGTGGTGGCGAGCTCGGCGAAAAAGAACACGGCGCCTCCGATGGCTGCGATTGCAAGGATCAGGATCAGTGGCATGTCATCAACCTCGGAAAGAGACGATTTTTTTCAGGATGAGGGAGCCGACAAGGATCATCACCATTCCGACGACGAGGAGCATGCGACCCGTGTGTGTCCAGTACAGCGGGCGCATGTAGGTCCTGTTGACGAGCGTGATCACTCCGGCCAGGAAGAACGGGATACCGATCAGCGTGTAGGCCGACATGCGACCCATCGCCGTAAGTGCGCGAATCTTGCGCGTGAACTGCTGCCGCTGGCGCACCGTGTCGGCGACCATGTCGAAGAGCGTCGCGAGCGAACCGCCGACCTGGCGCTGAATCGTGACGGCGGTGATGGCGAACTCGAAGTTCTTCGACGCCATTCGCTCCGACATCTCCAGCAGCGCGTCGTCCATCGGCCGCCCGAGGGAAGCCTCGGTCAGCACCCGCTTGAACTCCTGGTTCGCCGGGGGATGGCCTTCGTCGACGACGGCCTGGAGGCCCTGCTTGAAAGAGTGACCGGCCTTCAGCGACGCGGCAATCGTGATCAAGAGGTCCGGCAGCTCGTCCTCGAAAGCCTTCAGCCGCTTTCGCATCTTGAGCCAGACAATGCTGAACGGGATCATTCCGGCCACCACGCTCACGGCGACGAGGATGATCGGCCCCGCCCCGAAGAGAAGCGCGATCAGTGCGGTGAGGACCCCGGCACCGACGGTGATCCAGACGAACTCGACCGTTCGGAGCTGAACGTCGGCGCGTTCGAGCATCTTGCTGATCGATCGCCACTGCTTCAGATGGCCGAGAGCCTTCTCGGTGGCTGCGAAGATCGTCGAGAGAGCCTCGCTCCGCCTCTCCTTGCGATTCTTCTTCGCGTTCTTTCCTTTGCCCTCGCCGGTGTGGGCGACGATGCGGCTGCGCACCCACGAACCGCGGATGCCGGCCAGGAAGAAGAGACAACCGAAGAGCACGAGCAGCGCGACAGCGATAGCGATCGCAAGCGGGCCGCCCGGGCCGTACGCGTTCCTCGGGAGGAGCTTCGACGGGGCGGGAGCCGACGTCGTGTTACCCGCTGGGATCTTCGCAAGCTGTGTGGTCGAGCCCTCGCCCACGATCGACGCGGTGAGCCGGATGCTGTCCCCGGGCCGTGCGGCCGTGACGTACTGGATTCGCCAGGTCTTCTTGAGCGCCGTGGCGATCGACGAATAGACGCCTGCAAGGTCCGACGTCGAAGCAGCCCCGTAGTACTGGCCGCCTGTCGCGCTCGTGAGCTTGATGAGTGGGTCGGGTGTGAATCCCGCGCCTTCGATCCCGATCGCGTAGACCGAGGCGTTCGCCTCGCCGGCTGCCCTGACCGCGGTCGCCAGCGAGCCGCTGCTGGCGTTGTCGGCACCATCGCTGAGCACGATGATCACGCGACCCGGCAGCGGGTTTCCCTTGAGCTGGTTGGCCGCTGCGATGACGGCGTCGTAGAGGGCGGTCCCCTTGACCGAATCGGTCCTCATGCGGCCGAGTGGGAGATCCGCGTCGCGCTTGACGGTCGAGAACGGCGACAATGTCGACACCTTCGATCCGAAGGCGATGACGGAGAGCTCGTCGGGAGCCTGCTTTGCCGCCACGAACCCGCGGGCGCCGGCCGAGGCGTCAGCGAGCGGCTTGCCGCGCATGGACTGCGAGCGGTCGATCAGGGTGGCGATCGCCTTGACGCTCCCGAGGTTCTGCGCCTGGAAGCCGGCGACCGGGGTGCCGTTCTCCCAAAGAGTCGGCTTACCACCTCCGTTCGGCGTGTAGATCGACGCGCGGATGGTCGGATAAGCGGTCGCGTCGACCCCTCGAAGCTGCACAGCCGCAGCTGCGGCTGCGGGGAGTGCGAGGATGATGAACGCGAGGCCGGCGACTGCGAGCCGGAATCGGCTCATTGAAATGCTCCCTTGAACTTCGAGGCCTGGTCGCCCTGGCCTACTACGGGAGTGTCCGTGTCGTCATCCTTGCTGAAGAAGCTCGACTGGAGCATGACGCCGTTTGCCGCCATCTTGTCGAGGAAGTTCGGCTTCAAGCCGGTGCACGACAGCGCCGTGAGCAACCGCACGCCGACGCCGCTGGCGGCCGTCTGCTCGTCAGGCGGCTTCGCGACGAAGATGTCCTGCAGCGTGATCACTTCGGACTCCATCCGGAGGACCTCCGTGACGTGCGAGATCCGACGCGAGCCGTCGACGAGACGCGTGATCTGAACCAGGAGGTCGAATGCGCTCGACACCTGCTCACGGATCGCCCGCAGGGGAAGCTCAACGCCGGCGGTCAGCACGAGGGTCTCGAGACGCGAGAGCGCGTCGCGCGGGGAGTTCGCATGAATGGTCGTCAGCGATCCTTCGTGGCCGGTGTTCATCGCCTGGAGCATGTCCAGGGTCTCGGGGCCGCGGACCTCGCCGACGATGATCCGGTCGGGGCGCATGCGCAACGCGTTGCGGACGAGCTCGCGGATGCGGACCTCACCCTGGCCCTCGATGTTGGGAGGACGCGACTCCAGCGTGATGACGTGCTCCTGCTGGAGCTGGAGCTCGGCCGCATCCTCGATGGTGACGATGCGCTCGTCTCCGGGGATGAACGCGGACATCGCGTTCAACGTCGTCGTCTTACCGGTGCCCGTACCGCCGGAGATCAGTACGTTCAGCTTGCCCTTGACGCAGGCCGCCAGAAACTGCGCAGCTTTGGGCGAGATCGAGCCGAACGAGATCAGGTCGTTCATCGTGTACGGGTCGCGGGCGAACTTTCGGATCGTCAGCGTCGGGCCTTTGAGCGCCAGCGGCGGAATGATCGCGTTCACGCGCGAGCCGTCCGGAAGGCGTGCATCGACCATCGGCGAGGCTTCGTCCACGCGCCTACCGATCTGAGAGACGATCTTGTCGATGATGCGCAGCAGGTGCGAGTTGTCGGCGAACGATGCCTGCACGCGCTCGAGCTTGCCCAGCCGCTCGACGTAGATCTGGTCGTACGCGTTGACCATGACCTCGGTGACCGAGTCGTCTCGGAGGAAGTTCTCTAGCGGTCCATAGCCGAGGATGTCGTCCGTGATCTCGCGGATGATCTGACGACGCTCTTCGCGTGTCAGCGGCGTCCGATCGAGCACGAGCTGTTCGGTGACGGCCCGCGTGACGCGTTCACCCATGTCGCCGGTCGCCTCGCGCTTGAACAGCTCCGCGCCTAGCGTGGCGATGCACGCGTGATGGATGCGCGTCTTCAGCTCGGCGTACGGGTCCTGCGCGGGAGACGAGGACGACGTTTCATGATGGCTCTGTCCGCCGGTGAGCAGCTCCGCGGTTGCGGAGGAGCTCCCGTTGGAAGTTTTGAGGCGGTCGTGGAGGCCCATGGGTTATGACCTCGCGAGCGCGGGAAGGAGGCGACGCTTCTTGCTCTCTTCCTTGAGTGCAGGGAAGAGGTCCTTCGCCATCGCCTTGATCGCCTTCGACACGTCTGCCCCTTCTTCGGCGAGCACGACGGGGTTGCCGCGGTTGACCGACAGTGGAACTGCACGGTCAGACGGCACCTCGAACCGCACCTTCATCCCAAGCGCGCCTTCCACCTCGTTCGGCTTCATGCCGACCTTGGAGTTGGAGCGGTTCAGGACGATGCGGACGCGCTGCTTCGGGAACGAGAGCAGGTCGAGCGTCTGCAGCGCCAGGCGCAGGTTCTTCAGCGTCGGCACGTCGAGAGAGCAGAGCAGCAGCAGCTCGTCTGTGCGATCGAGGGTCGCCAGCATCGGCCCGTGGAAAAACGGCGATGTGTCGACCACGATGACGTCGAACGCCTCGCGGGCCACCTCGAGCAGGCGGCCGAGCTTGGCCTCCGTCACGAGCTCTGCATCCTCCGGGCGAAGCGGAGCCGGAAGGATCTCGAGCCCACACGCGTGCTTGGTCGTGTAACCGGCCAGCTTCTCCGCGTCGAGCTCACCCGGGGCAACGACCAGGTCATAGATCGTCTTCTCGGGCTCGATGCCGAGCATGATCGCGGCGTCGCCGAACTGCAGGTCGAGGTCGAGAAGCAGCGTCTTGCGCCCCTCGAACTTCGCGCAGGCGGCGGCGAGGTTGGTGGCAGTGACTGTTTTGCCGGTCCCGCCCTTCGGCGAGAAGACCGTCACGATCTTGCCGTGCCGGCCGGAGCCGGTGTCGTGATGCCTGCGTGTCGTGTGCGTCGCCTTGCGGATCGCAAAGACGATGTTCTCGACGAGCTGTGGCAGAAGCAGGACGTCCGCGACGTCGGCATCCAGAGCCTGCTCGAGCAGCCCCGAAGAGCCGCCCGAGGCGAGCAGGATGACCGGGGCACGGGTGTGCTCCCGGATCGCTGCAAGCTCGTCCGCGGGCAATGACGCGGCCCGGGTTGCATGGAGGATGGCGTCCAGGTGACCGCCCGCCAGCGCCGCAGCACCGTCGGCGACGGTGGTGCTCGCCCCGACCAGTTCGATCTCGGGATGGCTCGCCAACGAGTCGCGGAGCTTGTCGAACCCTTCACAGGATCCGGTGGCGTAAACACGCACACGCGTGGTTGTCTCAGTAGCGGTGGTCATTACGGCCTCCTTCCGGGTCCGTCGAAGAACATGGTGCCGACTTCCTGAATCGTGTTGCCGCTGTCGACCGAGTTCACGGGCGGGCGAAGCGTGAGATGCCAGTCGCCGTTCTTCTCGATCCAGAACATCTTCTGCACCTGGACGTCGGTGAGGCGAAGCTGGACGTTCTCCTTATCGCTACCAGAGGAGGTGACGCTTGCCCCGGCGGCGCCACCGATCGGCGCGCGCACGACCAGGATGTTTCGCAGAATGACGCGAGTAATGGCGTTGTCGCCGTCCCCGCCGTTCACCTTGACCTTCCAGTTGCCAACCACGTCGATGTGATCGCCTTCCTTGAGCGTGCCGGCGAGCAGCTGGTTCGGATCACCCGCAAGCTCGTAAGCCCGCTGAGTGCCCTTGATCTGAGCGCGGATGCCCTGCTCCGTCGGCGGAGCGAAGCGCCGCGTGCTGACCTGCTCACCCTCGAACACATCCTGGGTGGCGACGTACTGTGCAAGCTGGTCCGGAGACGAGATCGCGCCCGCGACAACTGATTTGCGGGGCACGGTCTGCTCCTTGAGCATCTTCTGATCGACTACGTCCGCGCCAGAAGTACCTGCCGGGATGTCGCGCGCGGCGACGAGAACCGTCACTTTGCCTTCCCCGCGCTGCACGTGGCGCTTGTAGTTGACGACGTATGCGCTCGTCAGGATGGCGGCAAGTGCAGCCAGTGCGACGGCGATCCCGATATTCTTGGCGCGATAATTCATAGTCCTTTCTCTTTTCCTTAGAAGGGCCTGAGGACTTGTCGAGCTGCCTTAAGACTTATTCGATGAGTTGAATCGACTTCACGCCCCAAGTACTTGAGGGTCCGGAGGGGCCGCCGCCACTCCCCGCCAGGATTCCCTGGGCGATGAACTCCGTGAAATGCCCCGTCAGCGAAGCTGAATTGCCGTGCTGCTCCCAGCTG
The DNA here is from genome assembly GCA_038237145.1 of Gaiellales bacterium. GTDB lineage: Bacteria > Actinomycetota > Thermoleophilia > Gaiellales > Gaiellaceae > 3-1-20CM-4-69-9. The sequence continues at coordinate 31,290 of JBBRZA010000026.1, forward strand.
TCCAGGTAGAAACCGATCCAGCCGATGATCTCGTACTCCGCGTTCTGGCCTCCGCCGTTGAGGGTCTTGAAGACCGGGAACAGCAGAACGGTCCCCATCCGATCGTTGAGGGCGTCCCCGATGTTGCCGGACGCGAACTTGGCTCCCGGATCGGAGCGGTACTTCCCGGGCTTCAGATACTTGTCGAAACCCCTGAGGATCCATTCGGCTTCCTCGCTCGTGCCCGGTGTTCCGCTCCCACCGCTGAGATTGAGCATCCCGAAGGCGCCCGGCGCGCCCATAGGGTCGAATTCCATCGTCGTCTGGACGCCGAAGGTAGGCTCGTGGTCGAGGCCGCAGTTCTGGATCAGGTCGTGTCCGCAAGACACGACCATCGGTGCGACATACCTTGCCGCTGCCGGCGGGCCGACACGGGCCTTTGCGCGGGCATCGATGTCAGCGCCCGAGATGCCAACGATGCCGCTGAAGATGCCCGCATCCGTTTTTCTTGCCCGAACGCTGATCGTGTCGTTCGACAGCACCGTCGAGGTGACGATGATGTTCGCGCCGGCGACGTCACCGCCGTTCTTGTTGGCATAGGTGAGCGCCTGCGACTGGGCGCCGCTCGAATCGTTCGGGAGCAGCTGCGCGCCCGCGAGGGCTGCGGCGTCGGCGGTTCCCTGGAGGCGGCGCTTTGTGTGGTACCAGTTTCCGACGTCGAGCACGAGCGCCGCCATGCCCATGATCACGAGGAGGGAGAGGACCATCAGGACGATCGCCTGGCCGCGTTCATCTCTGCGGAGAAAGCTCATTCGACGCGCTCCTTCATAGTTGTGTTGAGCTGCCCGCTCGCAACAACCCAGCCCAGCAGATTGACGTCGTAGGGGTACGTGGCCGTCACCGTGACGTCCGAGCCGATCGCCCAGGACGAATTACACGTGAGGACGAAGTCCGTCCCCGGATTCTTGAGATTCGCTCCGGCGTTGTAGCCCGTCGCCTCACAGTCGCCCTTCGGGTCGGAGGCGCTACGCGACACGGCACCCTTGCGGGATGCGGCACGCGCTGCATCTGTAAGCGCGACGTAGTTGTTGAAAATGATTCCGAACTGGATGATGCCGAAGAGCAACACGAGCAGGATCGGCAGAACGAAGGCGAACTCCGTCATCGTCTGCCCTCGTTCGTTCTTGATTGTTGTCTTCAGGTTCATTGCGGCTCCCACTTCGGAAAGTTCACGGGGCCCTCGCCGTGAGGGGAGGGCCCCGCTGGATGCCTGGACAGCTACGTGAAGAGCCGCACCAGGCTGCTTACAGCACTCGCACCGTTTTCCGAGATCCGCGTGAAGGCGAGAAACGAGCTCCCGCTGATCACGGCGAGGGTGACCGTCTTGTCAGGCTTCGCCTGAGCCTGCTCACGCGAGAGAAACGCGAGAAACTCCTGGATTCGATGCCTGTCGTGGTGCTTCATGGTCAAACTCCTGTTCTCGGTTACGACTGCGGACTACAGGTTCGTGACGACTCTGTTGATTGCGCCGGAGATACCGCCGGAGAGCGCCGTGAGCGCCACAACAACGCCGATCGCGATCACTGCCAGGACGACGCCGTACTCGGCCATCGTCTGACCCTCCTCGCTTGCATAGCGCACGCGGAGGTACTGGACCAGATCCTTGAACGACATGGATTCACCCCCCTTCGCGGTTTCGGGCGCGCGGTGGCGCGCAGTGCAAAGTGGACTGGTGGATGTTGAGTCGACTTGAAGTCGGTCAAAACTGCGTGACAAGCTGGTGCGTCCTTTCTCTCTAGGCGCGCCGCTTCGCCTTCCTGTCAATCTCGGCACAGTCATCGCCTTGCGGGCGCCAAGCGCGTATCCCTCGCCCGGGTGATCCGCCGCGACGTTCCCTTAACTGAGGGAGTTGGGTCGGCCCCGCCTGCACCCGATAGTCAAAAAACCGTAAGCGGCTGCGGAACAACGCAGATTCCGCGCCCGAAGTGGCGGCCAGGGCGCATTACCGAAGGAGCAATGGCAATGCCACGACGGTTCATTCGCAAGAACAACTGGGAGTTCGGCGGTCAGTCGGCTCCCGAAGAGGGCGAGTCCGGCGAGCCCAAGTCGAGGAAGCGTCGGCTCGCCACTACGCTCGTTTTCACCACGCTCTTCTTCGCGGGCGCGTCACTCGCCGCTGTTGCCGGCAACCAGCTCACTCCTCTGAGTGGGGAAGACAGCCAGCAGCTCGCCGTTGACACGACCACGACGACCACAACCGACGCCGAGGCAACTCCGGTCGCGGCCGAAGACGTTTCAACGGCGGCTGCACCGGCCGACGCCGGCGCTGTTCCGGCCGACGCGAGCGCCGACGCGACGGCGGCGGCCGATGCTGCCGTTTCCGCCGACGAAAGCGTCGACCAGCTGGCGGCAGATCCCACCCCGCCCCCGAATCCCACCGCGGCCTCGACGCCTGACGCGTCGGCGGCTTTTGCGGCCACCACACCGAAGCGGTCCGCAAAGGCATCCGCTAAAGCTGCCCGCGGGTGGAAGAAGACGAAGCTGCGCACGATCCTCCTGCCGAAGCTGAAGCCGGCACCGGCGCCCGAGATCGAGGGCCCGGCCAGCGCAGCGACAATCTGGCTCAACTCGCAGCTCCCGGATCCGACCCCGCCTGCGCTTCGGCTGTCACCGAAGTTCGCCTCGAACCTGAAGGCGAGTGCAAAGGCTGCGGGCCTCGACTGGGCCACGATGCTCGGCATCCTCCGCGCGCGCGGCGCAACCGGCCACAATCCGGCCGACCGCACCACGCTCCGGAAGCTCGCAACGCGGCTCGCGTCCTCCGGCCCCGCCAAGGGTGACTGGGCCCGGATCGTCTCGTACGCCGGCGACACCAGCTTCGCGGATAGGGCCGCAGCACTGGCCCGGTACGACCGCGCCGTCGGTCTCACCGGTCTGGTCAAGGGCCTCGCGGCGGCGAAGAAGTCGATCGCCACACGCCTCCTGTCGGACCGGAACGTCTCGATCTACGAAGGCGGGAGGAACGACATCGTTCAGGACAAGGTCGACGTTCGCGTCCTGGCGCTGATCGCTTATCTCCGCGAGTCGTTCGGCCAGGTGACCGTGTCCTCGCTCGTCTCGGGCCATCGTCTCTATGCTCGGCCCGGCGTGGTCTCGGCGCACATTCCCGGCCACGCGCTCGACGTCTCAGCGCTCGGCGGTACCCCGATCCAGGGCCATCAGGAGCCCGGCGGGATCACTGAGCGTGCCGTGCGTGATCTCCTGTTCGTGCCGTCCGAAGTCATGCCACGGCAGATCATCTCGCTGCTCGGCATGGGCGGTGCGTCGTTCCCACTCGCCGACCACTACAACCACATCCATATCGGGTTCTAGTGGCCGAAGTCGCGATTCGTCGCGAAGACGGAAGCATCGTGTGTGAGCGCTGTGTCCTGGGGGACAC
>JBBRZA010000027.1:0-34471 GCA_038237145.1 Gaiellales bacterium
CCTCACCGCTGAGCACGACTTCTGCACGCTGCGCCATAACAGCCTCCAATCGTCGTCGATGAGGACGACGTTCGGAGCCGACCAGCCGGCCCCTCCGAACTAACGACTCAGGTGACTAGCCGCTGAGGGCCTTCAACGCGTCCGTCAACCGCTGCCTCGCCGTGAGTACGCCCGCATAGAGGTCGCCGTGCTTGCGGACTCGCTCGAGCACGGCCGGCATTGTGAACGCAAGCGGATCGAGATCCTCATTCACCTCCGACCAGCGCAAAGGCGTCGACACGGGCGCGCCCGGCCGTGGCCGCACTGAGTACGCCGACGCGATCGTCTTGCCCTCGCCGTTCTGATTCGCGTCGATGAGCACGCCGCGCCGCTTCGCCTTCGTCCACTCGGTCGTTGCCAGGCCGCGATGGGTACGTGAAATTGCCTCCGCGACGATCTCCGCGAACTGGCGCGTGTCCGCGTACGTGTAGCGACGCTCGACCGGCACGAGGATGTGCATTCCCTCCGCACTCGACGTCTTCGGAAAGCCGACGAGGCCAAAAGCATCAAGCGCCTGCTTGACGAGCAGCGCGACCTGCACAGTCTCCTTGAAGCCAACGTCGGGGGACGGGTCGAGATCGAAGAGCACCCAGTCCGGGCGCTCAGGCCTGTCGACGCGTGAGTACCACGTGTTCATGTCGATGCAGCCCATGTTCACCATCCACAGGAGGGCGAGCTCGTCGCTGACGACAGGGAAGTTCACCCACTTCCTCGTCCGCGGCGATCCTCGCGTCGAGACCTCCGTGCGGAACGTCGGAATCCACTCTGGCATGTGCGAGGGCGCGTCCTTTTGGAAGAACTTCTTGCCTTCGATCCCGTCGGGCCAGCGGACCATCGTGAACGGGCGCTCCTTGAGGTGCGGCACAAGCACGGGAGCGACAGCGCGGTAGTACTCGAGCAGATCCCCTTTTGTGATGCGCTCGGCCGGAAAGAAGACCTTGTCGAGATTCGAGAGCTTCAGCTCGCGCGTGCCCTTCCTGACGACGTCGGTGATCGGCTCCTCGCGTCGCACGTCCTCCGCGGACTTGTCCTCGCGCAAGCCCTTGTAGGACGGAGCACGAAGGCGGCCGTCGTGCGTCCACTCCGCGAACTCGACCTGAACGACGAGCTTCGGCTCTACCCAGATGACGTCGCCCTTCCGCACCTTCGGCATCTTCGGGACTTCGCGGAAAGGCGGAGTGTCGCGCCGGAGCGACCGCAGCTTGTCCAGCAGCTTTTCGATCTCCTTGCTGTTGAAGCCGGTGCCGACGTTGCCGGCATACACGAGCTGGTTGCTCACGTAGTAGCCGAGAACGAGCGAGCCGAAGCTCGAGGCTCGGCGCCCCGTCCCCTTGGTGTAGCCGGCGACGACGAACTCCTGCTCGGAGTGCGTCTTGATCTTCAGCCAATCGCGTGTCCGCTTCCCCGGCAGATATCGCGAGTCGAGGCGCTTGGCCATGATCCCCTCGAGCCGCTGCTGCTTCGCAGCTTCCAACAGCGCTTGCCCGTCGTCGAACGTCTCTGAGAGGCGCACGGTCTTGCTCCGGCGATCGAGGAGACCTTCGAGCAGCTTTCGGCGCTCGACGAGCGGTAGATCGATCACCGGCTCACCCTCGATCTCGAGCACGTCGAAGACGTAGTAGACGATCGGCGTTCCTGCCTTGCCCTGCTGCATCGCAGAAAAGCTCGAGCGGCCGGATGCGTCCAGCGCGCACACCTCGCCGTCGAGGACGCAGTCCGGCGTCTTGACCGCCTTGGGAATCTCTTTCGCGACGTTCTGGAAGCGCGCCGTCAGGTCGTTCCCGTTCCGGCTCGTAAGCGCGGTGTCTCCACCGGACTCCCTTGCGATCGCGCGGTAGCCGTCCCACTTCACCTCGAACGTCCAGCCGGCGCCGCGTGGAACGTCTTCGGCAAGCGTGGCCAGCATCGGCTTGTAGGTCTGGCCACTGCGTCTCGGAGCAGGGGCCGCGTCGTCGCGCTTGCGGAGAATGAGCCAGTTCTTCTCGTTGCCACCGAGATGGGCCGGTACGAGCGTCCACGTTCCCTCGAGCTTCTTGCCGTGCAGCCGTACGGTGAGCCCCCCGTTCTTCTTCTCCTCGAGCAGCTCGTAAGTGCCGTTGTCCCAGATCTCCACGGTGCCCGCGCCGTACTGGCCCTTCGGGATCTCACCCGCGAAGGTCGCGTACTCGAGCGGGTGATCCTCCACGTGCACCGCGAGGTGCTGCTCACCCGGCTCGAGTGGAACGCCCTTCGGCACAGCCCAGCTGAGTAGCGCGCCGTCTCTCTCGAGTCGGAAGTCGTAGTGGAGGCTGCGCGCGGCGTGGCGCTGGACGACGAAGATCGGGTCCTTCGTCTTGCCCTTCTTCCCGCTGAAGGGCTCGGGCGTCTTCTTGGGATCGCGCTTGCGCTTGTACTCGGAGAGCTTCTCGGCCACCTAGGAAGCCTTACGCTTCGATGAGGCCCTGCGCTGCACGAGGCGCGGTTACCCATACGGGCAGGTGTTTCAATCCGGACGGGGCCGGCAACCTACTACTTCAAAGAAGTGCTCTTGTCCTTCGAAGGCTTCTCCACCCAGCGGGGGGTCGACTCTTCGGGCCGGTTTTCCGGCCCGAAGTCGTTCTCGGGTCGGGGGAAAACGCTGTGGATATTGTGGAGAGGCGACACCCGTCCACGCCTAGAACCTATCGAAACCTGCCTGAAGCTCACTTCTCTCCACAGGTGAACCTGTTGACTCAGGCGTAAACGCCTAGCGAGCGGAATTTGGCTCGACGCCTGCGCTTGAGGTCGTCCGGGGAGACGGGTTCGAGGTCCTCGAGCGCCTCCTGCAGGCTCTCCCCCAGGAGCCGGGCGGCCTCGTCGTGATTCGTGTGGGCGCCGCCCTCGGGCTCGGGGACAATCCCGTCGATGACGCCGAGCTCGAGGCAGTGAACGGCGTCCGGCTTGAACGCCGCGGCCGCCTTCTTTGCCTCGCCGGCGTCCCGCCAGAGAATGGCTGCACATCCTTCGGGAGAGATGACCGTGTAGATGGCGTTCTCCTGCATCAGTACGCGATCCGCGACCGCGGTCGCGATCGCACCGCCAGACCCGCCCTCGCCGATCACGCACGTGACGATCGGGACTCCCAGCCGTGCCATCAACGCCTGCGACCGGGCGATCATGCCGCCCTGCCCATGCTGCTCGGCCGCGACGCCCGGATACGCGCCGGGAATGTCGACGAGGCTGATGAGCGGAAACCGATTCCGCTCTGCGAGCTCCATCAGACGCATCGCCTTGCGATAGCCCTCGGGATACGCCATGCCGAAGTTGCGCTCGGTGCGTTCCTTGATGTCACGGCCCTTCTGATTGCCCACGAGCGCGACGGTGCGTCCCTCGAAACGGCCGAGGCCGATGACCAGCGCGTGGTCGTCGGCGCGGCCGCGGTCACCGTGCAACTCGACCCAGTCGTCCAAGAGCCGGTTGACATAGTCCAGCGTGTACGGACGATCCTGGTGCCGCGCGAGCTCGACAGAGCGCCAGATCTCCTCATCGGTCGGCGCGGACTGGATGCGCTCGAGCTGGCGCTGCAGCTTCTCGAGCTCGCCCGAAACGCGCGTACCGCCAAGCAGGTTGAGGTTGCGCAGGCGCGTCAGCCGCTCGCGCAGCCGCAGCTCGTGGTCAGTCGCCATTCGAGGAGAAGAGCCGCAGGAGTCGCGCGACGTATACCTTCAGCTCGGGCCGGGGAACGATCGCGTCGATGTGGCCGAAGCGGAGGTTCTGCTCGGCGAGCCCGAAGTCCTCCGGCAGCTTCTCGCGTGTCGTCTGCTGCACGACGCGCGGACCCGTAAAGGCGAGCAGAGCGCCGGGTTCGGCGACGATCACGTCGCCGAGGCTCGCGAAGCTGGCCAGCACGCCGGCGGTGGTCGGATGTGTCATCACGCTGATCAGCGGCTGACCGGAATCGTGGAGATCCTCCACCGCGCAGACCGTCTTCGGCAGCTGCATCAGCGACAAAATCCCTTCCTGCATGCGCGCACCACCCGACGCCGTCACCGAGACGAGCGGCACGCCCCGCTGCGCTGCGCCGTCACAGGCGCGCGAAAATTTCTCTCCGACCACGCTGCCCATCGAGCCGCCCATGAACGCGAAGTCCATGACCGCGAGCTCGCACGCGTTCCCGTCGATCGCGCCCTGGCCGATCACCATCGCCTCGCCCAGTCCGGTCTTCATCTCAGCCTCCGCGAGTCGCTCGGTGTAAGGCCGCAGGTCGAAGAAGTCGAGCGGATCCTCCGACCGAAGGTCAGCCGCCTCCTCCACGAAGGTGCCCTCGTCCGCCAGCGAGGCGATACGGGCGCGGGCGCGCATGGTGAAGTGGTGCCCGCAATGCGGGCACACCCAGAGCGCCGCCTCCAGCTCATCGTCCCGGTAGTGCGAGGCGCACTGCGGGCACGTGTTCGGGTGCTGCTTTCCCGGCGGCTCTGGGACGTTCCGATGCTCGATGGAGACGTCGATCCGGGAGGACATCGAACTGACGAGTTTAGACTGACGATGGCGGCAAGCCGTTACAGGCCGACGGCAGAGGCCAGCCTGGCCAGCGAAGCCACGTTGGCGGGCTCGAAGCCGGCACCCGTGAACCCCGCGCCGAGGACGTTGGTCCGCCCGGAGAGCCCCTGGAGGATCCGCTCTGCGTCGGCGACCGAAAGCCCGCCGGGCTCGGGCATGAACACGGACAGCTCCGTGGGCTCGATCACGTCGGCGTCAAAGGCAAGGTAGGTGCAGGCGGTGCCATCGAGCGCCCTCGCAATCCCCTCCTCACCGACGTGCACGCCCTGCTCGCGGATAAATGCCTCCTCGGGCGGATCGAGGTTGCGCGCGCCGACCAGAGCGACGTCACCGGCGTCGACCGCACCGGAGTCGATTAGCTTCCTCAGTGGCATCCCCCAGAGGTTCCCCGATGGGGAGCTCTCCATGGTGTTGAGATCGCCGTGCGCGTCGAACCAGATCACGGCCAGCCGGTCCTGGCGGGCGGCCAGACCTTCGACAGCGCCGATGTGCGAGCAGCAGCAGCCGCCCAGGATGAGCGGGCGCTCCGGCAGATCAGCGGCGAGTGCGAGGTTCTGTTCTTCAAGCGTCTCGGCCTCGATGATCGCCGTCTCCGGATAGGGAAGCTCGAGCCACGCCGCCTCCGCCATCGTCTCACCGCCATCTCCCCAGGCTTGCGGAACTCGCACCATTCCTGCCAGATACACACGCCCGCACGAGTGACACTCGTATTCGGGCCCGAGCGCGACCGCCGTGTAGGTCTTGCAGTCGGGACACTTCGCGCGCAGGCGACTCACGTGACCTCCTTCTTGAATGCGACAGCCTCGTACGCAACGTGCATGCCTGCGCGTTCGTACAGACGCGTTGCGCCCGTCGGGTTCTGCGCGTCGACTCCGAGCCCGGCTCGTGGCTGGCCGCGACGATAGAACTCTCCGAAGGCATGCCGGAGGAGCGCGAGGCCCAGCCCGCGCTTACGCCACGGGCGGAGCACGCCGATCACGCCGATCCAGCCGGCGCCGGCGCGCTCGGCGTCGCAGCGCAGCACCGCGGCGATCTCGTCTCCTTGGCGCACGATGAACCAAAGCGTTGGATCGAAGTCGGGAACGTTCATGCGTCTCTCGGCCCACTGCTCGTACGGCTCGGAGACGAAGTTCCATTCCTCCGCGAACGCCTCGCCCAGAGCAGCATGAAACGCCGGCCCGTCGCCGGGCTCGAACGTGCTCACCCGAAATCCTTCCGGCCACTCCGGCGCGAGTGGCTCGCGCTCGTGCTCGACGAACATTCGGTAAAAGCGGCGTACTTCGCGAAACCCGAAGCGCTCGAAAAGCGCTCGCGCGTCCGCGTCCGGCGCAAGACACCACGTGAGCGCGCTCGAAAAGCCAAGCTCGCGCGAGCGCTCCTCTCCTCGCCGAAGCAGCCAGCTGCCCAGCCCGAGTCCCGTCTTCGCCGGATTCACGTAGCCGTCCATCTCCGCGCTCTCACCATGAGGAATGACGACGGCGTACGCAGCCAGCGACTCGTCCTCGACGACCCACGAGTTGTCCCCCAGGTCGGTCAGGTGCCACCAGTCCACCAGCTCCGCTTCGGTCGAGTCGGACCAGCCCTGTAGGGCGGTGTCGACTGCGATCATGAGCTCGTTGATCGCAGGAGCGTCCTCGACCGTCGCCGGCCGCACGCGGAAGCCTTCAGGCGGCGACGAGGTCATCGAGCGTTTCGGGAAGGCGGGAGAGATCGGCGAGCTCGCGCGTGGGCGGCGGGTCGTGCCGTTCGCCGTAGCGGTTGATCCAGATCGAGCGCAGTCCGAGCTCATTGGCCGGAGCGATGTCGTGGAAATAACTCTGGGCGACATGCACGTGCGTTTCACGCGATGCGGCGGTCTCCTCGAAGAAGCGCGACCAGTGCATGTGCCCGGGCTTGTAGGAGCCGATTTCCGACGCGACGATCGCAAGCTCGAACGGGACGCCGATCCGGCTCATCGAAGCGTCGATGAAGTCGCGGTCGGTGTTGGAGAGGATCGCGAGCTTCCAACCGCGCGAACGCGCGTCCTCGAGCGCCGGCCGCACCTCCGGGAACGGCTCCCACGAGGGGAGCGCGTCCGCCAGCCCGGGCGCTTCGTCTTCGGACGCTCCGAGCTCCCGCATTGCGTCGGTCATGACGTTGCGATAGCTGCGTGCGCCACCGACCTGAAGCGCCGGCTCGAGCTCGTGGTAACGGTCGAGCTGCTCGCCGGCCGCGTCCTCGCCGAAGACACGAGCGAGCTCGCGGCGAATGCCGCCGTTCCAGTCGATCAGCGTGCCGTAACAGTCGAACGTCGCCCAGCGGTCTCGCGCCACAGGGCGGACCTAGTCCTCAAATCGTTTGAACACGACCGACGCGTTGTGACCGCCGAAGCCGAACGAATTGGACACGGTCACCCGCACGTCGGCATCGCGTGACTCGTTCGGAATGTAGTCGAGGTCACACTCCGGGTCCTCGACCTCCTGGTTGATCGTCGGCGGCAGCTTGCCATCGCGGATCGCGAGCGTCGAGAAAATGGCCTCAACCGCACCCGCAGCGCCGAGGCAGTGCCCGGTCGCGCCCTTCGTCGAAGAGACGGGGGTCTTGCGCGCATTCTCCTCGCCGAGCGCCAGCTTGATCACCCGTGTCTCCGCCGCGTCGCCGAGCGGCGTCGACGTCCCGTGTGCGTTGACGTAGTCGATCTCTGCCGGATCGATGCCGGCATCCGCGAATGCGTTCTTCATCGCGCGAGCCGGGTTCTCGCCGGTCGGGTCAGGCTCGGTCACGTGCTTCGCATCCGAGGACAAGCCGTACCCGGCAACCTCGGCGTAGATCTTGGCGCCGCGGGCCCGCGCATGCTCGAGCTCCTCGAGAACCACGACCGCGCCTGCTTCACCCATGACGAACCCGTCGCGTCCCGCATCGAACGGCCTGCTTGCCCGGGTCGGGTCGTCGTTCCGTCGCGAGAGGGCACGCATGGCGCCGAAGCCGGCGATGCCGACCTGGTTGATCGCAGACTCCGTCCCCCCGCAGAACATCACCTCGGCCCGACCGAGCCTGATGTCGTCCAGGCCCTGCCCGATCGCCATGTTGGACGCCGCGCAAGCCGTGCACTCTGACGAGAGCGGGCCGCGGGTCCCGAGCTCCATCGAGACCCAGCCGGCACCCATGTTCGGGATGATGCAGGGGATCGCGAAGGGATTTACGCGATCGGGGCCCCGCTCCTTCAACGTGTCGTAGCAGTCCTGGAACGACTTGAGGCCGCCGATCCCCGTCGCGATGGACGCGCCGACCCGATCGCCCTCCGAGGCGATATCGACGCCCGCGTCCGCCTCCGCCTGGCGAGCTGCCGCGAGGATCAGCTGCGCGAAGCGATCCATGCGCCGGGCCTGCTTTCGCTCGATCCAACTCGAAGGGTCGAAGTCCTTCACCTCACAGGCGAAGTGGACGGAGTAATCGGTCGAGTCAAACTGCGTGATCGGCCCCGCGCCCGATTCACCCGCGAGCAGGCGTTGCCACGTCGTCTCCGCATCGTTTGCAAGCGGCGTCACCGCGCCGATGCCGGTGATGACGACTTTTCTCTGTCCGTTGAGCGACATCTACATCCCCAGCCCGCCGTCGACGAGCAGAACCTCGCCCGTGATGAACGACGCCTGCTCGGAACAGAGGAAACGTACCGCTCCGGCAATGTCCTCCGGGCTGCCGAAACGGCCGAGCGGCGTGTTGGCGAGCATCAGCTCCTTCATCTCGTCCGCGATCACCTGGGTCAGGCGAGTGTCGACGTAGCCGGGCGCCACCACGTTCGCCCGCACTCCGCGGTTGCCGAGCTCACGCGCGAGCGCCTTCGTGAAGCCGATGATCCCAGCTTTTGAGGCCGAGTAGTTCGTCTGACCGGGGTTCCCGTGCACCCCGACGATGCTGGAGATGTTCACGATCGAGCCGGAGCGGCGCTTCATCATCCCGCGCGCCGCCGCACGGCACGTGTGGAAGACCCCGCTGAGATTCGTCTCGATCACGACGTGCCAATCCTCGTCGGACATGCGCGCGATCAAACCGTCACGGGTCACACCGGCGTTGTTGACGAGGATGTCGAGCTCGCCCGCCGTTTCGACCAATGCCTTCGCCTGCTCCGGGTCGGCGACGTCCGCCTCGACGGCGCGTGCCCTCGCCTCGCGAGCGACCTCTTCTGCCTCGTCCTTGCCCGAGCGGTAGCTGAGCGTGACGTCCGCTCCGGCCCGCGCGAGCTCGAGAGCGATCGCACGCCCGATGCCCCGCGAGCCGCCCGTAACGAGGGCGGTCTTCCCCTCCAGCGACGCGAACGCGTCAGCGGTTCGGCCGGTCACGCGGGCGAGTGCCGGGCGAGCGAAAAGCAAGCCTGGGAAGGACGCAAGGAGGGTGCGTAGCCGGAGGCTACGGGCCCGACTGAGGACGCCCCCAGGCGCCGCTTTGCAGCCGCCCGGTGCCGCACGCGTGGGCGGTCGAACCGCAAACTAAGCAGAGAGAAGCGTCTCCTCGAGCTTGTCGACCTCTTCCGGCGTCGACACCGAAATCGTCTTCACGCTGCGGTCGATCCGCTTAATCAGCCCCGCCAGGACATTGCCCGGGCCGACCTCGACGAATGTCTGCACGCCCTCCCTGATCAGGGCCTGCCCCGCGTGGGTGAAGCGCACGGGGGCGGTGAGCTGCTCCACGAGCAGCGGGGCCATCCTCTTCGCCGACTCGATACGCGCCGTCACCGTGGACATGAAGGGCGACGTCGGCTCGACGAACCCCACCTTCTCGAGCGCGGGGCGGAGCCGGTCCGCCGCTCGGGCGACGAGCGGGCTGTGGAACGCACCCGAAACGCGCAGCTTCACCGCGCGACGCGCGCCGGCCTCTTCGGCAGCCGCGCAAGCCTCTTCGACCGCGGGATTCTCGCCAGAGACGACGATCTGCCCGGGGCAGTTGTAGTTCGCCGGCCACACGTTGAGGATGCGCCGGCAGATGCGCTCGACGACCTCGTCGTCGAGGCCGAGGATCGCCGCCATCGAGCCCGGATTCTTGCGCGCGGCCTCCGCCATCGCGAGTCCGCGCTCACGCACGAGCGCGACGGCCTCTTCGACCCTGACCGCTCCGGCTGCCGCCAGCGCGGCGAACTCTCCGACCGAGTGGCCGACGACGAAGTCAGGCTTGATCCCGCGCGCCCGGATGGCTGCGCACACCGCGAGGCTCGTCGCGACAAGCGCTGGTTGCTGGATCTCCGTCTCGACGAGGGCCGACTCCGGTCCCTCGAAGCAGAGATGCTGTAGGTCAAGGCCTGAGGCCTCGCTTGCACGCTCGAAGACGTCGAGCGCCTCGGGGACGGCCGCGGCGATCTCGCGGCCCATTCCAACCGCGAGCGACCCCTGGCCGGGGAAGCAGAACGCAACCAGGCCCGATTTCATTGCGTCCACTCCATCAAAGCCGAGCCCCACGTGAGCCCTGCTCCCATGCCCGTCATCAACACGAGGTCTCCTTCCTTGAGCCGTCCATCCGCCTGCGCCTCCGCCAGAGCCAGCGGGATCGAGCCGGAGGACGTATTGCCGTAGCGATCAACGTTAACGACCATGCGCTCCCGCGGGATCCCCAGCTTCTTGACCGCGTGTTCCATGATCCGGACGTTTGCCTGATGGGGAATGTAGACGTCAACGTCCTCCACCGCTGCCCCACAGCGTTCCAGGACCGCCTCGGCGGACGAGACGAGCACGCGTGTGGCGAACTTGAAGACCTCGCGGCCGTTCATGTGGACGTAACCGTTCCCGGTCGCTTCTTCGACGCTGCGCGAGCCGCTGCCCGGGAGTGAGAGATGGATTCCGCCTCCGCCGTCCGCCCCCAGCTCGAAGCCGAGGAAGCCGGGCTTCTCGACCTTCTCGAGCACGACGGCGCCCGCTCCGTCACCGAACAGGATGAGTGTCGACCGGTCGGTCCAGTCGAGGATCCGGGACAGGACGTCGCCGCCGACCACCAGCGCCCGCTCCGCCAGCCCCGCGGCAATCATCCCGTAAGCCTGCGCAAGCGCGTACATGAAGCCCGTGCAGCCGGCGAGCAGGTCGTAAGCAGCCGCGTCGCGGGCGCCGAGCGTGTCGGCGAGGAGCGCGCTCGAGGTCGGAAACATCATGTCGGGGGTCACGGTTGCGCAGAGGACGAGGTCGAAGTCCTTTCCCTCGACTCCAGCCTGCGCCATGGCGGTCCGGGCGGCCGGAAGCGCCAGATCGGTAAGCGCTTGCTCGGGCGCCGCGATCCGCCGCTCGCGGATCCCGGTGCGCTCCATGATCCACTCGTTCGATGTGTTGACGAGGGTCTCGAGCTCGTCGTTCGTCAGCACCCGGTCGGGGACATAGGCGCCGATCCCGGTGATCGAGATCGGGGGTCCCTGCGCCTTGCCAATCATCTTTCGACCGCAAAAGTCAGAGTTGCGCGGCACGCGAGCTCGCCGTCCACCCGCGCCTCGGCCTTCCCGCGACCGATCGGACCGCGGACCCGCTCGAGCTCGCAGCGCAGCTCGAGCACGTCACCCGGTTCCACGATCCGCTTGAAGCGGCAAGCGTCGATGCCGGCGAAGAGGGCGAGCTTGCCTCGGTTTTCCTCCTCGCTCAATACGGCGAGCGCACCGGTCTGCGCGAGCGCTTCCACGATCAGCACGCCCGGCATGACGGGACGGCCCGGAAAGTGGCCGCTGAGATACCACTCGTCCGGGCGCACCGTCTTGCGTGCGACAGCCCCCTCACCGGGCCGAAGCTCGAGCACCTCGTCAATGAGGAGAAACGGCTCGCGGTGCGGCAGGATCTCCTCGATCGCGTCTCGGCCGAAGGGCGTGACGACGTTCATGCAACGTCCGAAAGCTTGTCTCGCAACCGGCTGCGACCACGATGCGCGTAGCACTTCGCCGTTCCGACGGGCATGTCGGCGGCAGCCGAGATCTCTTCGAACGAGAACCCGAGCGCGTCCTTCAGAACCACGACGCGGGCCTGTTCGGGCGCGATCTCTGCCAGGCAGCGGTTCAGCTCGCCGCGCAGCTCCGCCCGGTCGGCCTCTCGCACCGGATCCGCGTCGGTGGCCGCTCGTCGATCCTCGAGCAGCGGCTCGCAGGCTCGAGCTCGCTGCCGGTTCCCCACATCTCGACAGGCGTTGACTGTCAGCCGGTGCAACCAGGTCGCGAATTGCGACTCGCCCCGGAACTGCTTGATCTTGACGCAGAGCTTCGCCAGCGCTTCCTGCGACGCGTCGCGCGCATCCTCGGGATCGCGAAGCAAATGGCCCGCGAGCTTCTCCACCCGAGGCGCGTGCCTTTCGCAGAGCGCCTCGAGAGCCCTCGCGTCGCCGTCTTTCGCTCTTTTCACCAGGATCGGATCACTAAGCCGCGCATAGGCAAGGGGTCCTTCCAAACGGGAGGACTGTGTGATTTGACGCCGGCGCCCGCGTGGCAGTTGCATCTCTCCGCTCTAGTCTAGGAGCGTGAGCGATTCGCTCGCCCCGGACGTCGTGAAACCCCTCCTCCGCGGCCGCTTCGGCCACGTCTATCGCTACGCCGAGATCACAGACTCGACCCAGCGGATGCTGGCGGAAGACGAGGCAGAAGCAGCGGTCGCCGTGGCGGAGGTACAGACCGAGGGGCGGGGCCGCTTCGGGCGCGCCTGGGAGGCCCCCACAGGCACGAGCGTGCTCCTCTCCGTCCTCCTGCTGCCCGCGGTGGAAGCACCGAGGCTCCCAGAGCTTTCACTCGTCGCCGGCGGAGCCGTCGCCCAGGCGATCGCGGAGGTGACAGGGCTCAAGCCTGCGATCAAGTTTCCGAACGACGTCCTCGTCGGTAGCCGAAAGGTCGCCGGAATCCTGGCCGAGTCGAGCGAGGGACGCGTCGTCCTCGGGATCGGCGTCAACGCCAACCAGACTCTGGAACAGCTCCCTACGGATGCGACAATTGAGCCGACATCACTCCGCCTCGAGCTGGGCGAGCCTGTCAGCCGCGCACGGCTGCTGGCGGTGATCCTCCTGCAGCTCGAGCGCGCCTATGACGCCTGGGTTCCCATTACGGGTACTTCAAAGTCCGGCTGACGTTCCCGGCTGGGTCCTGCGCGACGATGCGCACAGTGCGCACGCGACCCCCTGGGCGGAAAGAGAAGACGCCGGTTCGCACGACACGGGTGACACGTTTTCCGTTCACCGTCAGAGAAACGGTAGCCGGCTCACTTACGCGAAAGCGCAGACCTCGGAAGGAGAGCGCGCGGAGTACCGGGGCGACCGTGTCGATGCGGAACAGCGCCGCGTGCAGGACCATTCCGATGTCGTTCGTCACGGTGAGGACGCCGGCGTACCTTCCGTCCTTCAAGCCGGAGGGGCTCCAGGCGACCGTTTGCGCGCCGACAGGCAGGTCCGCCGAGTACACGGACACCAATGTCTTGCCGGCCTGTGCGATGTCGAGCCGCGCCGAGGCGGCACGTGTGAGCTCGAACTCAAAGTTGAGCTCGTCGGCGACTCCGTCCCCGTTTGGTGAGACCGCGGCCGGCGCGGTGACGAAGCGCCGCACGGTGCGGTCGACGAGAACAGGGACCACTGACGTGACCGTGGCCCGGCCGTCGTATGCACTGAGCACGATCTCGTAACGTCCGTCCACGATTCCCGCTGCGGCGAACCGGAATGATTGCTTCCCGGGCCGCTTCTGCTGAGAGAAGAGCACCGAGAGATCGCGTCCGTCCGGTCCACGCAACGTTGCCGTCACGGTCGCTGGAGCGTTGAGCGTGTAGGAGATCTGGCTGAAGTCGGTCTGCCCGTCGCCGTTCGGCGTGATCGTCCGTGGCAGGGCAGTCGCCGAGGTGATCACGAGCGCGACCGGCTTCGCGCCGATCGTGCCGCTGGCCGAGCGCACGGTGTCGCCCGCCGCGATCGTCCAGCTGTACGACCCCTGCGCTGCGGTCGCGGCGTCCCAAGTCCAGTCGATGCCCTGGCTTTCGCCGGTACCGCTCGCGACGACGTTGCCTGTCGCGTCGGTGACCGTCACCGTCCAGGGAAGCGGCCCGCTCAGGCGTCCCTGGAAGCGAACCTGGCCGCCGATCGCCCCGCGCACGGAGGGCGTGTACAGCTTCGGGAGCCCGACACTCGCGGCCTGGCGTGCGATGGCGCCGATCTGGGCGTAGAACGCCACGCCAGGACAGGTCGTGAAGCCCGTGTCACGGTGACCGGAGACCGCGCGGAGCAGCACCGGGACTCCCGACGCAAAGCGCGCGTTCCCCCCGGAGACCCAGGTCAGCGACGCCAGCGGATCGACGTGGGCGGCGTCGAGCCGCCACGCGAGAAGATCGGCCAGGGCGGTGCGGGCAACAGCGGGAGGTGCAGCGGACCCGTACGTCCCGAGCACGGCAACTCCGACGGAGCCGATGTTGAAGCCTTCGGCGTGCGCTCCGATCACGTTCTTGTCGACGCCGCCGTAGCGACCTTCGAACACCTGCCCGTACTTGTCGACGAGAAAGTTGTAGCCGATGTCGTTCCAGCCGTTGCCCTTCACGTGGTAGACCTCGATGCCGCGCACGATCGCCGCGGATTGCGAGGCGGTGTAGGAATTGCTGCCGGCGGTGTGATGGACGAGCGCAAACTGAACGCTCGTGGCGTAGCTCGGCGGCGCGCGCCGAATCGCCTCGTTGGCACCCCAGGCCTCGCGGCCGAGAAGCGGCGGCGAGCCGGTCATTGAGACTTTCCGCAGCGGAACGCGGACCTCCGGACTGCGAACGAAATAGGCGCGCAGTCGCTGGACCCGTCCGCGGAGGCGGTACTCGATTCGATCGGAGGACCCGGTCCAGTACGGGTTCCCGAGACGCCAGCCAAGCGCTGCCCGCGTCTCGGCACTCCCGACGTCCGGAAGGTCCTCGGCCTCCGGATCGGCGCGCTGCCAGGCACTCCACCGGCCTGCGAGTGAGCGCGTTCGGAACTGCACCGACCCGGTGCCGCGCCAGTGCAGACCGACCAGGTCGAACTGTGGCGTCGCAGCGGCCAGAGTGCGTCCACCGTGCAGCGGCACCTCGCGCACGGTCAGCGAGACGCCGCCGAATGCTGCAGCGGGCGCAGCGAAGAATGCGAGCACTACGAGCAGGAGAGACCTCATGATGGCGGCAACCTTGTTCCAGGGTGCCTGTACCCGGCTTCGGCCTCAAGGGTCCACGCCCTGCCCTGATAGAATCCTTACGAGTTGAAGAACGCCTGTTTGCGGGGACTTTTGCTCCTTGGGGCTTTTCTCGCCTTTACCTCTTCGGCTTCGGCAGCCGCGCCACGCGTTCTGGCGATCCATTTCGACGCGGACGTGAATCCGGTCACGCAGAACTACGTCTGCGACAACCTGAGTCGCGCCGCCAAAGACGGCTACACCGCAGCGGTGATCGTCCTCAACACGCCCGGCGGGCTGCTGCAGTCGAAGGACAAGATCGTCCTTTGCGAATTGAACGCAAAGCTGCCGGTGCTCGTCTGGGTCGGGCCGAACGGCGCCACTGCGGGCTCAGCAGGTGTCTGGATCGCGCAGGCCGCCGACTTCCTTGGCATGGCGCCCCAGACGAACATCGGGTCCTCGACTCCGATCGACTCGGGGGGAGCGAACATCGGCTCCGATCTCCGTCGCAAGCTCATCAACCACGAGGCCGCGTCTCTGAGGGCGCTCGCACAGAGCCACGGACGCAATGTCGACTGGGCTGACCGCGCCGTGCGCGAAGCCACGAACGCTACGGCCCGCGAGGCGTTGCAAATGCACGTCATCGACGCGCTTGCGCCAACTCTGCCGTCACTACTGGAGCAGGCGGAGGGCGTGAAGACGAAGCCTCGCGGCTACACGCTCCATGTCGCCGGTGCGCAGATTCACGACGTGCACCTCGGCTTCTTCACACGACTGCTCAACACGCTGATCGATCCGAACATCCTCCCGCTGCTCTTCCTCGCCGGCCTCGCCGGGATCGGCTTCGAAATCTTTCATCCCGGCGTGGTCCTGCCCGGCGCGCTCGGCGCAGTCGCGCTCGTCACCGCACTCTTCGGCTTTTCGGTCATCCCCATCAGTTGGGGCGGGCTGTTGCTGATGCTCCTGGGCGTTGCGCTGCTCGTCATCGACGTTCACGTGACGACGCACGGCGCCCTCACCGTGGCCGGGCTGATCAGCCTCGCAGTGGGCTCGATCATGCTCTTCCAGAACGCGCCGGGCTACCACACGTCGAAGCCGCTCGTGATCGGAGTGGCGGTCGCCCTCGGAGCAGTGTGGGTGTTCGCGCTGAGCAAGGCCCTGCAGGTACGGCGCAGCCCTGTCGAGGTCGGTCCACAGCTGATCGCCGGCTCGGTCGGCGAGGTCCGCGAAAACGGCCTCGTCTACGTGAACGGCGAGCTCTGGCAGGCGCGCACCGCGCACGGAGAGGAACTTCACCGAGGCGACCGTGTCCGGGTCGAGTCCCTCGACGGCCTCGTCCTCACAGTTCGTCCCGAAGGGACCTAAGGCGTCGCATAGGATCCCGTCATGAGCGTTGCGCTGATCATCGTCGCCGTACTGATCTTTCTCGTCGTCCTGTTTCTCTTCTCGGCGATCAAGGTCGCTCGCGAATACGAGCGAGGCATCATCTTCCGGCTCGGCCGCCTGCTGCCCGAACCGAAGGGCCCAGGCCTCTTCCTGCTCATCCCAGTGGTCGACCGGATGGTCAAGGTCGATCTGCGCACGATCACGCTGACGGTCCCGCCGCAGGAGGTCATCACCAAGGACAACGTCCCCGTGCGTGTCAATGCGGTCGCGTACTTCCGCATCGTCGCCCCGAAGGACGCGATCGTGCAGATCGAGAACTTCATGGTCGCGACCTCGCAAATCGCGCAGACCACGTTGCGTTCCGTCCTCGGACAGCACGTCCTCGACGAGCTCCTGTCGGAGCGCGAGAAGATCAACGGGATCCTGCAAGGGATCATCGACGAGTCGACTGCCCCCTGGGGCATCAAGGTCTCCATCGTCGAGGTGAAGGACGTCGAGATTCCGTCCTCGATGCAGCGCGCGATGGCGCGGCAGGCCGAGGCCGAACGTGAGCGGCGCGCGAAGATCATCAACGCCGAGGGCGAGTTCCAGGCGGCCGAGCGACTGAAGGACGCCGCCGCGGTGATCGGCGAGCAGCCTGTCGCGCTTCAGCTGCGCTATCTGCAGACACTGCTCGAGCTCGGCTCGTCCCAGGCGACTACGATCGTGTTTCCGGTCGACCTGATCCGGCCCTTCCTCGAAAAGAAGGCCGGCGAGCCGATCTGAGCGGCGAGCTCCGCCGCGATCCCGATTCGGGACGTGTCGCGGTGATCGCTCCCGGCAGGGCGAAGCGCCCCGGCGCGTCGCGGCCGCTCCTCGACCCGCCGAACCCGGACGAGCTGGCGTCGTGCCCGTTCTGCGCCGGGCACGAGGACATGACGCCGCCGCAGACACTCGTCCTTCCCGAGCAGGGCGACTGGAAGGTGCGAGTTGTCCCCAACCTCTACCCGGCGCTGGAGCGGCAGGAAGTCGTGGTACACAGCCGGCGGCACATCCGCTCGATCGCAGAAGCCGAGGACGGCGAACTCGAGCTCGTCGCCGAAGCATGGCGTCGCCGCGCCGCAGATGAGCCCGGCCACGTTTTCCCATTGCTGAACGAGGGGCGCGAGGCCGGCGCAAGTCTCGCGCACTCGCACTCGCAGCTCGTCTGGCTTCCAGAGCCTGCGCCAATACGAGCGCGGCCGCGAGCGGAGACGGTGTTCGAACGGGACGGCCTCGCCGTCGCCTGCCCGTGGGCGAGCCGCGTGCCCTACGAGATTGTGATCGCTCCCCTCAAACCGGATCCAGATCCGTGGTCGAGCGCTTGGCTGCCGCCCGCGCTGAAGCTGCTCGCCGGGCTCGTGCGACGACTGCAGCGGTTGGAAGGCCGGGTGCCCCTGAATGCGTGGCTGGAGCGGGGCTCGAAGGACTGGCGTCTCGTGCTCTTCCCACGCCTGAACGTGCTGGCCGGCCTGGAGCTCGGGGCCGGGATCCATGTCAACACACTCGCGCCGGAGGAAGCCGCGGCACGAATTCGAACCGCCCTGAATGACTGAGGATTCAGTTGGCCGCTGCCGCCGACATGGGCGGCGGCAGCTCAATGCAGCCTGCGTTCAGGAGAATCGGGCGAAGTCATCATGGCCGTCGCGCAGCGACGGGCGGACTTCGGCCGACTAGAGCTCGGGTGCGGCTTCGGGCCGGCGGGCCGTGGCCTGCACTTCACGGAATCGGCGGGCCGCGTCGATCGCGGCACCGAGGTTCAAGCCCTTGTCTTTCGCCTGCTTGATCAACATGACTGTCTCGAGGGCGTCGATGTCGTAGATGCGCTGCTTCTTCCCCTTGGTGGGGATCTGCGCCTTGTTCGTCCAGTAATCGAGCTGCATCTTCGAGATGCCGGCGATCTGGCAGACCTGGCCCAGATAGAGCTCCACCTTGCCCAGGTGCTCGGCAAGATCGATCGGCTCGAGAAGGTCTACCTGCCTGCTGACAACCATGTCTTCCTCGTCTTCCTGTCGGCGGGACCCCTCGTTTCAAAGGTATATCGCGCTTTTTCCTGATCGGGAAGGGGTGAGTTCAAAATCTCCCCCTTTTGGGGTACCGGTTAAGGAAGGTTTGTGGCCTGCGGCTCCGCCTGCGCGACAGCTTCAGGACCGTTCGTGGCCTCGCTCTTGTCCTCCGACTCGACAACCGGCGCCAGGGTAGAGACGTGCTCCCCCTCGCGCAGTCGCATCACGATGACCCCCTGCGTAGAACGGCCCGACCGCTTGATGTCGTCGACCGACATCTTGATCACTGTGCCGCCGTCTGAGATGAGCATCACCTGGTAGCCGTCGCGCACGACGCGCGAGCCCGCCAGCTGCCCCTTCGCCTCCGTCAGCTGCACCGTCTTGACGCCGAGCCCGCCGCGGCCCTTCACGGGATAATCGCGAACCGGAGTGCGCTTGCCGTAGCCGTTCTCCGTGACCACGAGCACGTCGGCGTCGTCCTGGGCGATGTTGACCGCGATCACCTCGTCGCCGGTACGTAGCCGCATGCCCTGCACGCCGGAGGCGTCGCGCCCCATCGGCCGAACGTCAGTCTCGTGGAAGCGAATCGCTTGCCCCTTGCGCGACACCATCAGAATGTCATCGGTCCCCGAGGCGTGCCGGACGCCGACGAGCTCGTCGCCCTCGCGCATCTTGATCGCGATGATCCCGTCGGAGCGCAGCGGCGTGTTGTAGGCGGACATCCGCGTCTTCTTCACGACACCCTTCTTCGTCGCGAAGACGAGGTGCTCGGCCTCCTTGAAGTCGCGCGTCTGCACGACTGCACGCACCTGCTCGTCTTGCCGGAAAGGCAAGAGGTTCTGGATCGCGCGACCCTTCGACTGGCGAGAGCCGAGCGGCAACTCGTGCACCTTCAACCTGTAGACCTTGCCGACATTCGTAAAGAAGAGGATGTAGTCGTGCGTGGACGCAACGAAGAGATGCTCGATGTAGTCCTCGTCCTTCAGATCCATGCCCATGACACCGATGCCGCCGCGCCGCTGCTCGCGGTATGCCGTCACCGGTAGTCGCTTGATGTAGTTGGAGCGGGTGATCGCGATCACCATGTCCTCTTCCGCGATCAGATCCTCGAGCTCGAGCTCGTCTTCGGCCTGCACGATCTCCGTGCGGCGTTCGTTGGACCTGCCGTAGATCTCTTTGAGCTCGAGCAGCTCCTCCTTGATCACGCCGTCGATGCGGTCAGGATCGCCGAGGATCGTGCGAAGCTCCGCGATGCGCTCCTGCAAATCGTTGAACTCGGCCTGGATCTCTTCACGTGCGAGCTTCGTCAGCCGGGAGAGGCGAAGGTCGAGAATCGCCTGAGCCTGGATCTCGGACAGGCCGAAGTCGCGCATCAGCCCTGTCCGGGCCGCGTCTGTATCGGCGGCGGCCCGGATGAGCGCGATGACGGCGTCGAGTGAGTCGAGCGCCTTGAGGTAACCCTCGAGGACGTGCGCGCGCTTCTCTGACTGCCGCAGCTCGTACTTCGAACGCCGGGTGACGACCTCGCGCTGATACTCGAGGTAGTGCCTGATCAGCTCGAGCAGCGAAAGCGTCTTCGGGACGCCGTCGACGAGCGCGACCGCGTTGTAACCGAACGTCGTCTGAAGAGGCGTGAGCTTGAAGATCTTGTTGAGCGCGACCTGCGGGACCGCCTCGCGCTTTAGCTCCACGTAGATGCGCATCCCTTCCTTGTCGGAGTGGTCCTGAAGGGCGTCGTCCGACATCGGCACCTCGGTCAGCGTTCCGGCCTTGACAAGGTCGGCGATCTTCTCGATCACGCCGCCTTCGCCGGCCTTACGGACACCGTATGGGAGCTCCGTGATGATGATCGCGCTCTTGCCACCGCGAAGCTGCTCGATGTGAGCTCGCCCGCGGACGTAGATGCGTCCACGCCCGGAGCGGTACGCGTCGCGAATGCCGCCGCGACCGACGATCGAGCCGCCGGTCGGAAAGTCTGGGCCTTTGATGTGTTGCGAAAGCCTCTCGACGTCGATCGCCGGGTCCGCGATCATCGCGATGATCGCGTCGACGACCTCGCCGAGGTTGTGCGGCGGGATGTTCGTCGCCATGCCGACGGCGATGCCCGACGAGCCGTTGACCAGCAGGTTCGGGAAACGCGCCGGGAGGACCGTCGGCTGGCGTCGCGACTCGTCGTAGTTGGGCTCGAAGTCAACGGTGTCCGCGTCGATGTCACGCAGGAGCTCCGTCGCCATGCGCGAGAGGCGGCATTCCGTGTAGCGCATAGCACCAGCGGGATCGCCGTCGACGGAGCCGAAGTACCCCTGGCCGTCGATGAGCGGGTACCGCATCGAGAAGGGCTGGGCCAGCCGGACGAGTGCGTCGTAGATCGCCGAGTCGCCATGGGGGTGGTAGTTGCCCATCACGTCGCCGACCACGCGCGCCGACTTGCGCGTAGGCCGGTTTGGCTGCAGGCCGGCCTCGTGCATCGCGTACAACACGCGCCGGTGCACGGGCTTGAGTCCGTCGCGAACGTCGGGCAGGGCGCGGCTGACGATCACGCTCATTGCGTAATCGAGGAAGCTCGTGCGAACTTCCTGGTCGAGTTCGCGCGACTCGACGCGCCCGGCGCCGAGCGGTTCGTTCGTCAGATCAGACATCCAGATTTCTGACGTCCAGCGCGTTCTGCTCGATGAAAAGCCTGCGAGGCTCGACCTCGTCGCCCATCAGCCGCGAGAACCACAGATCGGCGGCTGCAGCGTCCTCGACGTCGACGCGAATCAACATGCGGCGTGCAGGATCCATCGTGGTCGCCCAGAGCTCGGGGGCATTCATCTCGCTGAGGCCCTTGAACCGCGTGATCTGGATGCCGCTCTTCGCCAGCGTGAGTGCAGCGTCGCGCAGCTCTTCGAAGGTGAGGGCCTCCTGACTCTGCTTGCCGTGCTTCAACGAGAAAGGCGGCAGGCCGCCCACGATGTCGGCGAGCCGAGCGTAGGTCTTCCGCACGCGGTCGTAGATCGGTGACGCAAACAGCTCTGCCGGCACCACGATGTTCTGCATCGCGCTCGTCTCGATCTCGATGACTCGGATCAGGAGCGATTCCGCGCCGGCTTCCGGCTGGAGCGTGTAGCCGTTGGGGCCTGCTCCGTCGATCGCAGTCACAGCCTCCGCTGGAGTTGAGGCGTCGCTCTCGACCAGACGGTGAGAAAGAACGAAGTCCGCCGCCTGTGGGCCGAAGTCTGCGCGCAAGCGGGCGGCCCACCCCTGGTACTCCGTCAGGGTGCGTGCAAACCGCGCGTACCGCGCCTGGGTCAGCTTCACCTCGGTACCGCCTCGCGCCTCGATCTCGAGATCGCCGAAGCGCTCGCGCACAAGCAGCTCCTCGAGCTGGGAGTCCTTCTCCAGGTAGTTGTGCTGGTTGCCCAGGCGTGCGAGGTAGAGCGGCGGGACCGCGATGTACACGTGCCCCCGCTCGAACAGCTCCGGCATGTGGCGGTACAGAAACGTGAGCACGAGCGTTCGGATGTGTGCGCCGTCGACATCGGCGTCGGTCATGACGATGACGCGGTGGTAGCGCAGCTTCGCGATGTCGAACTCCTCGCCGATTCCGGTGCCGATCACCTGGACGAGCAGCTGCACCTCGGAATTCGACAGAACCTTGTCGATTCGGTTCTTCTCGGAGTTGATGATCTTGCCGCGCAGCGGCAGGATCGCCTGGTTCGACTTGTCGCGCGCATCCTTCGCGGCGCCCCCGGCCGAGTTGCCCTCGACGATGAACATCTCGGCGAGCTCGGGGTCGCGCACCTGACAGTCCGCGAACTTCTTCGCAATCTCGCCGCCGAAGGCGCCCTTGCGGCGTGTCAGGTCGCGCGCCTTACGCGCCGCCTGACGGGCGCGCGCCGCCGAAATCGCCTTCTGGATGATCTGCTTGGCGTCGGTCGGGTTCTCCTCCAGGAACTCGGAGAGCTTCGAGTTGACGCTGGACTCGACGAATCCCTTGACCCACGGATTGCCGAGCTTCGTCTTCGTCTGCCCTTCGAACTGCGGGTCCTGGAGCTTCACCGACACCACCGCGGCAAGCCCTTCGCGCACGTCCTCGCCCTCGAGATTGTCCTCCTTCTCTTTGAGCAGGCCCATGTCGCGTGCGACCTTGTTCAGCGTGCGCGTGAGCGCCGCGTTGAATCCCGAGAGGTGGGAGCCGCCCTCGTGCGTGTTGATGTTGTTGGCGAACGTGTAGACCGACTCCTGGTACGACGCGTTCCACTGCATCGCAACCTCGACCTTGCCCTGTTCGTTCTCGCCTTCGAAATACGCGATGCTCTTGTGGATCGAGTCTTTCGCTCCGTTGACATGCGCGACGAAGTCCCTGATTCCACCCTCGTAATGGAACTCGACCTCCTCGCCGCCGGCACGCTCGTCGGTCAGGACGATCCGCAGGCCGCGCGTGAGGAAAGCCGTCTCGCGCATTCGCTGCTGCAGCGTTTCGGCGTCGAGCTCGAGCTCCTCGAAGATCTCCGCGTCGGGCAGAAATGAGATCGTCGTGCCGGTGTCGCCCTTCTCCGCCTTGCCGACCACTGCCAGGTCCGCGTTGGGCACGCCCCGGGTGAATTCCTGGCGATAGACCTTCTCGTCGCGACGCACTTCCGCGATCAACCACTCGGAAAGAGCGTTCACGACGGAGACGCCGACGCCGTGCAGCCCGCCCGAAACCTTGTACGGAGAGCCGTCCGCGCCGAACTTTCCACCGGCGTGCAGCTTGGTCAGAACGACGGTGAGCGCGGAAGTTCCCTGGTCCTCCATCTGGTCCACGGGGATCCCCGAACCGTAGTCCTTGACCATCACCGAGTTGTCCGGATGGAGCGTGACCTCGATCCTGTCGTTACGCGCGGCGAGGGCCTCGTCGACGCTGTTGTCGACCACCTCGTAGACGAGGTGGTGGAGGCCGCGGGGGCCCGTCGAGCCGATGTACATGCCAGGGCGCAGCCGGACCGGCTCGAGGCCCTCGAGAACGGTGATGTCCTTGGCGGTATAAGTGGCTTCAGTCATGAAAAAAGCCCTGCAAATTCCCTACTTGCGGGCGCCCTGAATTCTAGCAAAACGAGCGGTCGTTATCGTCGCGAGAAAGGCTTGCCGCAGCGGCTTTTGCGACCACTTTGCGGAGCTCTTCGTCACGAATCACTCGCGTGAGTGACTCGGCTTTCGCAACGTGTTCCGGAGTCGGCTCGGGAGGCCGCTCGCGGACCTGCTCGGAGAGCTCGAGTGGAGGTGCGGGCAACGGTCCCGGCGCGAACGACATTCGGCGCGGGGCCGCTTTGCCGAGACGCGTGCGGATCTCTTCCGCCCGGGTCGTGAGCTCGAAGGCCCAGATCGAATCCTGCGTGTGGACGTGCAGCGTTCCGTCACGCGCGAGGCGAGCCGGCCACGCGTTGCGGGCGATCTCGGGACCTACTGCCAAAAGCCACGCCTCGACGACGGGGGCCATTCCCGACGCCGGACCAAACCGGCCGAGCTCGCGTTCCACTGCGCCTCCGACGCGTTCCATCAGGCCGCCCTCACCGTGCCCGGAGAGACCTCCAGAAGCTGGGCCGGGCCGACGGGAAGCGAGGAGGCCTCCGTCGCGGTGATCAGGGTCTGTCCGGTCCCGAGCACCCGCTCGGCGAGCACCCGCCGACGGTTCGGGTCGAGCTCCGAAAGAACGTCGTCGAGCAGCAACAGCGGTGCGAAACCGCGACGCTCGGCAATCAACTCGGCCTCCGCGAGTAACAGCGCGAGCACGGTCAGGCGCTGTTCTCCCTGCGACCCGAAGCTGCGGAGATCGCGCGTACCACTTGTGAGGAGAATGTCGTCGAGATGCGGGCCAAAGCCCGTTGCGCCGCGCTCGAGATCACGATCGAGGCGAGCGTCGAGCGACTCGACCGTCGGGGGCTCGCCTTCGTAGGTCATGCGTGCGGAAGGAAGGCCGAGCTCGTCCGCACGCTCGGCGAAGCCCGGCGCGAGCCACGCGACGACTTCGGTTCGCGACTCGACGAGCTTGCGGCCGAGTGTCGCAACCTGTTCGGTCCAGGGCGCGATCGCGTCGCGCGACGAGTAGCCGGCGGCGGCGCGGCGTAGCGCTGCATTGCGTTGTGCGACCGCTGCGGCGTACTCCACCGAGAGAGTCGCGCGAGCCGGCGTGAGCCTGCCGAGCACGCGATCGAAGTACGCACGGCGAACAGCGGGCCCGCCTTTCACGACCGCGAGCCGATCCGGCGTGAACACCAACGTCGCGACTTCGGAACGCAACTGCTCTGCTGCAGGGAGCAGAGCGCCGTTCAGCTTGGCCCGCTTCCCCTCCCCGAGCGCGAGCGTCACCTCGAGCTCGACCTTGGTGTCGCGGCGAACACCGCGCAGCGCGATCCGTCCCACTTGCTCGCCGAACCGAACGAGCTGTGCATCCGCGCGTGTGCGAGGTGAGAAGCCCTGCGTACCGACGTGCAGCGACTCGAGCAGGTTCGTCTTTCCGACCCCGTTGGCTCCGACCACGAGCACGAGGCCGGGCTCGAGGTCGAGGTCGAGCCGGGCGTACGACCTGATATTCCGGAGGGAGACCGTGTGGACGATCAGCCAGGCAACCGTATGGGCATGATCAGGTACGTCGGGTCGTCGGCGCCACCTTCGATCACGGCGGGCCGGAGCGGGGAGATCAGGCGCAGCCGGATCTCGTCTTCGGCCATGGTCTCGATGCCCTCGCGCAGAAACTCGGCGTTGAAGCCGATTTCGAGCGGCTCGCCCGAGAACTGCACGGGGAGCGACTCCTTGGCCTCGCCCACGTCTTGCGTTCGCGCGAACACCGTGAGCTCTCCTTCGGCGAAGCGCAGTTGAATCGGCGACGTGCGCTGCACCATCACGCCGACCCGGCGAACGACGTCGAGGAGCTCGCCGCGCGGCAGCGTTACGTCGTGCTCGAAGGCCTCCGGGAGAAGCTGCTTGTAGTTCGGGAACTGCCCGTCGATGCGGCGGGTCGTCAACCAGACGTCGTCCGCCGCGAAGACCACTTGGTTTTCGTGCACGCCCAGCTCGATGCTTTCGCCGGCTTGTGCGATGCGCGCCAACTCACCGAGTGCGCGTGCGGGAATGATCGCCTCGAGCTCAGGCACCTCGCCGCTCAACTCGGTTTCTTTCACCGACAGCCGGTACGAGTCCGTCGCGGCCATGACGAGCTTGCCGGCCTCGAAGCGCACGAGGATCCCGGTCAACACCGGGCGCGACTCGTCGCGCGATGCAGAGCGTGCAACCCGCGATACGGTGTCGAGCAGTGACTCGCGATCGACGGTGAACGTCCCGACCGCGTCCAGATCGGGCAGCCGCGGAAAGTCATCGGCGGCGTAGGTGTGAAGTGTCGACGTGGAAGGGCCAGAGGTCACGTGGACGACGCTCTCCTCGGCGCGGTATTCGATCGTCACCTCATTGTCCGGCAGGAGCCGCACGAGATCGACGAGCAGGCGCCCCGGTACGACCACCGACCCCTCACCTTCGACCTGGGCGTCGAGAGACGAACGCAGCGACAATTCCATGTCGGTCGCCGCCAGATTCAGCCGGCCGCCTTCCGCCCTGAGCAAAACGCCGGAGAGAATCTGGACGCTAGCCCGAGTTGAGACCGCTCGAGCAACGATGCCGAGTTTCTGCGCGAGCTCGTCGCGTTGAGTAACGACTTTCATCCCCGTCCCTACTATGGTGTTGGTTTCAATCATTTAAAACCTCTTGTAGTAATAAGGGGTGTTAGGACCGGGGAGGAAGGCCCCCTCTCCTTTGATTGAGCCATTCTTGCAGGGGACGCAGATGGTGGATAGATCGGGGTTCTCAACAGGCACCGAGCGTCAGCGGACCTGTTTCACACGTGCGGTCAATTCCTGCACAAGGTTGTAGACAGATCTGTCCTCACGGATCAGACGCGCGATCTTGGAGGTTGCGTGGATGACGGTCGTGTGGTCGCGACCCCCGAACTCCTTGCCAATTTTCGGCAGTGACGAGTCGGTGAGCTCGCGCGAGAGATACATCGCGACCTGGCGCGGGTAGACGATGTTCTGGGAGCGCTTCTCGCCGCAGAGTTCCTCCAGCGTCAACTGGAAGCGTTCGGAGACGAGCTCCTGAATCCGCTGGATCGAGACCTCGGCGGCCTCTCCCTGGGGGAAGACGTCCTTGAGCACGTCCTCTGCAAGCTCCACGGAGAGGGCGCGTCCGGTGAGGGACGAGAACGCGACTACCCGCGTGAGCGCCCCTTCGAGCTCCCTGATGTTGGTCGAGATCCGTGATGCGATAAACGAGAGAACCTGCGGGTCCGGCACATGGATGCCGTCGGTCTTGACCTTCTTGCGGAGGATCGCGATTCGCGTCTCCAAGTCGGGCGGCTGGACGTCGGTGATCAGCCCCCACTCGAAGCGGGAACGCAGCCGTTCCTCGAGGGTGGCGATGTCCCGAGGCGGTCGGTCCGAGGACATGACGATCTGGGAGCCCGCCTCGTAGAGCGAGTTGAATGTGTGGAAGAACTCCTCCTGAATCCGCTCCTTGTGCTCGAAGAACTGCACGTCGTCGACGAGCAAGAGGTCGTAGGTGCGGTAACGCTGCTTGAACCCCTCGATCCGTTTGTCGCGGAGCGAGTTGATGAAGTCGTTCATGAAGGTCTCGCTCGTGACGTAGCGGACCGAGAGGTCGCCCGAGTGCTCCGCGACGTACTGCGCGATCGCCTGCATGAGGTGGGTCTTGCCGAGCCCCGTCCCTCCGTAGATGAAGAGCGGGTTGTATGCCTGCGCCGGCGCCTCCGCGACGGCCAGGGCAGCTGCGTGCGCGAAACGGTTCGACGAGCCGATCACGAAGAGGTCGAACGTGTACTTCGGGTTCATCCCGGAGTCCATGGCGCCGCCCGAACGGCCTTTCGGCGCTTCCGCGGGAGCGGGCGTGGCAGCCGGGAGCCGCTCCGTCACGGAGAGTGCAACGCGGCGCTCCTGGCCGGTGACGTCGCGGACGGCCGCGCCGATCAGACCAAGGAAGTGCCCCTCGATCCACTCGCGCGTGAAGTCGTTCGGAACGCCCAGCACGAAGGCGTCGTCAGAGAGCTCCGCTCCCCCCGCCTCCGCGAACCACGTGCGATACGTGGTCTCGTTAAGGGCCCCCTTGAGCCGACCAGCGACCTCGTTCCACAGGCTCTCCGCAGTCAGCTCAATTGGGCGATCCACGCCGCGGTACCACTCCTCTCCGGCTCGGGGAGCGGCGAGCATAGCAGCGTGTTCGAGCGCCTACAATGCGTGGAAACTGGGGATGAAATAACCAGGATTTGCAGCAGTTTTCTTGACTCCACATTACTCTCCACACCTGTGGATCAACTCTGACAGTTGGTCACATTTGGAGGCACTTCACACCCTCGTCACTGTGGATAACTCTGTGCATGAACGCTCATCTATACTGGCCCGCCACGGCTCCTTCCCGGGGCACTTTCTTCTTCTTCGATCTCGTGAAACGGACCTACCAGCCCAACGTACGCAGGCGGAAGCGCAAGCACGGTTTTCGTGCGCGCATGGCTACGCGTGCGGGCCGCGCGATTCTGAAGCGCCGCCGCGCCAAGGGCCGGAAGCGTCTCTCCGCGTAAAGCAAGCACCGCTGTGCAACGCCGGAACCGCCTGTCTCGCTCGCGAGACTTCGATGCTGTCTACCGCCAGGGGCGCTCGACCTCGACCAGGTTCCTGGTCCTCTATTGGTTCGAGCGGGAAGAGGATCCCGGCGAGCCGAGGCTCGGCCTGGCGGTTCCGCGAGCGGCGGGGAATGCGGTTGCCCGCAACCGGATCAAGCGGCAGCTGCGCGAGGTGTGGACCGAGCGCCTGGAACGGGTTCCTGTCGGCCGGGACTACGTCTTGATCGCCAAGCCCGGGCTGCCGGAGGCCGTGACGGCGAACGGCTTCGCGTGGCTCGCGGAGCGAGTCGACGAGGTTCTGACGAAGGCCGCGGCGTGAGGTACATGGGAGTTGCCGCAGTCTGGGCCTACCGCTTTACGCTGGCGCCTTTCCTGGGCGTCGGGCAGTGCAAGTACCACCCGTCCTGCTCGCAGTACGCAATCGATGCGTACAAGGAGTTCGGCTTCTTCAAGGGGACACTGCTTGCAGGCTGGCGCCTGCTCCGCTGCAATCCCTGGAGCCGCGGCGGCGTCGACTACGCGCGTGACCAGAAGGTCTTCAAGTGATCGTCGCGAGCATCCTCACGCCGCTCGAGGACCTGCTTCGGAACATCCTCAACGCGCTTCACTCGGTCGGCTTGCCCTGGGCCTGGTCGATCGTCGGGCTCACGATCATCGTGCGGATGCTGCTCGTCCCGCTGACGGTGAAGCAGATCCACTCGATGCAGAACATGCAGGCGCATGCGCCGCAGATGAAGGAGATCCAGCGCAAGTACAAGGGCGACCGGACGAAGCTCAACGAAGAGCTGATGAAGTTCTACAAGGAGAACAACATCAACCCGGCCGCGTCGTGTCTGCCGCTCCTGGCGCAACTTCCGATTTTCATCGGGCTCTTCTACACACTGCGCGCGTTTGCGAAGAACCCGCCGGGTGGGCAGGCCGCAATCGACCGCGGTGACTTCGGGTGGCTGCACTTCGTCCCCGACATCACCAAGCACGCGAACAGCCACTGGTCGGGCTACATCCTGCTCACGATCTACGTGCTGAGCCAGGTGGCCTCGACGTACTTCATGTCCGGGACGATGCAGAAGTCGCAGCGCTACCTGATGATGATCTTGCCGATCGTCTTCATCCCGTTCATCGTCCGCTTCCCGACCGGGCTCGTCCTCTACTGGATGACCACGAACCTCTGGACCGTCGGGCAGGGGCTGATCACCCGCCGGCTGATCCCGAAGGTCGGCCCGCCGGGTGGGCCTCCACCGTCCGGGCCGAAGCGGTCGTCGCGCACCCCGCCGAAGGAACCGCCACCCGACGGTGACACGCCGGTCGCTGACGAGCCGGCTCCGAAGCCGAGCAACGCCCAGCCTCGTCGCGTGAAGCGGAAGAAGAAAGCGCGGCGCTAGGCGTGACCGCGCAGGAGATCTCGGTGGAGGCGACCGGCGAGACGGTCGGCGAGGCCAAGTGGGCGGCGCTGCGGGAGCTCGAGAAACAGCATCCGGGTCTCGACAAGGCCGCCGTGCACTTCCAGGTGGTGACCGAGGGCGAGCGAGGTCTGCTCGGTGTCGGTTTCGCACCGGCCAAAGTGGTCGCGACCGTTTCTGCGGACGCCGTCGCCGCCGACGCCGTGGACGAGTCCGAGCTGGCCGCGGAGACACGCGATCTCGTGACGCGGATCGTCGATGGGATCGGCGTCACCGGGCGGATCGACGTCGCCGAATCCGACCAGGCGATCACGGTCTCTTGTGTCGGCTCCGACCTCGGCATGCTGATCGGTCGGCACGGGCAGACGATCGACGCGGTCCAGTACCTGGCGAACGCAGTGATGTGGCGACGCCACCCGGAGGACCGCAAGGAAGTCATCGTCGACGCAGCGGGCTACCGCGACCGTCGCCGCGTCGCGCTGGAAGCGCTGGCCCTGCGCTCCGCAGACCGCGCGCTGTCGGATCATGAGCCGGTCGAGCTCGAGCCGATGACGGCGGTCGAGCGGAAAGTCGTCCACCTGAGGCTCAAAGAGTTCGACGGTGTGGAGACGACGAGCGAGGGCACGGAACCCAATCGCTACGTCGTCGTGCATCCCGTTGCTTGAAGACTGGCTCAGGGCACTCGTCGCGACGCCTGGTCTGACAGGGATCGCCGACCTCGCGGAGGCGCGCCGCATGTTGTTGGAGGATTCCCTGCGCGGGGTTGAGGCCGTGTCGGAATTTGAAGGTCCGATCGTCGACGTGGGCTCGGGAGGCGGTGTGCCGGGAATTCCGCTAGCCCTGTCCCTCCCGGACCGAGAGGTGACGCTGCTCGAAGCGATCGGCCGCAAGTGCGACTTCCTGCGCGAGTGGGCGGAGCCGAATGTCCGCGTTGTGCAAGGCCGGGCCGAGGAGCAAGAGACGGACGTCTACGGGGTGGCCGTCGCAAAGGCACTGGCGAAGCCGCCCGTTGCGGCCGAATGGTGCTTGCCGCTCGTCCGTCCGGGCGGTGGTGTGGTGCTTTGGGTGGGACCGAGCGTGGACACAGAGCGCGTCGCGCGGGTGGCGGAACAGGTCGGCGGGGAACTTGCGGAATCCCGCGACGGGCTCCTTGTTTTGCGCAAAGTGCGGCCGACACCGCAGGGCTTTCCACGGCGAACCGGGGTGGCGAGTAAGCGTCCGTTGGACTGAGTACCCTGGCAACGTGGCGAAGGTCTACGCGGTGGCGAACCAGAAGGGCGGCGTCGGCAAGACGACGACTGCGATCAACCTCGCCGCGTGCCTGGCGGAAGCGGGCGAGCCGGCTCTCGTCATCGACCTCGATCCACAGGCCAATGCCACCTCGGGGCTGGGCGAGCGAGCGAACGGAACGTCGACGTACGACCTGCTCGACGGCGCGCCGCTCCGAGACCTCGCGAAGCCCACGAAGTTTCCGAACCTGCACCTCATTCCCGCCAAACCAGACCTTGCGGGCGCGACGGTCGAGCTGACACAGCACAGCGACGGGGAGACGTACCTGCGCCAGGCCCTCGCCGCCGGCACCGAGGAGTACTCGTTCGTCTTTCTCGACTGCCCGCCGTCGTTCGGCCCTCTGACGGTGAACGCGCTCGCCGCTGCAGATCGTGTGTTGATCCCGGTGCAGGCCGAGTACTACGCGCTCGAGGGCCTGTCGCAGCTCGTGCACTCGATCAACCTGGTGAAGGCGCGGCTGAATCCGCGGCTTGCCGTCGGGGGCGTCCTGCTGACCATGGTGGACGGACGCACGCGTCTGTCGGCGGACGTCGAGGCGGAAGTGCGCAAGCACTTCGGCGAATTGGTGTTCACGCAGACGGTCCCGCGCTCTGTGCGTCTCGCGGAAGCGCCGAGCCACGGTTTGCCCGCAATCGCGTACGACCGCCGATCGCGCGGTGCGGACGCCTACTGGAAGGTGGCGATGGAGCTTGTCCAGCGTGCCTGAACGCAGAGGCCTCGGCCGAGGCCTGGAGGTCCTTCTTGGTGGAGCGACAGCGACGGAGCTCGCCGAGCTTCCGGTCGATGCGATTCACCCGAACCCGCGCCAGCCGAGGCGGCGCTTTGACTCCGAAGCCGGTGCGGGCCTGGCGGACTCGGTACGCGCACAGGGTGTCGTGCAGCCGGTGCTCGTGCGCCCGCGGGCGGCCGGGGGCTACGAGCTGATCGCCGGCGAGCGGCGCTGGCGTGCGGCGCGCGACGCCAAGATGAAGACCGTGCCCGCTGTCGTGCGCGAAGCGGACGATCGGGACACATTGCTCCTCGGCCTCGTCGAGAACGTCGCGCGCGAAGATCTCTCTCCGATCGAAGAAGCGCGTGCGTTCGCTGTTGTCCTCGACGAGTTCGGGCTCTCGCTCGGCGAGCTCGCAGAGCGCGTCGGAAAGTCGAAGCCGGCGGTGTCCAATCGGGTGCGGCTTCTCGAGCTGCCCGAGGACGTGCTCAAGATGGTCGAGCGCGGCCAGTTGAGCGAAGGCCATGCGCGAGCGGTGCTGGCGGTGCCGGATCACGAGGGCCGCCGCGCGCTGGCACGGAAGATCGTCCAGAAGGGCATGTCCGTCCGGGCCGCCGAACGGGCTGCCCGCTGGGCCGGCGCGAAGACGAAGCAGCGCCGGCAAACGACGAAGCTGGACCCGGCGCTCGTTGCGCGCGCGAAGACCGCAGCCGACCGAATCACCGGTTTCTCCAGCCGGATCGTGTCGAATCGTCTGGAAGTCTCCTTTGTCGACGAGACCGAGTTGGAAGAGCTGGTCGAGGCCCTGGAGAGAGTGTCGAAGTAGCCGTATCCCGTTCAACGCTCGAGGCGTTGGACGGGTGTCATGCTCGGACTGTGGCTGAATGACATGGAGTCCCTGGAGGCGATCTCTCAGGACGACGAGGCGAAGCGGATCTTCCTCCGCATGGCCGCGATGTCACGGGACGGGCGGATGAACAACTTCCTGACCGAGCTGGCTCACGACGAGGATCTCGACGACGAGACGAAGGGCACGCTCAAGGAGCTCGCCGAGGACGACTCGTTCCTGCTGGTGCTCGAGGACTACCTCCAGCGCACTACCGTTCTTCACTGAAGAAAGTCCGGTGCCGCGCGCCATGATGACTTTCTTCGGATGCCTGAACCACAAGCTGTGACACGCGAGCGCCGGCAAAGCAGCCACTCGCGGCGGGCGGAGTCCCCTTCGAAGACGTTCTTGCGTGCTTAGCTCGAGTTCGCGAGCAAGCGCCGGCGCAGTACGAGCATGGCAATTGTGGCGGTCAGTGTTGAGCCGCTGAGCCCGAGGGCCATGTCACCGAGCGTGTCGGTGTAGGCGGTCGCGAGCTCCGACGAGTTACGGATGAAGGCGTAGTACTCGCCGATCTCCCACAGGATCGCCGTCACTCCCCCGAAGCCGACAACGAGACCGAACAACTCGGCTCCTCTGATGTGGGTTCGCGCCAGCGCCGCCGCGAGCGCGCCGCTCAGGAGCGCCCAGTTGACGAAATGATTGGCGTCGTCCCACCAGCCGATCGTGTCGTAGAGATCGAGCGCGTTGCCGACCGTGTCGATGAGGAACGGCAGGACGAAGAGGATGTCGCTCGCGTAGGAATATTTCGAACGCCGACCCCGAGCGGCCCAGATCGTGGGGACGATCAGTGCTGCAATCGAGTAGCCGAGGAGCCGCCAGCCGAAAGCCTTCCCGGCAAACCGCTCGAGCCCTGAAAAGGCCCCGAAGGCGAGCAAAAGGACGAGCAACGCCTTGACGGCGATGTTGAGCCAGAACGCGGACCGCATAGGGGCCGGACTTTCGCGGTTATGGGCGATCGTGGATTCGAACCACGGACCTCCGCCTTATCAGAGCGGCGCTCTAACCAACTGAGCTAATCGCCCGCAAGGGGCTGGATTGTAGCGATGCCGTATTAGCAACACGGTGCCAGGTCCCCTATGCTCGCGCGCATGGCAACGCTCGGCGAGGTGATGACGAAGGACGTGCTCTCGGTCGCCCCGGAGGACACCATCGGCGAGGCGGCCCAGAAAATGACTGACCAGGGTGTCGGCGCGGTGGTCGTGTCCGATTTCGGCCGGATGATCGGCATCTTCACCGAGCGCGATCTGATGCGCGCCGTCGCCGGCCGGGTGCACTCGAGCGAGGCGCGCGTGCGGGAGTGGATGACGCCGGATCCTGTGACCATGACCGAGGACGCGTCGGTCGAGGAAGCGGGACAGACGATGATCGAACGCGGCTTCCGTCACATTCCGGTCGTCGCAGGAGAGCGTGCCGTCGGCATCGTCAGCATTCGCGATGTGGCCGAGTGGCGTTTGAAAGAACACTCCGACTAAGGGATGCCGCGGCGCCACCGGGGTGCCGATGTTGTCAGCGGCGCTTTTCGGCCACTGCGGCTATGAAGATCGGAGACCTCGTCACCTACCAGGGTCGTGCCTACGTGCTCCGTGGGCTCGAACCGATGAGCGTGCCCAACCGGCGCGTGGAGCTCGAGGATCCCGAGAGCGGCGAGGTCATCGTCGCCCCCCTTGCGGAGGTTTCTCCGCAAGACCCCTGAGCTACCATCAGAGCAAGGCCATGCAGGAGATGCAGATCTACGGGGTCAGCTTCGATCTCGTCGGCAAGCAGCCGATCGTGTTGCTCAAGACTGCCGAGGGAAACAAGTTTCTGCCGATCTGGATCGGCCATCCGGAGGCCGCCGCAATTCTCATGAAGCTCCAGAGCGCGTCCACGCCCCGCCCCATGACGCACGATCTCGTCACCGACATGCTCGACCAGCTCGGCGCTCAGGTGACGCGCATCACCGTGACCGAACTGCGCGAGAATACGTTCTACGCGCAGATCACCGTTCAGCTCGACGGGTCGGAGATCGAGGTGGACTCGCGGCCGTCCGACGCGATCGCGCTTGCCATTCGCGCTGAGGCGCCGATCTTCGCCGCCGATGACGTGATCGAAGAGTCGGCGATCGAGTTCGAGGGCGAAGAGGTGACCGAGGAGGAAATCGAGTCGAGGGTCTCCGAGTTCAAGCAGTTCCTCGATGAAGTGACGCCCGACGAGTTCGCGATCGAGCCCGAGGAGGACTAGTGACCTGAGTCGTTGATCCGTTGGCAGTAGGAGGCGAGGCTGTCGAGGATCTGGTCTGCGGTCTTGTGCCAGACGAAAGGTTTGGGGTCGTCGTTCCAGTTAGCGATCCAGGTTCGGATCGAGGCGATGAGGTCGCGGACTGAGCGGTGGGCGCCGCGTTTGATCCACTTCGTTGTTAGCTCGGCGAACCAGCGCTCGACTAGGTTCAGCCAGGAGCTGTAGGTCGGTGTGAAGTGCAGCGTGAAGCGCGGATGGCGGAGGAGCCAGCG
>JBBRZA010000028.1:0-34219 GCA_038237145.1 Gaiellales bacterium
CGCGCTCGCCGGTGCTGCGCTCGCGTCGATTCCGCTCTCGGGGCAGGTGCATCTCGCGCTCGGGGCGATCCCGTTCTTCCTCGGCTACGCGCTCTGCCGGACGCGCGACAGGCGTCTCTGGCTCGGCGCCGGAGCCGCGGCGATAGCTGCGGTCGGCGCCGGCCTGGTCGTCCGCCAGACCGTGATCGAGCAGTCGACGCAATCTGGAGGGCGCTCGCTCGGCGAGATCTCGCGCTACTCGGCGCGCGTCGGTGACTTCGTCTCACGGCATGTCGATCACTCGCGCAGCGAGCAGTTCGTCTTCCTCGGCTGGGCGACGCCGCTCGTTGCGCTCGCCGGGCTCATTCTGCTCATCCGAGCCCGCCGCTACTCGCTCGCTGCCATTCTCGGCTTCGGCGCGCTCGTGCCGATCGTGCTCGCGCTCGGAACGCGCACGCCGATCTACACGGCGCTCTGGCACGCGTTACCGCCGTTTCGCTTCCCACGTGTTCCGGAGCGCCTCCTGCCAATCGCCTGCCTGTGTATCGCGGC
Organism: Gaiellales bacterium; assembly: GCA_038237145.1. Taxonomy (GTDB): domain Bacteria; phylum Actinomycetota; class Thermoleophilia; order Gaiellales; family Gaiellaceae; genus 3-1-20CM-4-69-9. The sequence goes on from JBBRZA010000028.1 coordinate 532, forward strand.
GTTGTTCGCCTACGCCGTCGCCCAGAGCAGGCGCACGGTCGTCGCGGTGCTCGCCATCGCCTTGCTCTTCGTCGACCTGCACGCGCGCGCCTATGGCAAATCCGCACCCGGCGATCCCGCGGGAGCGGTGCCGTCGGCGGCCGGGCGCCTGCTCGAGCTTCCCGTTTTCGATCCCGGTGTCCACTACGGCAGCGTTTATCTCTGGTACGACATCGCGGCGCAACGCCAGCGGCCAGGTGGCTACTCGACGACCGCACCGAGGCCGGCGAAGACGGTCGCGGACCGCCTCGAGCGGCTCAACTGCGGCGACTGGAGCGGCAACATGGCCGGCGAGCTGAAGCGCCTCGGCGTCGGCGCGATCGCACTGCACCGGGGGCTCTACGTCCGCAACCCCGCCGTGCCGAGCACGGGCTGGTTCGCGTCGCAGGGACTGCTCGCGCACGGCTGGCAGGTTCAGCGCATCGCCGGGCCTGTCTGGCTGTTCGAGCGCGGCGGCATCGGCATCGCGCCGAAGCACATCGAGCCTGCGCACTCCCGCCCCATCTTCTGCCAGGGCTGGTTCGCCGACACGGGGTCAGGCCGGTACATGAGCGAGACGCACGCACCGTTCTGGATCTACGGGGGCGGCCGGCTTCAGCTCGAGTTCGCTCCGTCTGCGCTCACCCCCCATGTGACGATCGACGGCCGCGCGGGGTTCGTGCCGCGCGCGAAGGGATGGCACCTCGTCGCAGTCGATGTCGACAGGTTGATGAAGGTCGAGGGCGAGAACCGGAAGGTCGGACTGAAGCTACTGCGGGTGACTACACCTACATCCCCATAGCGTGGTACCCGGAGTCCACGTACAGCGTCGTTCCCGTGACGTTCCTCGCGTCGTCGGAAAGGAGATAGGCAGCGGCCGCGCCGACGTCGTCCGCATCGACGTGCCGATGTAGCGGCGAACGCTCTTCGACGATCGCCTCCATCGTCGGGAAGCCCGCGATCGAGCGCGCGGCGAGCGTGCGCACAGGACCGGCGGAGATCGCGTTGACACGGATGTTCTTCTGACCGAGGTCCCACGCGAGATACCTCACCGACGCGTCGAGCGTCGCTTTCGCCACACCCATGACGTTGTAGTGTGGGACCGCGCGCTCGCCTCCGAGATACGTCATGGTGACGATCGAACCGCCGCCGCGCGCTTCCATCAAAGGTTCCGCGGCACGCGCACACGAGACCAGCGAGTAAGCGCTCACGTCGAGCGCCATCCAGAAGCGGTCGCGCGGCGTGTCAGTGAAGCGGCCTTCGAGATCTTCTGCGGCGGCGAAGGCGACCGAGTGCACGAGGAGGTCGAGCCCGCCCTCGAACACTTCGCCGACTTCGCGGAAGACCCGGGCGACGTCGTCGTCGGAGCGGACATCGCATTCCGTCACCAGTGGACTGGACACGGAGTCGGCAAGTTCGCGGACGCCCTTTTCGATCCGCTCGCCCTGATACGTGAACGCAAGCTCAGCCCCGGCGTCGGCGAGTCGCTTGGCGATCGCCCAGGCGATCGACCTCTTGTTCGCGACGCCGAGAACCAAACCCCGCTTGCCCTCATAGCTTCCGGACACCCCGCGAGCATAAGTCCCTTCCGCTACATTGCGGGCCCTTGCGCCGTTCTGTGGGTTTCCTTGCGGTCGCGGCGGCGCTCTCGGCGGTCATTCCGGCCGGCGCGGCTCTTGTCCCGATCGACCGCAACTTCGGCGAAGTGAACCTTCCCCGCGTCCGGGCGGGAACGCTCACCATTCCGCGGAACCACGCCTCCGGCCGCGTCCGCGTGATCGTCGGCCTGCCGCTCCCCGCCCTCGCGTCCGCCCAGGGCCGAGAGCTGTCGGCGCACGGCGGCAACCGAAAGCTGGAGGTGGGGAGCGCTGCCTCGCGCCGCTATCTCGCCCAACTCGCCGCCGCGCAGCGCGTCGCGGGGGCACGGCTCCTGAGCGCAATCCCGGAAGCGCGAATCGGCCGGCGCTACCAGGTCGTGCTCGACGGATTCACAGTCTCGCTGCCCGTCGCGAAACTCCCCGTGCTGGCGCGCCTCAGCTTCGTCCGGAAGATCTATCCCAGCGTCCGCTACCACCTCGCGACCGACACCAGCACCTCGGTGATCGGTGCAACCGCGCTGCAAACGCTTACGGGCGCGAAGGGCGACGGGATCAAGATCGGCATCGTCGACGACGGCGTCGACAATACGAACCCATTCCTGAATCCCGCCGGTTACTCCTATCCAGCGGGCTTCCCCAAAGGCGGCCGGAAGTGGACGACGCCGAAGGTGATCGTCGCGCGAGCGTTCCCCGGGCCGAACTCGGGCCGGCCGGGTCGGTTGCCGATCGACCGTGACGCGTCGTTCCACGCGACCCACGTCGCAGGCATCGCCGCCGGCGATTCCGGAACGTGCTCGCCGGGCGGCCGCGACCATCCGCCCACCTGTGGGCTGTCGGGCGTCGCGCCGCGCGCGTGGCTCGGCAACTACCGGGTCTTCAATGTGCCCACGCCGATCGGCCACGTCGCCAACACACCCGAGATCGCCGCGGCGTTCGAGTTCGCCGTGCGCGACGGCATGGACGTCATCAACTTCTCCGGCGGCGGCGCCGAGACCGAGCCCGCCAACGACGCGATGATCGATGTCATCCGCAACGTGACGGCAGCCGGCGTCGTGCCGGTGATCTCAGCCGGAAACGATCGCGACCAGTTCGGCATGGGCTCGGTCGGTTCGCCGGGATCGGCCCCCGAGGCGATCACGGTTGCGGCGGTCTCGAACACCCACGTCTTCGCCCCGACGCTCTCCGTGCGTTCGGCCAGTGCGCCCGACGATCTCAAGAGCATCGCGATCGCCGGCGCCGGGGGCACTCGCTTCCCGAGCGCCTACGCGTCCACCGCGCACCGGCTGGTCGACGTCGGTGCGCTCTCCGGAGCGAACGGCAGGCCGGTGGACCGGCGTCTCTGCGGACCCGACGACGACACGAACAATCCCGGAAAGTCGTCGCTCCGCCCGGGCTCGCTGAACGGCGACGTCGCGCTCCTGTCCCGCGGACACTGCACGTTTCTCTCGAAGGCGATTCGAGCTGCAGTCGCTGGTGCGACCGCGCTCGTGCTCGTCGACAACCGCTCCGGCGGGCCGGATGCGATTCCGATCGAACTGCTGCTGCCGGGAGGAATGGTCTCCGACCTCGACGGCGCCAAACTGCGGGCGTATCTCGGGACGACGGGCGGCGGTGCCGACGTGACGATCGGCAACGCAATCCAGCGCGTGGAGACCGGCGGCAGCGGTGTGGTCACGAGCTTCTCGTCGGGAGGACCGACCGCGTTCGAGCACCTGCTCAAACCGGACGTGTCCGCCCCAGGAGGCCAGATCCTCTCGTCCACTCTCCCGGAGTTCAGCGGGGGCTCGCCCTTCGCCGTCTTCGACGGCACCAGCATGGCCGCCCCACACGTTTCGGGAGCTGCAGCGCTGCTCATCCAACTGCACCGCGGGTGGTCGCCACAGCAGGTCAAGTCGGCCCTCGTGTCGACGGCGGGCGCCGCCTGGGCAGACACCGCACGCACTCAGGAGGCTCCTGTGACGCTCGAGGGAGGAGGACTGGTGAACCTCCCGCGTGCGGACCGACCGCTCGTGTTCACGGAGCCGGTGTCGCTCTCGTTTCAGGATCTCAACGTCAACCTTCGCAGCGACAGCAGAGCACTGGTCGTTCGCGTCACCGACGCCGGGGACGGTGCGGGCACGTGGCAAGTGCAGCTCGTGCCGCAATCGACATCGAACGGTGCGTCGCTCGACGTGCCGCCGGCGCTCTTCGTCCCACCCGGAGGCGAGGCAGACCTCGTCGCGGTGGCGCGGGGTAGCGCGGACGCTGCAGCCGGCGAGGACTACGGATTCATCCTGTTGCGGCGCGGCGAGGTCACGCGCAAGATTCCCTACGAGTTCTTCATCGGAAGGCCTCAGCTCGGACTGCTGCAGCCGAAGCGGCTCGAGCGCTTCCAGCTCGGCGACACGCTGAACGGACCGAACCGCGTCTCCACGTACTGCTGCCCGGCCGCACCGTTCGGCCCTCCGCCGGACTACGTGGGCCTCCCGATGCACGAGACCGGCACGGAGACGCTCTACGTCACGAGCATCGACAAGCCCGTCGCCAACCTCGGCGTCGCAGTCGAGGCGTCGAGCGCAGGGTCGATCGTCGACCCGTGGTTCCTCGGCTCTCCCAACGAGCGCGACGTGCAGGGGTACGCGGGTACTCCGATCAACGTCAACGAGTTGATGTTCGACTCTGGCATCGACATCGGCACAGCGGGAGCGTCGTTCCCGAAGGTGCAGCGCTTTTACGTCTCGGTCGACTCGGGCTCGGACGACTTCACGCATCAGTCCTATCCCGGCAGCTACGTGCTTCGCTCGTGGGTGAACGACGTTCGCCCGCCGCGGATCCGCCTGGTGACGAAGCGAGTCACCGCCGGGCGTCCGACGATCGTTGCGCGGGTAGCCGACAAAGGCGCCGGCGTCGACCCGCTGTCCCTCGTGATCGCGTACCGAGGTGTGCTCGTCGGCGCAGCGCTGTACGACCCAACCTCGGGAGTCGCGATCTTCCCGCTGCCGCAGCAGGCCGCGGCGATTCCGAAGGGTCGCATTCGCGCCATCCTCAGCGCGTCCGATTACCAGGAGTCCAAGAACGTCAATTCGGTCGGAGACGACATCCTTCCCAACACTGCATTCAGAGCGGTCGGGATCACGGCCGTCTCGGGCCCGGCGCTGACGTGGGTCTCCCCAGCCGAGAACCAGTGCGTCGGAAGAACTGCCGGCCTGCTGGTTGTCGCGAGTTCGACGAAGCGGGTGCGATCGGTCCGCTTCTTCGTCGACGGGAAGCAGATCGACATCGACCGAAACGGTGCGGCCGGCCTCTTCTCGGGCTCGTGGACGACGCGCGTCGCTTCGGCGGGGAAACACGAGCTGCGCGCCGTAGCGACGGATGCCGGCGGGCGCACGCTCGCCGCGACCCGCCACGTGAAGGTCTGCCGGTAACACGGGACCGCGTAGCGGTCGTCACCGGCGCGTCGAGCGGAATCGGCGAGGCGATCGCCCGCGCGCTCGCCGGAGAGGGGTGGTGCGTAGTACTGCTGGCCCGCCGCGAGGACCGGCTGCGCGCCCTTGCCGATGAGCTCGATGCGGAGTACGAAGTGTGCGATGTGGGGCGCCGTGACGACGTCGAGCGCGTGGCCGCTTCCGTTCTGGCCCGTCATCCGCAGATTCATCTGCTCGTGAACAACGCGGGGATTCCGGGCCGCGCTGGGTTCACTGCGATCGACCTTGATCGGCTCGAGGAGCTCTTGCGCGTGAACTACCTGGGCAGCGTGTGGTCCCTGCGCGCGTTCCTACCCGGGCTCGACGCTGCGGGACGCTCCGACGTCGTGAACGTCGTCTCGGTCGCCGGCACCGTCGCGTTCCCCCCGTCGGGCCCCTACTCTGCGTCCAAGCATGCGCAACTCGCCTTCTCCCGTGCCACCGCGGCGGAGTTGCGCGCGCGAGGGATCCACGTCCACACCGTCAACCCAGGCCTGGTGGAGACCGAAGGATTCCCGCAGGCGTCGGCGCTGCGCCGTGCGCTGATTCGGCGACTCGTGGTCGGCCCGGAGCACGTGGCGCGGCACGTCCTCAAGGTCATCAAGCGGGACAAGCGGGAGACGTTCGTGCCGCGGTGGTATCGAGTCGGAGCAGTCGCGCAGGCGCTCGCGCCCGGGCTGGTCGCGCGGCTCCTCTCCCGCGCCGGCTACCGCAGGAACTTCTAAGCCGGCTTGCGCAGGAGATACCAGCCGCTCTCGGCTACGTAGGCCTCGGGCCCGCCCGGCGAGAGCTGCCGCGCACGTTCGCGTGCGTCGCCCTCGCACCCGGCGAGGTCGAGGTAGTAGTCGAGCTCGCGCCGGTGCGTCTGGAAGCGGGTGCGAATCAGGACGAGGTCGTTGGCCTCGAAGAGCTGCCGGAGGTCGACGTCCGGGAGGGTCCGCGTGTGCGAAGGATCCCGTGCACGCTCGAAGCGATCGAGATCCAGCGCAGCGAGGGGGTCCACGGGGGCGATCTGGTCGTCGACGTAGACGTGCCCGCCGGGCGCGGTGACGCGGGCCAGTTCTGCGATGGCCGGCTCTGGATGCGCGATGTGATGCAACGTCCGCCGTGAGCAGGCGAGATCAAATGAGCCCGTCTCGAACGGGAGCTTCGTCGCGTCTCCTTCGACGAAGGTGACATTCGCCGGCGCGCCCTTGCGGGCCCGCTCGAGCAGCTCGGGGACAATGTCGACGCCCACAACCTCGCGAACGAGCAGCGCCAATGCAAGCGCAAGCGTGCCCGCGCCCGTACCCGAGTCGATCGCGCGGTCGCCTCTGTTCGGCTGGACGAAAGAGCGGAGCTCCTCGCGCACCGTGTCGATCTGCTGCTGCGCGTGTTCCGCAACCCGGTCGGCCGTCGCGCCGAAGCGCGCGCGCACGTCATCGACATTCGACCTCGAGTCAGGCATCGATCACCGTGCGCCGCGCGCGCAAGGGGTCCGACTGGATCCCGCACACGAGCTCGTAGTTGATCGTCTCCGCGATGCGCGCGTGCGCCTCCGCGAGCGCGCCGTGCCCGAGCAGCACGACCGGCGCCCCGACAGGCAGTTCTCGATCGAGCTCGACCGCAAACGAGTCCATCGAGACCGTCCCGACAACGCGCCTGGTCTCGCCCGCGACCCGCACCTCGGTGCCCGTCAGGTCACGGCGGAAGCCGTCCCCGTAGCCGACGGGCACGATGCCGATCCAGGTGGGAGCCTTCGCGACGAAGCGCCGGCCGTAACCGGTGCTCTGCCCCGGCTCAAGCCGCTTCACCTGCGCGAGCGTCGACTGCCACGACAGGACGGGTTCGAGCCCGTCTTCCTGGGGATCCGTGTTGAACGGCGACAATCCGTACATCGCGACCCCGCAGCGGGCCGCGTCGAAGTGTGACTCCGGCAGTCGCAGCGCTGCCGCGCTGTTCGCCGCGTGTCGTGTGAGATGGCTGTACTGCTCTGTAGCGACGCTGAACCGCTCGAGCTGCGCGCGGACAAAAGCGGCATCGCTGTCGGCCGTCGCCAGGTGAGTCATCAGGCCAACGACCTCGGCCGAAGGTGAGGGCAGCTCGGAGAGGCCGTAGCGGCCCATGCCGGTGTCGAGTTTCAGGTGCACACGGACGCCCTCCGGTATCTCACCGTCGGCAATCACGAGCTCGAGCCCGGCATCGCGGGCCAGCGCGACCTCACGGTTCGAGCCGCCGGGGCCCATGACGATGATCCGCTCGGTGCGGTACTCGTTGCGTAGGGCGAGACCTTCGGGGATGGTCGCGACGCAAAGCGCCGTCGCGCCCGCGCCAAGCGCTGCGCCGGCGACGTCGGTCGCGCCGTGGCCGTAACCGTCCGCCTTGACGACCGCCCAGAGCCGGACACCGCCGAGCGCCCGCAGCAGAGTGCGCACGTTGCGTCGCAATGCGCCGAGGTCGATCGTGATCTCGGAGCGGTGCATCAGCTCAAAGCCAGGGGCAAGGAGTCGATCACGTCGGACGCCACCATGCCGACTTGACGCGGCGTGAGTTCAGCAGCGCGGCCGTGCGCGACCGCGCCGGCGGCGGCCGCGAGGCGAGCATCCATTCCTTTCGCCAGGAACGACGCGATCACACCGGTGAGCACATCGCCCGTTCCAGCCGTCGCCAACGCGGGCGTGCCTGCGTCGCACACCAGCACGCCTTCTCCGGGCGCGGCCACGAGCGTCCCCGGGCCTTTGAGCAGGACAACGCAGCCGTAGCGGTCGACTGTGCGCTTCACTGCTTCGAGGCGGTGCTCGTCCACCCAGGCCGATTCCTCGCCGAGCAAGCGCCCGAGCTCGCCTGCATGCGGAGTCAGGACGCGGGGAGCGGGCCAGGCGGCTGCCTCGAGTTCGAAGAGGGCGTCCGCGTCGACGACCGCAGGCAGCGCGAGATCCCCAAGCAGCCGGCGCACGAGCGCGCCCTCCTCGTCGCCACGACCCAGCCCGGGCCCGACAGCAAAAGCCGATGCGCGCTTCGCGAGCTCATCCACCCGTTCACGCGGCCCCTTGACCGCCTCCACCAGCAGCGTCTCGATCACCGGCAGCGAAGCTTCCGGCACCGCGACCGCCACGTAGCCGGCATCTGCCCGGAACGCGGCTTCGGCGGCCAGGCAGACTGCGCCGGTCATTCCCGGCGAGCCGCCGACGAACAGCACCGACCCTGCGGTGTACTTCGTATTGCCCTCGCTCCTGCGTGGCACGAGCCGGAGGATCTCTTCGGTGACGAGGCGATGCTCCGTCTCCGCCTGCGCGAGCCCGATATCTGCGACCTCCACCTCCCCGGCGTGGAAGCGACCCGGAGCGACGACGAGCCCGACCTTGCGCCCGTGCATGGTCACGGTGAGCTCGGCACGCACGGCTGCGCCCGGGACCTCTCCCGTCGACGCGTAGACACCGGATGGGATATCGACAGCAACGACGGGAACGCCCACGCCGTTGATCCGCTCGATCAGCGTTGCTGCGTCCGGGCGTGGGTGGCCGTGGAAGCCGGTCCCGAGGAGCGCATCGATGACAACGTCGGGATCGCCGTCGAGCTCCATGCTCGTGTCACGACCCGACTCTGCGAGTACGCGCAGCGCGATCCTCCCGTCGCCGCCGTTTGCACCCTTGCCGCACACCGCTGCGATCCGTCGCGCTTCGGGATACCGGCGGAGGACGGCGTCGGCAACCGCACGCCCCGCCCGCTCCATCAATGTCTCGACGTCGTGGCCCTGCTCGGCGGCGCGCATCTCATCCGCCGTGTAGAGCGGCTCGAACATCAGCTCTCGTTGACTACGGCCACCGCATTGGCCAGTTCACGCGAATGCGTCATCGACAGGTCGATCGAACCGGCGCCCATCTTCTCGGCCCAGTCCTCGACCCGGCCGCTGAGGCGAACGGACGGCTTCGGTCGCCCGGCGATCTCGATGTCACGCCAGGCGAACGCGCGCGCGACGCCGAACCCGAGCGCTTTCCCTACCGCCTCCTTGCCGGCGAACCTGCCCGCATAGCTCTGCGCCGGATTGGGGCGCGAGTCGCAATACGCGCGCTCCGCCTCCGTGAAGCAGCGCTCCCGAAAGCGCGGATAGCGCTCGAGCGCGCGGCGCACGCGCTCGATCTCGATCAGGTCGACGCCGACGGTCAAAGATGTTCCTCCAGCCAGTCCGGTAGCTGCGCGATCGAGGAGATGATCCCGTCGGGCTTGGCCCGGTTCACCTCCACGGCATCTGGCCTGAACTTTCCGGTGCGGACGAGAACGGTCTTCATGCCGTGTCCCTGAGCGCCGCCGACATCGGCCTCGATGTCGTCTCCCACCATCCACGTGAGGCTGGGCTCGGCGTCGAGCGCCGTCAACGCCGCCTCGAAGTAAGCAGTCGACGGCTTGCCGAGCACGATCGCCTCCGTGTCGGCCGCGTACTCGAGCCCAGCGACGAACGCGCCGGCGTCCAGAAGCGGGCCGTGCTTGGTCTGCCACCACCGGTTCTTGTGCAACGAGTAGAGCTGGGCGCCGGCCTCGAGCTCGTGGAATGCGCGGGCCAGATTCATGTAGCTGAAGACGAGATTGCTTTCAGGAGTCTCGTCGGCGCCGCCGATGAGAACCGCTTCCGCGTCCTCGCCGACGAGCTCGATTCCTTCCAGCTCGCCCACGATCGCGTGCATCGTCAAGGCGAGGACTCGGCGACCGGCGAGCGTCTGGGCGGCCGCTCGCGGCGTCGTCTGCAGCTCCTCGTCGTCGAGCTCGATCCCCATCGCACGCAGCTCCTCGGCCAGGGCCGCACGGCCCTTCGTCGTGTTGTTCGTGACGAAGCGGACCCTGTGCCCGTTGGCACGAAGCCGCCGGACGGCGTCACCCCCGCCGGCGATCGGTTCGCCCGAGACGTGGAAGACTCCGTCGACGTCCAGCAGAATTGCAGCCATGGACGGCGAGTCTATTCGCGTGACCCGTTCGGTCGTTCTGCCGCTCGCCGAGGTGCAGCTCCGGTTCTCGCGTTCGAGCGGCCCCGGCGGACAGCACGCGCAGAAGTCCGAGACGCGCGTCGAAGCGGTCTTCGACGTGGAGGCCTCGAACGCGCTGACCGACACCCAGAAGCGGCGCGTCGTCGCGCGCGCAGGGCCCGTGCTGCGCGCTGTGGCGCAGGACGAGCGAAGCCAGCTGCGGAACCGTGAGCTTGCCGTCGAGCGGCTCGTCGAACAGCTCCGCCGGGCGCTCAAAGTCGAGCGGCGCCGGGTGCCCACAAAGCCGACGGAGGCCTCCCGCCGGCGCCGGCTGGAGGACAAACAGAGGCGTTCCCGGACGAAGAAGCTCCGCCGTGACCTCGGCGACTGAGATTCGCCCGTACCCATTCGGGCCGGTCTCGCGTTTCCTACTTGAAAATAGTGGAGCCGATCGCCGTCACCCTAGCTAGGCGGGACCCCCCGGCTGCCGTCGTCGCCCTCGTCGGGGAGCACGACGCGTACTCCGCCGAGCGGCTCGAGAGCAAGCTCACTGCCCTCCTCGACGAAGGCCACCGGATCGTGGTCGATCTTCGCGACACCGCGTTCATCGACTCGACGACCTTGAGCGTTCTCCTTGGCGCACGCCTACACGCTGAGCGATCGGCCCTCGGCTTTGCCCTCCTGCTCCCCGACCGGCACTACACCCAGGTCAATCAGATCCTGGAGCTGACCGGTCTCGGCCCGACCTTCGCGATCTTCGGGAAGCTCGACGCTGCGCTCGCGGCGGTCCGGGCAGGCCGGGTCGACGACCGCCCCGTCAGAGCCGCGTAACCACGCCGTCCGACCGGCTGCGTACCTTCCCTCGGCGATGAACCACGAGCCGCTCCGGCGTGGCGTTGCCGAGTTCGTCGGCACCTTTACGCTCGTCTTTGCCGGCGCCGGGTCGATCCTCACGATTGCCAAAGCGCTCGCGCCGGCACTGACCAGTGCGCCGGCGATCGACGTCTACAGCGGCCTGACCCTTGTCGGGGTCGCTTTGGCGAACGGGCTCGCGATCGCCGTGATGGTCTCCGCAGTCGGGCACATCTCCGGGGCTCACTTCAACCCCGCCGTCACGCTCGGGTTCCTCGTCACCCGTCGCATCGCACCGTCGCTCGCTGTCGTCTATTGGAGCATGCAGTTCGCAGGGGCTGCGGCCGCCGCCGCCCTGCTGCGCTGGCTCTATCCCGAAAGTGCACGGCGGATCACGCATCTCGGTGCCCCGGGCCTCACGAGCGGCGTCAGCGTCTGGCAAGGGCTCGTGATCGAGATCGTGTTGACGTTCTTCCTCGTCTGGGTGATCTTCGCCACCGCCGCCGACCCCGGCGGCACCTTCAAGTCGATCGCCGGGCTCGCGATCGGCCTGACGATCACGATGGACGTCCTGGTGGGTGGCCCGATGACGGGCGCCGCGATGAATCCGGCCCGCGCTTTTGGGCCGGAGTTGCTGTCACGCCACTGGTCCGACGCGTGGGTCTGGTACGCCGGCCCGTTCGTCGGCGGCGCGCTGGCCGCGATCGTCTACGACACGCTCTACCTGCGGGCGCAGAGACCGCTCTTGCCGGTCGGCACGCCCGATAGCGGCGTGATCGAGCCGCGCCCCGGCGACACCGCCCTCTCCTAGACGCGGTCGCTACTCGACCGTGACAGTCTTCGCCAGGTTGCGCGGCTGGTCGACGTTCAGCCCACGCAGCCGTGCGATGCGGTAAGCGAGCAGTTGCAGCGGCAGCACCGCGAGCACAGCCTGTAGGAAGGCTGGCGTACGCGGGATGTAGATGACGTCGTCTGCGTGGTGCTGGATGTCCTCGTTCCCGTCGGTCGCGATCGCGATCACTTGCGCGCCGCGCGCCCTCACCTCCTGGATGTTCGAGACGACCTTGTCATAGACCACCTTCTGATCGATGGCGATGCAGACGACCGGTGTCTCGGAGTCGAGGAGAGCGATCGGGCCGTGCTTCATCTCGCCGGCCGAGTACGCCTCGGTCGGGATGTAGGAGATCTCCTTCAACTTCAGCGCGCCCTCGAGGGCGACCGCCAGCCCGATGTGCCGCCCGAGGTAGAGGAAGAACGGCTTGTTGTAGTGCCGTTGCGCGATCTCCTCGATGGGATGGTCGGCGTCCAGGAAGCGCTCCATCTTCTCGGGCAGGTCGAAGAGCTCCTCGATGATGTACTCGATCTCTTCCGCAGGCAGCGTGCGCCGGATCTGCGCGAGCTTGAGCGCGATCAGCGACAGCAGGGCGACCTGCGCGGTGAATGTCTTCGTCGCCGCGACGCCGACCTCGAGGCCGGCGCGCGTGTAGAGGACCGCGTCGACCTCGCGCGTGATCTGCGTGCCGAGCTGGTTGGTGATCGCGAGCGTTCGCGCGCCCTGTGCGCGCGCCAGCCTCATTGCCGCGATCGTGTCGGCCGTCTCGCCCGACTGCGTGATCCCGATCACCAGCGTGTCCTTCGACAGCACGGGGTTGCGGTAGCGCCACTCGCTCGCGATGTCCGGCTCGACCGGAATGCGCGCCCACTCCTCGATGATGTATCGCCCGACGACGCCTGCGTGGTACGCGGTGCCGCACGCGACGATCACGATCCGGCGCAGGTTCTGGATCTCCAGCTCGTTGAGCCCGATCCCTTCCAACACGAGTTTCCCGCGTCGCGCGCGGTCGCCGATCGTCTCACGCACCGCCTCAGGCTGCTCGTAGATCTCCTTGAGCATGAATGTCTCGTAGCCGCCCTTGACGGCGCTCTCGTCGTCCCAGTCGATCGGCTCGACCTCCTTGTGCTCGACCTCGCCTTCATCCGTGAAGAAGCGCGCGCCATCGGGAGTGATCGCGACGACCTCACCGTCCTCGATCAGCTGCACTTTCCGCGTCTCCTTGAGGAACGCCGCGATCGAGGACGCCAGGAACATCTCGCCTTCCCCGACACCGACGACGAGCGGGCATTGATGACGGGCGCCCACGAGGAGATCGGGATGGTCGTGATGGATCACGACGAAGGCGAAGTGCCCCTCGAGCTGGCGATAGACGGCGCGCACGGCTTCTAGGAGATCGCCTTCGTACTTGTGCTCGATCAGGTGCACGACCACTTCCGCATCCGTCTCGGAGCTGAACTGATGGCCCTTGGCCTCGAGCGATTCCTTCAGCTCACGATAGTTCTCGATGATTCCGTTCAACACAATCGCGAGCCGGCCGTCCTCACAACCCGTCAGTGGGTGCGCGTTCTGCTCGTTGACGGCGCCATGGGTCGCCCAACGCGTGTGACCGAGACCGTGATTCGACCTGGAGCCGTTCGGGCCGGCAGCGTCCTTCAAGAATTGGAGATTGCCGACGGCGCGCACGTACTCGAGGCCGCCGGTCTCGCGCAGCGCGATGCCGGCCGAGTCGTAGCCGCGGTACTCGAGGCGCTCGAGGCCGTGCAGCAACAGCTCTTTCGCAGGCCGGCTACCGACGTACCCGATGATCCCGCACACCCGAAGCTCCTCTCAGTTGCCGCCCCGTGCGTTCAGAGGTGGATCGAAATGCTCAGATAGCGGTTTTTCGAAAACAGGCTCTCGAAAACGCCAAAGCCCGGCTGAGCATCCGCCCCTTCGTTGAGGCGGTCAGCCGAGCTCTCGTCGCACGAGAGCCGCCATCCTACCACAGAGGGTTTCGGCCTCCGGGCCGCTTTCCGCCTCCGCCAGCACACGAATGACGGGCTCCGTGCCAGACGGTCTCACCAGCACCCGGCCGCGGTCCCCGAGCTCGGCATTGAGCCGCGCAACCTCCTCTTCGATCGCGGGATTGAGCTGCCCATGGTTCGCGACGGGCACGTTCTCCTTCGCCTGCGGAAAGCGGGGCATGACGGCAGCGACCTCCGCGAGCGGGCGGCCGTGCAAAGCGCTGCAGAGCAGGAGCGCCGCAACCAGGCCGTCACCGGTCACATGTCCGTCGAGCCAGATCAGGTGACCGGACTGCTCGCCGCCGAGAATCCCTCCCTCTCGGCGCAGCGCCTCGAGAACGTAACGGTCGCCCACGTCGGTCGTGACGACGCGCACGCCGTTCTCGGCCATGAGGCGATGCAAGCCCATGTTCGCCATCACCGTCACCGCGACCAGGTCGACCTTGCGGTCTACGGCGAGCACGGCAAGGATCTGATCGCCGTCGACGACGTCGCCGTTCCCGTCCACGGCCAGCATGCGGTCGCCGTCACCGTCGAAGGCGACGCCGAGGTCGAGCCCGAGCTCGGTGACGGTGCGCTGCAGCGCCCGCAGGTCGGTCGCACCGCAGCCGACGTTGATGTTCGTCCCATCGGGCTCGTCGCCGATTGGCGTGACCTGCGCGCCGAGCTCCGTGAAGGCCTGCGGTGCGAGCCCGGAGTATGCGCCGTTGGCGCAGTCGACACCGATCCTCAAACCGGTGAGATCGGAACCGAATCGCTCGACCACGTGCTCCAGATAGCTGTCCGTCGCGACGCCGACCTCGTCGATCTCGCCGCCCCCCGTCGCCGGCTCGTTGAGCAGCGCCTCGATCTCTTCCTCCTGGGTGTCGGACAGCTTCTGGCCGTCGCGATCGAAGAACTTCACGCCGTTGTACTCAGGAGGGTTGTGCGATGCGGTGATGACGCACCCGAGGTCGAGTGTCAAGAGTGCGACAGCCGGGGTCGGGAGCACACCCGCGACGACCGCGTTGCCGCCGACGGAGGCAATCCCGCGCGCCAGCGCGTCCTCCAGCTCAGGCCCGGATGCGCGCGTGTCGCGCCCGATGAAGATCCGGCCGCGCCCGGACCAAAGGGTCGCGGCACGGCCGAGACGTTCAACGAGCTCCGGGGTGATGTCCTTGCCGACGACGCCACGGACCCCGTCCGTGCCGAAGTATTGGCGGCGCACTACCGCTTGCTGAACTGCGGCGCCTTGCGCGCCTTGTGCAGGCCCGCCTTCTTACGCTCGACGATACGAGCGTCGCGCGTCAGGAAGCCCGCCCGCTTGAGCGGGACACGCAATTCGGGATCGGCCTCGACCAGCGCGCGGGCGATGCCGTGACGAACGGCGCCTGCCTGTCCGCTCGGGCCGCCGCCGTGAACCCGTACCCGGATGTCGAAGGTCCCTGCGACCCCTGCGATCTGCAGCGGCGCCAGCGCGGAAGTGCGGTGCGCGGCACGCGGAAAGTAGTCCTCGATCGTGCGGCCGTTGAACCAGGTATTCCCGTCGCCGGGTCTCAGGATCACGCGGGCGACGGAAGTCTTCCGCTTGCCCGTACCACGGTATTGCGCGAGCTGACTCATCTGTCCTCCCACTTCAACGGCTGCGGCGCCTGCGGCCCGTGCGGATGCTCGGGTCCCGCGTAGATCTTGAGCTTCGTGATCTGCTGCCGAGCGAGCCGGTTCTTCGGGAGCATGCCCTTCACCGCTGCGCGCAGAACCTCTTCGGGCCTCCGGTCGAGCTGCTCGCGCAATGTCCGGCTGCGGAGACCCCCGGGGTAGCCGGAGTGCCGGTAGTAGCGCTTCTGGTCGAGCTTGTTGCCGGTCACATGAATCTTCTCGGCGTTTACGACGATCACGAAGTCGCCGGTGTCCACGTGCGGGGTGTACTCGGCCTTGCCTTTGCCGCGCAGCTGGTCCGCGATGCGGGTCGCCAGCCGACCGAGCGTCTGCCCGTCAGCGTCCACCACGTACCAGTGGCGTGCGATCTCTCCCGGTTTGGCGTTGTAAGTCTTCATGGAAAAGGCGGACTTGGGCGTCCGCCAGCGCAAAACTGTAGCAGCCCGGCCCGGAATTCGGCCGGCCCCCGGGCAGGATATCGGGTCGGATCGGGCGGGGGTTCGAGGGCTCGGGCGCCTGGCGAGACACGAACCTTTCAGCCTTCATGTCGTCACTATGCTCATGCGGGTGAGAGGACGGACCGCCGCGCTCGTTGCGGCTTGCGCGGGGGTCTGTGTACCCGCTGCGGCCGCGGCGCCGCCTCAGGGCGTGCAGGCGAACGCTACTTTCGCGGCGAGCTATGGACAGCGCGGCGTCACCAGCGTGGCGGCGACCACGCAACGCGTCAGCTGTTACGCGCCGGAGGTCTACTACACGGGCAGCCTCGCGCCCGCACAGGGCTACCCGGACGGGGGCTCGACCTTGTGCAACGGCGCTGCCACGACCGGGGAGGACATCGGCCCATTTCCGACGCAGGACGTCTCCAACCCGCCGCTGCGCGCGAAGGACTTCTCCGAATCGGATCTGCACATCGATCCCACGAACGCGCAGCACCTGATCGGCATCAGCAAATGGATCGTCAACAGCGAGGGCTACAACCATCTCACCGGCTTCTTCGAGTCGTTCGACGGCGGCGCGTCCTGGCCACAGCTCGGCCACATTCCCGGCTACGAAGGCTGGACCGACAATTCCGATCCGGTCGGAGCGTTCGACCCGTGGGGGAATTTCTATGCCGTCGTGTTTCCGTATGAGTTCTCGTACCTCCCGAGCGGCCAACACTTCTTCCTGTCTCCGAGCGTCAATCCCTTGTTGCCGCGCTCGGGCCTGGGGATCGCCGTTCGCCCGCACGGCGCAACGACGGCGGCGGCCTGGAACACGACACACGGCGGTCAGTTCGATCTGATCGAACGGACGCCCTTCAACGGGAGCGAAACCTTCGACAAGCAATGGATGGCAATCGACACCAATCGACGCAGCCGGCACTTCGGCCGCATCTATGTCACGTGGGCGATCGGGAACGAGGACAGGGACCTGCGCATCTACGGCTCGTACGCGGATGCGCGCGAAAACGGCACACACACGAACTGGTCCCGCCCTCGGCTCGTGCTGGCGCAGGCCGTAAGGGTGGGCGACAACGGCTCACTGCCACGCGTCGCGCCGAACGGAACCGTCTGGCTCACGACGACGAGCTTTCGTACCAACAACGAGCCCTTCACGATGTCGCTCACTTCGTCACGTGACGGGGGCAGATCCTGGGCGCGACGCCGCGTGATCGTCCGCCACAACGTCGACGGGTATCGGAACACGACGTTCCGGGCCGCCTTCGGGGAGGCATTCGCCGTCGGGCCGCGGAAGGTCGGCCGCTTCTACCCGTTGTACGTCGCGTACGAGCAGTCCGGTGTGAGCTCGACAAGGCTGTTCGTCCGCGGCTCGTTCGACGGCGGCAAGCATTGGTCCCGAGCCATCCAGGTGGACGACGCGCCCGGCGCGCGAAACGCGCTGCAACCGAACCTTGCCGCCGCACCCAGCGGGACCGTCGCGGTCGCCTTCTACGACCGGCGGCTGGCCTGTCCCGAACGCGACACGCCCGAGGCGATCGTCGCGGGTCTGGTCTTCGACCCGCGCGTGCCTTACGGGCGCGAGAATTACTGCATCAACACGGCGATCCAGTTCTACGGCGCGAAGCTCCGGCCGCTCGGCCGGAACATTCGCCTGTCCGAACACACCTGGGATCCACAGCTGTCATCGCCGCGCTTCGACTGCATCTGCAATCCGGCGACCTTCATCGGCGACTACTTCGGCATCGACTCACGAGGCGGGTTCACCTACACGGCGTCCGTCGAGACGTTCAACGGCGGCGGCGAGAACCCCGGCTATCACCAGCAGCAGTTGGTTTCGAAGATCCGGACGCCCTAGGGCCCGCTCATGATCAGGCGGCGTGTGATCGTGCGCGGATTGGCGCAAGGCGTGTTCTTCCGCGACTCAACGCGCCGACTGGCGCAGCGGCACGCCGTCTCGGGGTGGGTCGCGAATCGTGCCGACGGCGCCGTCGAGGCCGTTTTCGAAGGCGAAGCGGATGCGGTGGAGCGGCTGATCGCGTTCAGTCGCGAGGGGCCGCGCGGCGCTCAGGTCGAGTCAGTCGAGGTGACCGAGGAAGAACCGGAGGGTCTCTCCGGTTTCGCGGTGCGCTAACCCCGCACGCAAACGTCACAGTTTCGTACCCGTGCCTGGCACCGGTACTGTCCCGGAGTAGTCACGCGGAACGAAAAGTCCGCTACTCCCACTCGATCGTCGCCGGGGGTTTCGAGCTCAGATCGAGGGCGACGCGGTTGACGCCGGGGATCTCGTTGATGATTCGGCTCGAGATCGTCTCCAACAGGTCGTACGGCAGACGTGCCCAGTCGGCTGTCATCGCATCGTCCGACGTGACCGCGCGGATGACAATCGGATACGCGTACGTGCGCTCGTCGCCCTGCACGCCGACCGAGCGGATCGCCGGCAGCACGGCGAACGACTGCCACAGCTCGCGGTACAGCCCCGCGCGGCGGATTTCCTCCTGGAGGATTGCGTCCGCGGAGCGGAGGATCGCGAGCCGCTCCTCGGTGACGTCGCCGATTATGCGGATGGCAAGACCTGGGCCGGGGAACGGTTGGCGCCAGACCATCGCCTCGGGCATTCCGAGCTCCTCGCCGACGCGTCGCACCTCGTCCTTGAACAGAAGCCGCAAAGGCTCGACGAGATCCATGCGCATGTCTGCGGGCAGCCCGCCCACGTTGTGATGCGACTTGATCATCGCCGCGACTCCGTCCTCACCGCCGCCCGACTCGATCACATCGGAATAGAGCGTTCCCTGCACCAGGAAGCGGATGTTTCCGAGTTTTCCCGCCTCTTCCTCGAAGACACGGATGAATTCCTCGCCGATGATCTTGCGCTTTTCCTCCGGATCGTCGACGCCCTCGAGGCGTGAAAGGAACCGCCGCTGCGCCTGCACGTGCACGAGTGGAACGCGGAAGTGCCCACCGAACGTCTCGACCACCTGCTCCGCTTCGTTCTCACGCAGAAGCCCATGATCGACGAAGACGCACGTGAGCTGGTCGCCGATCGCCTTGTGCACGAGCAGTGCGGCAACGGCCGAATCGACGCCGCCCGACAGCGCGCAGAGGACGCGCTCGTGCCCGACCGCCGCGCGGATCCGCTCCACCTGCTCCTCGATCACGGCGGCGGGCGTCCAGGCAGGGGGCGCGCCCGCGACGTTGTAGAGGAAGTTCTTCAGCAGTTCGGTGCCGTGCGGTGTGTGCACGACTTCCGGGTGGAACTGCACGCCGTAGAGGCGACGCTCCGGATCCTCGAATGCCGCAACGGGCGTCGAGGGGGACACTGCGACGACTCGGGCGCCGGGGGGAGGCGCCGTGACGGTGTCGCGATGCGACATCCAGACCGTTTCCTCCTCGGGCAGGCCAGCGAACAGCTCCGACTCGACAGCCGTCAGCTCCGTCTTGCCGAACTCGGATGCACCGGTTCGCTCGACCGTGCCGCCGAGATCCAGCGCCAGCAGCTGCGCGCCGTAGCAGATGCCCAGTGTCGGAATGCCGAGCGCGAACACCTCGGGATCGACGTGCGGGGCTCCTTCCGCGTACACCGATGCAGGCCCACCGCTGAGGATCAGCGCGTGCGGGTTGCGCGCGCGCACCTGAGCCGCCGTCACGCCGTGGCCGACGAGCTCGGAGTACACGCGGCATTCGCGCACGCGCCGCGCGATCAGCTGCGCGTACTGCCCGCCGAGATCCACCACCAGCACCGGGCGATCCTCTACCGGGGGAACCTCCCGGTTCCCCCGGACCCCCTCCCCCGGTTCGCTAGCGCGGACAGGCCGCTCCGCGGCCGGCCGTGCAGGAAAGGGCAGGACTTCAGCGGCGATAGTTCGGTGCCTCCTTCGTGATCGTCACGTCGTGCGGATGGCTCTCGCGGAGCCCCGCGGCAGTGATGCGCACGAACTGCGCACCCTTCATCTCCTCGATCGTCGCCGCACCGCAATAGCCCATCGCCTGGCGCACCCCGCCGACGAGCTGATGCAAGATCGCCGTAACGGGCCCCTTGTAAGGGACGCGCCCTTCGATCCCCTCCGGAACGAGCTTCTCGACGTCTTCGACGTCACCCTGGAAGTAGCGGTCGCGGGATGAACCCCGTGCGCGCATGGCGCCGAGCGAACCCATGCCGCGGTACTCCTTGAACCGTTCGCCCTGATGTAGGACAACGTCACCGGGGCTCTCGTCGGTGCCGGCGAGGAGCGATCCGGCCATGACGGAGTCCGCGCCGGCGGCAATCGCCTTCGCGATGTCGCCCGACGACGTCATGCCGCCGTCTGCGATCAAAGGCACGCCGTGACGTGCCGCGACCGAGGCGCAGTCGTAGATCGCTGTGATCTGCGGAACCCCGACTCCGGCGACCACGCGCGTCGTGCAAATCGAGCCCGGCCCGACGCCGGCCTTCACCCCATCGGCGCCCGCGTCGATCAACGCCTCGGTGGCGTCGGCTGTCGCCACGTTTCCCGCAACGACCTCGATGTCGAGTTCCGACTTGATCCGCCGCATCATCTCCGGCACGGACGCCGAATGGCCGTGCGCCGTGTCGACGACTAACACGTCGACACCTGCGTCGACCAGCGCGCCCGCACGCTCCCACGCGTCCGTGCCGACACCGACCGCGGCGCCGACGCGCAGCCGTCCCTGCTCATCTTTCGTCGCCTTCGGGAACTCGATCCGCTTCTGGATGTCCTTGACGGTGATCAGCCCCTTCAGCTGTCCTTCCGCGTCGACGACCGGCAGCTTCTCGATCTTGTGGCGATGGAGGATCGCCTCCGCCTCCGCCAGCGTCGTCCCGAGCGGGGCCGTCACCAGGTCGCGCGAGGTCATCAACGCGGACACAGGCTGCGACGCGTCGGGCGCAAAACGGAGATCGCGGTTCGTCAGGATCCCGACGAGCGTCCCCTCCTCGTCGGTGATCGGCACGCCGGAGATGTGGTACGTCGCCATCAGGTCGAGCGCGTCGGAGACCAGTGCGTTCCGTGGCAGGGTGACGGGCTCGACGATCATTCCGGACTCGGAGCGCTTCACCTTGTCGACCTCCGCCATCTGCGCGTCGATCGACAGGTTGCGATGGATGATGCCCATGCCGCCCTCGCGCGCCAGCGCGATCGCAAGCCGCGCCTCCGTGACCGTGTCCATCGCCGCCGAGACGATCGGGATCTCGATCGTGATGCCGCGAGTCAGTTGCGTCGCGGTGGAGACTTGGTTCGGGAGGACGCGTGACTCGGCCGGGACGAGCAGAACGTCGTCGAACGTCAGCCCTTCCTTCCCGAATTTCCGGTCCGGATCGAGGAGCCGCTCGACCTGACCTGGCTCTAGCTCGACTCCCATCGCGTCACGCTAGCACCCCGCCAAGACATCAGCCCGCGACCGGGTCGAGCACCCGAACGTGCACCGAGCTCTGCAGCCGCGAGGCCTCCCGGGGCTCGAAGCGCCCGGCGCCGACCTCGAGCGTCGAGGCCGCACCCGCGGCGACGGCGCTCTTCAGCGAGTCCTCGATCGAACTCTCCGCGACCCGCGCGGCGAGGAAGGCCGCGAGGAGCACGTCGCCCGACCCGACCGCAGAGATGGGCTCCACCAGTGGCGCGTCCGCGCGGAACAGCGTCCGCTTCCGCTCGACGCGGAAGAGCCCGAAGCTCCGGGTCTCCGCGGTGATGAGCACGTTGCGCGCGCCCATGTCCGCGATCCGGTAGAGCGCCATCGTGTAGTCCTCATCGTCCCCGAGCTCCTGGCCGACGAGGCCCTCGGCCTCGCGCTGATTCGGCGTGACCAGGAACACCTCGGCCTCGACACCGAGCCGCAACGGCGGCCCCTCTGAGTCCAGGACTGCCGGCACGTTGCGCCGGTTGAGATCGCGGATCGCCTCCGCGTAGAAGGCGTCGCCGACCCCTCGGGGCAGCGTCCCCGCGAACACGACCATGTCTGCACCGCGGGCGAGGTAGTTGATCTTGTCGAGTAGCATCGCGAGCTCCTCCGGCTCAACGTGCGGTCCCCACTCATTGATCTCCGTGTACGTCGCCGCGGTCGGATCGACGACCGCGCTCGAGGTGCGCGACTCGTCCGCGATCCGCACGAAGTCGTTCAGGATCGCCTCGGAGGTCAGCTCCTCGACGATGCGCGTTCCAGTTCGTCCGCCCGCGAGGCCGGTCGCGACCACCGGGACGTCCAGCCGCTTGAGGGCACGCGCAACGTTGATGCCCTTGCCGCCGGCGAGCGTGAGACCCTGACTCGCGCGGTGGCGCTGGCCGAGCTGGAAGTTCGGGACGGTCAGCGTCCGGTCGATCGCCGCGTTCAACGTCACCGTGACTATCACGAGAACCAGCCCTTGACGTGAGTGAGCGTCCGGCCTGCATAGAAGCCGGCACGCCCGCCGAAGCCAGGCTTGGCCACGGAGCGCTCGGCAATCAAGGGCTGTCGTGCCACGAGCCGGCGTCCCGAGTAGATGCGGACTTCGCCGACACGCTGCCCTCGTTCGACCGGCAGCTCGAGCGCCGTCGGAGCGACGATCCGTTCGATGAGCGGCTTGTCGATGCGCACGGCCCGCGCAACCTGCCGTGCGGCGACGATCGGGACCGAGTCCTTCCCATAGCCGACGCTCGCCCGGAGGTAGACGTGTCCGCGCGGCACGAGCCACACCGAGCGGTAACGCGAGATGCCCCAGCGCAGGAGCGAGGCCAGGTCTGTGTTCCGCTGCGAACGCGAGGGGCTCCCGAGCACGGTCGTGTAGAGCGTGACACCATTCCGGCGCACCGCGGCGACCTCGCACCAGCCCGCCGTGCCGGTGTGTCCGGTCTTGACGCCGTAGAGCCCTTTGAAGACACCGAGTAGGTCGTTCCACGTGTGCAGCCGGCGACCGCCCGCGATCGAGTCGTTTCGGACCCGTACGACCGCCCTGATCCGCGGGTCGCGCATAGCTTCCTGCGCGAGCGTCGTCACGTCACGCGCGGTTGAATAGTGGCCGGGGACGTCCAGACCGTCTGGCCGGACGAAATGGGTGCGGTCGAGCCCAAGCTCTCGGGCCTTCGTGTTCATCAGGGCCACGAACGCGTTGCGATCGCCGTGACCGACGTAATCCGCAAGCGCCACTGCCGCGTCGTTGGCGCTCTGGATCAGGGCAGCCTTGACAAGATCACTCACACGTATCCGTTCGCCGGCACGGAGATGAACGGTCGACTCGCCAACTGCGGCCGCGTCGGCGCGGACGCGCACCACCTCCTGCCAACGTGCATGGTCGAGCGCGACGAGAACCGTCATCAGCTTCGTGATGCTCGCGATCGGCACGCGCGCCCAGGCCCGGTGCTGTGCAAGCACCTCGCCGGTGGCAGCGTTCTCGACGATGAACGCTCGCGCCAAAACCGGCGGCGGCGATGCGACCGCTTGCACAGCGATGACGAGGGCGAGCGCCGCAACGAGAGCAGCAACCCAGATCCGGAGGATCACGAGCGGGAGGATAGTTACTTGACGCGGATGCGCTGCCCGATGTGCATCGCCGTCGGATCGATGCCGGGATTCAAGGTCATCAGCTCGTCCACGGCGGTGCTGTTCTTCTCGGCGATGGAGCCGAGCGTGTCGCCGCTCTGAACCACGTGGTACTCCGCCCCCGGCGCCGTCGTTTCAGTCGCCGTCGTCGTCGTGGTGCCTTGCGGGCCCGTTAGAACGAGCTTCGTCGTCGTCGTCGGCTTCGTTGCTGTGGACGTCGTCGGGAGCCCGACTGTCGTCGTCGATTCTGAGCCGCCGTTCAGGCCCGCCTTGATCAGGATCACGGCGATCGTCACGGCCGCGAGGAACGCAGCCGGGGCGCCGTAGCGCGTCAGCTGCTGGCGGCTGCGCGGGTCCATGGGCTTCTCCTTACCAGCCTGAGACTGCCCACACTTCTCGTGCGTACTTCGACGCCTCCGCGGCGGCTGCGCTGCGCCAGTCCATGCCGGTCACGCGGAAGGCGTAAATCACGTCGCGCGAGACGTTCACGAGTGCGCTCGCCGGGCCACTCGTGAAGGCACGCGCCACATCGGCAGACGTCGCGCCCTGTGCGCCGACACCGGGGAGCAGGAGGATCGCGCGCGGGAGCAACCTTCGTGCCTCGCCCACGGCGCGCGGATGCGTCGCGCCGATGACGGCACCGACGGAAGAAAGGCCGTGCTCCCCGACGAGGTCAGCACCCCACTCCGCGACAAGCTCGGCGACCTGGTGCCAGACGTGCCGCCCGTCCGAGAGGACGAGGTCCTGCACCTCCGCGCCGCCGGCATTCGACGTCTTGACGACGCAGAAGATGCCGGCTCCGTCCCGTCGGCACGCCGCGAGGAACGGATCGAGCGAGTCACGGCCGAGATACGGATTCACCGTCACCGCGTCGGCGAGCGGCGGCTTGCCGTTCGGCGACTCCAGATACGCGGTTGCATACGCGCGCGCCGTCGAGCCGATGTCGCCGCGCTTTGCGTCGGCGATCACCTGCAACCCTGCTGCTCGGGAGTAGGCGCAGACGTCCTCGAGGGCCCGTATTCCGTCGGCGCCGAGCGCCTCGAAGAAGGCGACCTGCGGCTTGACCGCGACCACGTAGGGCGCAACCGCATCGACGAGGCCGCGGCAGAAACGCGCGCACGCGTCCGCGGCCTGAGCGCGGCCGAGGTGAGCGTCACCTTTCAGCTCGACTGGCAGGAGATCCGGCCGCGGGTCGAGCCCGACGACGAGCTGGGAGCGCTTCCGCTCGACCGCCTCGGCCAGACGGTCGGCGAAGTTGGTCGTCGCGACGGCGGCCACACCGTGAGAGTACTTCGCCCCAAAGACGACGAAGGCGCCGCTTGTCGGCGCCGACCTAGAGGAGGGGCGGGCTCTGCCCGCCCCTCCGTCTGCTCCTGATCTTGGGTGGGCGTTACCGCCCTAGAACGACGAAGGCCGCGATCTACGCGGCCTTCGTCAGTTCTTGGAGAGGCTCGGGACTAGGCGCCGGCCCCGCCGGCCTTGACGGCCGCCTTGAGTTGACTCCCCGCGCTGAACTTCGGCACCGTGGCTGCCGGGATCGTCACCTTCTGCGTCGGGTTGCGAGGATTCACGCCCTGACGCTCCGCGCGCCGCTGGGTCACGAATTTTCCGAAGCCCGTGAAGGCCACTTCTCCGCCGCCCTGCAGCGTGTCGGTGATCGCGTCGAGGAAGGCGTCTACGGCCTTCGCCGCATCGCGACTCGAGAGATCGGCGCGCCTCGCGATCTCGTTAACGAACTCCTGTTTCGTCAAGTCCCACTCCTCCTGTCGACAGTTCGGACCTCGGGCGAAAACCCTAACAGCAGTGTCGGACTGGCTCAACCATGCGGTTTTGCGGGTCTTTTGAGCCGATCTGACCGACCCTCCGGACGATTTTTGCCCAAAAGAGCGCCTATCTAGACGGCTTCCAGGATCTCGCTCGCTCGAAAAATCGGTCGCAAACGCACCGCCTGGCGAGCAAGCGCATCAGCTCCGCCCTCCTCGCGATCCACCACGCAGACCGCCGTCCGCACCGTCAAGCCGGCGCTGCGAAGCGCCTCGACTGCCTCCAAGAGGGCTCCACCGGAGGTGACAACGTCCTCGACGAGGCACACGGTCTCGCCCTTGACGTACACGCCCTCGAGCCGGTTCGAGGTTCCGTAATCCTTCGCGGCCTTGCGAACGATCAGAAAAGGGAGACCGGAAGAGAGCGAGCCGGCGGCCGCGAGCGCAACCGCGCCGAGTTCGGGCCCGGCCAGCCGCGTCGCGTCCGGCTCGAAGTCGTGCACCGCCAGTGCGATCCGATCGCCGAGCGGCGCCAGGATCTCGGGTCGCGTCTCGAAGCGGTACTTGTCCAGGTAGTAACGCGAGCGCTTTCCCGAACGCAGCAGGAAGTCACCTTCCAGGTAGGCGTGCTCGCGGAGCGCGAGCTTCAGCTCGTCGTCCGTCAAGTACTGCGGGTCTTGCGGATGACGTCACGCGCGAGCGGCAGGAGCCGGTCGGCTCCAGGGGAGCCGTTCGTGAGCGAGAGCATCGAGCCGTCCTCGAAGTAGAGGTCGGCCCGCTCGCGATGCGCAACCTGGCGGCGGATGAACGCGGCGCCGGCAAGCATCCCGCCGACGATCCCGAGGAGTGCGGCGATGCTACGACGCATCCGGCTTCTTCCTGGTCGCCGGCTTACGCGCCGCAGTCTTCTTCTTCGCGGCCGTCGCCGTCTTCTTGCTCGCGCCCGCGGACTTCTTCGCGGCTGCTGGCTTCGCGGCCGGCTTGACGGTGCGCAGGGCCGACTTGAGGTCGTAGAAGACAAGCCCGGCAGTCGGGTTGTTGCCCGTAGTGGCCGCGATGACCGTCTTTCCGGCCCGCACCACAAAGACGCTGCCTTCGCCGGTCGCCACTTCGAGCTGAGTCAGCGCGCTCTCGCCCGTCTTGATCTCGTCGGCGGCGGCAAGCAGCCCGCCGGCTGCCCTGGCCAGCTCATCCGCCCGCGGCGAATCGCCGAGCGTGGACGCGGCGACCTTGCCTTCGTCGTCGAACACGACCGCGGCCTGGATCTGCGACGAGATCTCGGTCAGGTCGGCAAGTGCCTGCTTGGCATCCATCCTGCCGCCAAGCATAGGGATACTGCGCCGGCATGCGAGTTCGGAGACGGGATTTGGTGCAGAAGTTCTTCGCCGACCGCGGCCCTCACCTCGCCGCGATGATCGCCTACTTCGCGCTTCTCTCCTTCGTCCCGCTGACCTTTCTCTCCCTGGCCCTCCTGGGCCTGACCGGGCGCGCGGACGAGTCCTCGTTCCTCGTCAGGGAGATCAAGAAGACGCTCCCAGGGACTCCGATCGACCAGATCGTCAACCTCGTGCACGCCGTCCAGGACAATGCGGCCACACTCGGCATCGTCGGCGGGGTCGCGTTGCTCTGGACCTCGCTCTCACTCTTCAGCGTGCTCGAGTCGGCGCTCAACATCGTGTACGGGCGGCCGAACCGGTCCTTTCTGCGCGGTAAAGGGCTCGCCGTTCTCCTGATGGTCAGCTCACTGGTGACGCTGTTCGTCGCGCTGCTCACCGGCTCGCTCGGCGTAACAGCGCTGCAGGAATACGCCCCCGGCTTCGTATCGAACGCGGTGACGGCGTACGCGCTCTCCATCGGCGTCTCGCTCGTCGGCGTCTTTCTGTTCCTCGACTCCTGTTACTACGTACTGACTAACGAGGACGTGACACTGAGGGAGGTCCTACCGGGAGCGATCTTCGCCACCATCCTGCTGGAGGCAACCTTTCAGGTGCTCCCGCTCTATCAGCGCTACGCCGACCTGAACCCCGGGCTGCGTGCGTTCGGTGCGCCTGCGATCCTGCTCGTCTGGCTTTACGTGATGGCAAACGTGATCGTCCTGGGTGCCGAGCTGAACTGGTGGCTTGCGCGCCGCACCGAGCAGCGGGCCGACGACGAGCTAGCCGGCCTCGCCTAAGGCACCAAGCAGGGCGCGCGCCGCGTTTGCGCGGTGGGAGTTTTCCCGTTTCCAATCGTTGCCCAACTCGGCAACGGTTCTCTCTTCCCCGTCGGGAATGAAGATCGGGTCGAAGCCGAAGCCTTCCGTGCCGCGCGGCTCGGTGGCGATGCTGCCTTCGAGCGTGCCCGTGCCGCGGAGCTCCTCGCCGCCCGGCGACACGATTACCAGCTCGCTCACGTAACGCGCGCGGCGGTCCTCGGCTCCGGCGAGCCGGTCGAGCAGCCAGCCGACGGGATCGTCGCCACCGGAACGGGCCGAATGGACTCCCGGCCCGCCGAGGAGCGCCGCCACCTCGATCCCGGAGTCCTCTCCCAGCACCCACTCGTCCTGCTCGGCGCGGGTTCGTCCGAACAGGGCCTTTCCGCGTGCGTTCTCGTAGTACGTGTCGCCTTCTTCGGGCGGATAGTCGTCAGCCTCGAGCGGCTCGATCCTCCAGTTCGGCAGCAAATGCTCGAGCTCGCGCGCCTTGTTCGCGTTGCGCGAGGCGAGCCTCGCCCTCAGTCCGTCCACCGCACCTCGACGACGTGCTCCAGGTCGGCGATGCGCGCAACGACCGCTGCAGCGGGAGTGTCACGCGGCAGCACGACGTCGAACTCAAGCCGTCGGCGATCCCCTTCCTGGCTCACCTCGAGCGACGAGATGCGCGCTCCGGCGCGTTCGACCTCGTCGATCACCTCCCCCGGCGCCTGGCCGGCCGGCAACGCGACGAGCAGCCGCCCGTCCTCCGGGCGGAAGCGGGTCAGGATTCGGTAAGCGATGATTCGCAGTGGCCAGAGTGCGAGCAGCACGAGCGCCGTCGTGCTCACCGCGGCGCTGTAGTAGCCGGCGCCCGCGGCGAGGCCGACGGCTGCGACGACCCACAGAGTCGCGGCCGTCGTGAGCCCTCGCACCGAGAGCCCCTGCCGGATGATCGCGCCTGCGCCGAGAAAGCCGATGCCGGTGACGATCTGCGCGGCGATCCTCGTCGGGTCCGCGCGCACGACGTTCGCTCCCGAATCGAGGAAAGCGTGGAAGCCGTACGCGCCGACGATCGTGAACAGAGCCGAGCCCAGCGAAACGAGCAGGTGCGTGCGCAGGCCGGCCTCGCGCTCGCGCAACTCACGCTCGACGCCGATCAAGCCGCCGAGCAGAGCAGCGAGCGCGAGCCGTAGGAGCGACTCGTCCCAGTTGAGGGTCGGCAGCTGGCTAGACGCGAGCTGCAGCAACGGCTTCCTTTTGCGCGAGCGCCAGTTCTTCGATCCCTCCTGCAGCGAGCTCGAGCAACTCGTCGAGCCGCGCACGCGTGAACGGGGTCTTCTCCGCAGTTGCCTGCACCTCGACGAGCGCACCGTCGCCGGTCATGACGACGTTCATGTCGACCTCGGCCTGCGAGTCCTCCGAGTAGTCGAGGTCGAGCAGCGCCTCGCCGTCGACGATCCCCACCGAAACTGCGGCGACGGAGCCGGACAACGCCTTCGAGAGGCCGAACTTGTCGAGCGCGCGGCGCGCAGCGACATACGCACCTGTGATCGCAGCACAGCGGGTCCCGCCGTCGGCCTGCAGCACGTCGCAGTCGATCCAGAGCGTGCGCTCGCCGAGCGCCTCGAAGTCCGTGACCGAACGTATCGAGCGCCCGATCAGCCGCTGGATTTCGATCGTGCGTCCGCCTTGCTTGCCACGAGAGGCTTCACGGTCGGTGCGATCGCCTGTCGAGGCCGGGAGCAAGGAGTACTCGGCCGTCAGCCAGCCGCGGCCCTTGCCGGACAACCAGCGCGGCACGCCTTCCTGAATCGAAGCGGTGCAGAGGAGCTTCGTCATGCCCTGCGCATAGAGCACGGAGCCGTGCGGCTGCTCGAGAAAATCGGGGATCAGATCGAGCGGGCGGAGCTCGTCGTGCCTGCGGCCGTCGTTCCTGGTCGTCATGCCGCCGCACCAAGGGCAGCCAGCTCAACGTGCTCGACGTCCGCAACGGGGAGCTGCAGGAAGCGCGCGCCCATCTCACGGAACGCATCAGGGTCGCCGGTAGTCAGGAAACGGTACGAGCCTTCGCGGCCCGCGTCGTTCTCGTAGCCCTTCCGCGCGAGCGTCTCCGCGACCTCGCGCGCGGTCTCCTCGGCGGAGAAGACGAGTGTCACGTCCCGCCCGAAGACTCGCTGAAAGATCGGCCTGATCAACGGATAGTGGGTGCAGCCGAGGATCACCGTGTCGACCTCCGCTTCCTTGAGCGGCGCCGCGTACTCCCGCACCGCTTCGGTCGTCTCGGCCCCGAACGGATCCTCGCTCTCGATCAGCGGCACGAGGCGCGGGCACGCGATCGGTACGAGCTCCACGCCGGCGTCGAGAGCGTGCACGAGCTCGGCGTATCTTCCGGCGGCGACCGTGCCTTCCGTCGCCAGCAAACCGATGCGGCGGTTGCGCGTCGCCTGTACGGCGGCGTGCGCCTCCGGCGTGATCACGCCGACGACGGGGACGTCGAGATCCTCCTGCAACTGAGGCAGCGCGGCCGACGTCGCAGTGTTGCACGCGTTGACGACGAGCTTCACGCCCTGGTTCTGCAGATAGGCCCCGATCTCGCGCGCGAACCGCCGGACCTCGTCCAGAGGTCGGGGCCCGTAGGGCAAACGTGCGTGGTCGCCGAGGTAGACGAAGTCCTCGTGCGGCATGGTCACGAGGCACTCGTGCAGGACGGTCAGGCCGCCCACGCCCGAATCGAACACGCCCACCGGCCGCGGATCCACACGGCGATCGTATAGCCGGGATACGCTGTGGACCTAGTGCGCCGCCTTCTCGTCGTGCTCGCGGTCGCGCTGACCGCCCTGGCCCCGGCGAGCCGAGCCGCCGCGGGCGACTTCACCCAGACCGAGACGAAGGTGACGATGAGCGACGGTGTCCGCATTGCCGCCAGCTACTTCGAGCCGAAGGGGACGCCGCCCGCCGCCGGCTGGCCGGCAGTGATCCTGCTGCATGGGCTCGGCATGACGCGTAATAACGCCGACTTCGCCAACTGGACGACGAACACTTTGGCCGCTCGTTTCCTCGCTCCGGAAGGGTATGCCGTGCTCACCTACGACGCGCGGGCACACGGAGAGTCGGGCGGCCTGTTCACG
Organism: Gaiellales bacterium; assembly: GCA_038237145.1. GTDB lineage: Bacteria > Actinomycetota > Thermoleophilia > Gaiellales > Gaiellaceae > 3-1-20CM-4-69-9. The sequence goes on from JBBRZA010000028.1 coordinate 30,863, forward strand.
CTCGACGGTCCTCGCGAGTTGGCCGATCTGCGCGAGCTTCTCTCCTGGCTGACGGCACACCCGAACATCGACGCGCAGCATGTGGGTGCGGAGGGAGCGTCGTACGGCGGCGGCCTCGTCTGGAAAGCAGCAGTCGAAGGGTTTCCTTTCGCGGCGATCGCGCCCGTGGCGACCTGGACGGATTTGCGCGAGGCATTGGCACCCCAGGGACATGTGCGGGCGGGAATCATCCTCGGCTTCTCGCAAGACATTCCAAGCGATCGCTACGGGCCTGAAGAACGCCAGCTTCTCGCCGACGCTGTCGCCGAACGGAACATTCCGTCGCTGCGCGCATACCTCGCGTCGCGGTCGACACGGTCGCAACTGGGAAGCGTCCGCATTCCCACCTTCATCCTGCAGGGACGTCGCGACTTCGCGTTCGACGCGAGTCAGGCGCTTGCCGCGTACCGGCTTCTCAAGGGACCGAAGCGGCTGTATCTGGGCGATTTCGGCCATGCGCCGGCGACGAATCCCCCCGACGAGTTCGACTACGCGGCGGTGGAGGTGCGAACATGGTTCGATCGCTTCCTCAAAGGCATCCCGAACGGGATCGACAAGCGCCCACCGCTCGAGATCGCGCCCGATCCGTGGCGCACGCCCGTCTCGTTCAAGAGCCTGCCCAAGCCGCGTCAGTTGACGTTTGCGTTCCGAGGGCGACGGACGCTCTCGGCAGAAGGAAAGGTCGCACGAACGACTGCCCGCGTTCGCCACCTCGAGAGCTTCGGCGCACCGATCGTCAAGGTCTCGTTCGCAACTCCTACCGGCTACAAGCATCTGGTTGCAGTGCTCAGCGCCATCACGCCGAGCGGCTCGGAGATCGTCGTCAGCGACGGCGGCGCGGACACGCAGACGAGCGGCAAACGCCCGCGTACGGTCACGATCAAGCTGCAGAACGAGGTCACCTCGATCCCGGCCGGCTCGCGACTGCGAGTCACGCTCGGCGCGCGCTCGACGGTTCAGAACGTTGGCAATCTCGTCTATCTGATCCCCGTTCCCGAGGGATCGGTCGCCCACATCGGGAAAGTGACGCTCACGCTGCCGGTTCTGACCAAGCCTGTGTCCCCGTGATCGCGCACATCGCGGCGGCCGCGATCGCGCTCGGCACTCCCGCGGCGACGCCCGGTGTCACGCCGAGCACGATCACGATCGGCGGGACGATCCCCGTCAGCGGCCCCGCAGCCGCCTACGGCTCGGTCGGGCGAGGTGCGGACGCGTACTTCAAGTACGTCAACTCGAAAGGCGGCGTCTTCGGCCGAATGATCGACTACAAGTACCTCGACGACGAGTTCGATGTGGCGAAAACGATCACCCTGACGCGGCAGCTTGTCGAACAGGACGACGTGCTGGCGATCTTCAACAGCGTCGGCACCGAGCACGCACTCGCCATCCGCTCGTATCTCAACGACCGCAAAGTGCCGCAGCTTTTCCTCGGTAGCGGCGTGTCCAAGCTCGCCACCGAGCATGCGAAATACCCGTGGTCGATGGGATACCTCCCGAGCTTCGCCGGCGAGGGCGCGATCTACGGCCGCTACGTCGCTTCGCATCAGCCGAAGGCGCGAATCGCCGTGCTGTACGAGAACTCGGACTTCGGCAAGGACATGCTCAACGGCCTGCGCCACGGTCTCGGCGGCAAGGCAAAGATCGTCGGCACGCAGGCGTACGAGATCGCAGACTCGGGCGTCGCATCGCAGATGGCACGGCTCAAGAGCAGCGGCGCCGACACGCTCATGCTGTTCGCCACGCCGCAGTTCGCGATCTTCGGCTACGTCGGCGCCTTCCGGCTCGGTTGGCACCCGCACGTCTACGTCACGTCGGTCTCGATCTCACCGGACATCATGAAGATCGCCCGCGTCGCATCCAGCCGCAAACAGGTCGAGGGCTCGATCTCGATCGCATTCGTGAAAGATCCGACCTCGAAGCAGTGGGCGAAGGACAAGACCGTCAGGCTCTACCAATCGATCCTCCGGCGTTTCCTCCCGAGCGCGAAAGCGGAGGACGTGTTCAACTACTACGGGATGGCAGTCGCGTACACGATGGTGGACACGTTGAAGAAGGCCGGCCGCAACCCGACTCGTGCGAGCGTCCTGAAGGCCGCGACCCACCTCGACGAGACGAATCCGTTCCTGCTGCCAGGCCTCCGGGTCAAGACCTCGCCGAGCGACTACTACCCGATCGACCGTGCCAAGCTGGCGCGTTACCGCGCGGATCACTGGCAGTTCTTCGGCAAGCTGGTGAACGCTCGGGATTAGGCACAACTCTTGGGGGAATCTCGCGTCTAATGGAGGGGCTTTCTCATTTCGAAGTAGGAAAGGAAGGGGTATGAAAACAATCCTCAGACTGGCCGTGCTCGCACTTGCGGGCACCGCCGTGCTGGCATTCGCCGGGAACGCGCTGGCGACCCAAAAGCTGAGCGTCAAGCAGACCACGACGTCGCTCACGATCAAGGTGTCGCAGGCGCAGACCGACGCGCAGCCGGCAAGAATCTCCATCTACGTTCCGGCCGGCTACACGATCAACGCGTCGGCGGCACCCGGTAGCAAGATCGGATCGACGAGCGGCACAGTGTTCTCGCGCGACGCGAACATCCCGCTGCCGCTTTCGGGTGACGTTATCGCCGTCCCGCCGACCACCAATGCGCCCGGATGCGATCCGGTTCCCCACATCGCCGTGTGGAACCTCGCTCTCGCGGTCGCCGGACAGAACATCAACCTGCCCGTGCACGTCGACCAGCTGACGGGCGCAGAAGCGGCGCTCGGCTCGTACAAGCTCGTCGTGTGCCTCGCGCCCGACGACGTTCCGGTCGGCACGCCGGGCCGCTCGCCGAACGGCGCCCGGCTCCTCGACGCGACGTTCACGGTGAACAACGTCTTCACCGTGCCCGCCGGGCAGAGCATCTGGAAGACGATCACGACTCCGTACGCAGCGGGCATAGGTGCTCCCAATGCAGGCGCAACGGTCGAGACGCGCGCGTTCGTCGCGGACGGCTCGGTCACGCTCGCCAAGAAGGTCAACGCCAAGCGGCGGCTCGTGAAATTCACCGGCAAAGTGACGCAGGCAGGCGCCGCCGTCGCAGGTGCGAGAGTCGTCCTCTTGGTGAACGGCAAGTCGGCCGGCTTCACGGCGCGGGCGAACGCGTCCGGCAACTACAGCGTCGTGCTGAAGAAGACGGGCAAGAAAACAACGTCGACGTTCCAGGCACGCACGACCGTGGCTGAGCGCGACATCACGGCTACAGGATGTGCCTCGCCGACGCCCGGAGTCCCGGGTGGATGCGTGAGCGCTACTGCCTCGCCGTTCACTGCAGTGAGCGCCAAGATC